>JAHHGU010000068.1 GCA_019359765.1 Aphanothece sp. CMT-3BRIN-NPC111
GCATTCTAATAATTTTAATTACTTGTAATGGCTTATATATATATATCCCTTTTCCCGATCGATAATTAAGCTGTACTTAGATTTGAAGAGAGGAAGCTGCGCTCTCAAGTTTTTTAACTCATCTTTGAGTTCTTAGGGAACGTGGTGCCCCCTCAGCTCCTCAGGAGAGGCGATCGCAATTATGCCAGTCTTCGTTTTGCTCTGGTAACGTATCGCTCCCTTACGGTTGGAATGTTCCTCCTCAAAGATGTTTTCGTGCTATCTGCTGACCCAGGCTTGCTTTCCTCTTCCCCAGTCAGGTTTCTCATGCTAATATCAACGCCCAGTTTAAAAGAATTTATAGAGCCAGTGCCCGTTTTATACGAGGATACGGGTTTAGAGGCAGCGCTAGAGATTTTTAGCCAGGGTCAGTGCGATCGCTTGGTGATAGTGAGCCAGGAGCATCACCCTGTGGGATTGGTATATCTACGACACCTCATGCCTTACCTCATCGGCAGGATGAAAGGGTCAGGCGAAAAGGTGAATGAACACCCAATTGATAACTTATCCTACCCTACCCTACCGAAGCGATTATGCAAGAAGCAGGAAGGGTTACAGGGCACCCTTCAAGATACGCCCTACATACTTAATCCTTTTATTGAACCCCTAACAACCTTGCCTGCCCATCTCACCTTGAGCGAATTCTGGCCTCAGCTGCAAAACCAGCTAAATTCAGTGACTGGTCAGAGCTGGGCTTTAGTCGATGCAGATGGAAAGTTTCTGGGACTCCTGAATATTTGGCTGCTGTTGAAATACCTGACACGAATTACAGAGGTGGCTCGGCATTCAGCAGCAGACGCTAGTGGTGCAGATCGCGAACCACAGCAGATTGCCCTTAAGCCCCTAAGCCAACTTTTGGAACAACTGCCTTTACCTCTGATGTTACAAACGAGTTCTGGGCAAGTTTTGGCTCAAAATCTTACCTGGCGTCAGCACATTGGGTCGTCCCCAGGTTCAGATGGGGGCGCTTGTGGGGCAGCAGCCTTGTTAGAATCCCTATCCCCCCAGCCGCAAGGGCAATTCGCAGTTGAAGATTCCCACTCCGGGCACTGCGAGCTGTTTGCTGAGGCATACCGACCGAGCTACTCCTCGATTAATACCACAGATATCTGGTATAGAAACCTTCCAGGCGACGTCTCCACTGAAAACCAAGTTATGTCGTCAGCGGCAATAGCCTTTAAAGCTCAAGGTCTCCCAGATAGCTGCGAAACGTTGGCAGGGACGTCACAACAAAGGAAGAAAAGTCAAGAGCGCATCTGGCAGTTCGTCAAAATTCCATTTTCCCAGTTCATAGGCAACGGAGAAGCACCCCAAGACTGCTCGGATAAGACTCACCTAGGCTCCCCAAACCCCCTTCCTTACACGGGGATAGAGGAAAGAAATTGCGCGTCACGACACTCCCCTCCTTTAGCAGGAGAGGAGCTGGGGGAGAAATATCCCTTGCAAAATTGCCAAGCACCCGCCTATGCACAAAGCGCTGGCTTTGCCAACAATAGTGGGGATAGTCCAAAATCCTCTAGCCATATCCCAAATCCCAAATCACATGAGTTGTGCTTGGTGATGGCAAGCGACGTTACAGAGCAGCAGCAGGTGGCGAAGGAACTGGCGGCGAAAAATGCG
Source organism: Aphanothece sp. CMT-3BRIN-NPC111 (assembly GCA_019359765.1). Taxonomy (GTDB): domain Bacteria; phylum Cyanobacteriota; class Cyanobacteriia; order Cyanobacteriales; family JAHHGU01; genus JAHHGU01. Next base: position 1,660 of record JAHHGU010000068.1, read on the forward strand.
GATTTAGTGCAACTCAACCGATTAAAGGATGAATTTTTAGCTTGTATTAGTCACGAACTCAAGACACCTCTGACAACTGTTCTTGGTCTGTCAAGCCTATTGAAAGATGGGCTACTGGGGGAAATGAATGAACGTCAGACACACTACGCCCAAATGATATATCAGAGCGGGCGTCAGCTGATGACGGTGGTCAACAACATTCTAGATTTAACTCGCATGGAGACAGGTCAGCTGGAACTGGCGCTGGAACCTGTGAATATTTCTGCGGTGTGCGATCGCGCCCATATACAGGCGCAGGAACTCTTGGCAAAAGACAAACCGGGGAAAGAATCCTCTTTGGAAAGCCAATTTACTCTGGAAATTGAACCAGGTTTAGAGATGTTGGTGGCGGATGAATTGCGCCTGCGGCAGATGTTAGTCCACCTGCTTTCCAATGCCATTAAGTTTACAGACGCCGATGGTCAAATTGGTCTAAAAGTTAGTCATTGGGAAGGTTGGATTACCTTTACTGTTTGGGACACGGGTATTGGCATCCCCCCCCAAAAGCAGCACTTAATCTTTCAGAAATTCCAGCAGCTGGAAAATCCTCTTACCCGCCGCTTTGAGGGAACTGGTCTAGGGTTGGTTTTAACCCAACACCTTGCTCGTCTGCACGGTGGAGATGTCTCATTTATCTCCAAAGTTGGTCAGGGAAGCGAGTTTACCCTGCTACTGCCTCCCAATCCCCCATCTAATTTTCGATTTCCGATTTTAGATTTGGGATTAGGGTTGAGGAGTGAAAAATCAGAATCTCTGGAATTGAACGAGTCATTTAATGATTCAAAATCCCAGGTTCCAAATTCCCAATTTAATAACCAATTGGTATTGATTGTTGAGGCTGTACCCAGTTACATCGAAAATTTAAGCGAACAGCTGAGGAATTTTGGCTATCAAGTGGCGATCGCGCGATCGGGTACGGAGGCGATAGAAAAGGCCCGCCGATTGCAGCCTAGGGCTATATTGCTAAATCTATTTCTGCCGCTGCTTTCTGGCTGGGATGTTTTGACTCTGCTAAAATCTGATGCTCAAACACAGCACATTCCGATCTTGGTGACTGGTTCGAGTGCAGAAAAAGAAACTGCTTTTAAACAACAGGCTGACGACTTTTTAAGCCTGCCTGTAGAGGCTTCGGCATTACGACAAAGCCTAGGTCAATTAATAAAGCAGAAGTCAAGCGATCCCAACCCTCTGATAATTCTACGCCTCACTCCTTATGAGGGAATAGGCATGGAGCCAGAAACTGCCTGCTTTACAGGGCTAGACCTCTGGCCTCACTCCGAACTTAATTACCGGGTTCTAGAAGCCGACGATCTAGATCAGGCAGAACTACTAGCCCGTGTTTGGCATCCAGATGTCGTCTTACTCGATAACATTGATCAAAGCGATCCGATTGCCTACCTCCAACAACTCAGCCAACATACCAGTCTGGCTTCTCGACCGCTAGTTACGCTGGATCGCCAAACCACTCAGGCGGCAAATCAAGTGGCTGGGCTTTGCGTCTTTCCGTATTTAGTATCGGATCAAAAGCAATCAAACGACGCTTTATTGCAGGTGATTCAAGTTGCCGCTTCTAGGGGCTGGAAGCCGAGAATTTTAGTAGTGGATGTAGCCACACTATCGGATTTGTCGGCACCTGCTTCGCAAGAGGCAAGTGACATTAATCAATCCCTACCCTCTCCTAGGCTGCGCCACAGCGCGATCGCGCCGATGGAACCCCTGACAAAGTACGCCCTACATCCTTCCCCTGAGTGGCTTCAGGCGTTGATTCCGTATCTGCAAACAGCGGGATTCAGAAGTTTACTTGCCGACTCTTGGGCGGAAGTAAGCAGTCAAATTGAACATCAAAGCGTTGACTTACTTTTAATTCATTTAGGGGATATGCAGCCTCATCCCGAACTGATGAAGGCACTAACTTCTTTGGCTAAACTTCAGGCATTGCCGCCGATTCTGGTGCTGGATCGTCAACTTGATGCCGATGACTCGCAATACGCTAACAAGATCGAGTCAGATCTCAAGGCAGTTTGCACCCAGGTTCTAAGGACGCATTCGCAGTCAATGACAGAGTTATTAGACTTAATCGATCGAACGCTGTGGGTTAAGGGTGATAAATAGAGGGGTAGGGGTAGCATTAAGAGCCTATCCGAAAAGTGGTTTTAAGATATTTTTAACCACAGATAAACACAGATGAACACAGATATAGCAGTGGCTATAATGCCTCTTGACAATCGACATCACCCCTAGGCACAGATAGTAGAGACGCCCTGGTAGGGTGTCTCTACTTACTCGACCATAAGCGGATTTTTGGGATAGGTTCTACGTCCTGTTATCGTTGTTTGGATAATTGAGTGCGGGCGATAACTTGTTTAGGAACCCGGCTGAGTTGATAGGCTCCGACTTGCCCTAAATTCCGGTATTCGTTGGGTTGCAGTCCTGCTTCCGGCAAGATTTTCGGCTTGCTCAAAATCAACGACGTCGGTGGATTGAGATCGGTGGTGGCGATCGCTTTGATATACTTCATTGCATCCGGAGCCTGGTCAAAATAATTTACGTAGCGCTTTGTATAAAATGCAACGCTTGGCTTGGTGAAGCCAATCATGATTAATTCTTCACCGGGTTGTGCCACCTGAGCGGCGATCGCAGATAATTGCCGCAAGGGTAGCTGACGCGCTTGATCCATCAGGAAGTAAGCGGGTGTGATCACAAAAATGACAAAAGCCACAAACCCAATTAGATTTACACTCCAAAGCCAACGCCATTGGCTTTTTATGAGCAACAAAGTTGCCGCAACTGCTGTTAATCCCCAGATCAGGCTTCCCTTGAGCGGTAAACCAGACTGTTGCACCAGAGGCCGCAAATTGGGAACAGCGGGGTCATATCCCAGAACTTGGGGTATGTATAAGAAAGCACCAGCAATTAGTAACAAGAATAGGACATTAAAAATGCCACTTAGTAAAAGGAGTTTTGAGTTTTGAGTTTTCAGCTTTGAGTTGTTGAAAAACTCAGAACTAAACAATAGCGCTAGAAGGATAGCCGCAGCTGGCATTAATGGCAGTACATAGCTAGGAAGTTTGGTAACAGCAATGGTGAAGAAGCCAAAGACGCCAGCAAACCAGAACAGGGCAAACAAACCAAGATGAGTTGATCTAGGTTGATCACGCCAGGAATTTTGCTGCCAAAATCGCAGCCTTTGTATCGCTACTGGCAAGTAAATAGACCAAGGCGCAAAACCAAGTAATACGACTAGAAAGTAGAAATACCAAGGTGCCCTGTGACCATTGACGACGCCGGTAAAGCGTTCTAGATTGTGATAGCCAAAAAATGAGTTTATATATGCTTCCCCATTAGCGAAAGCCACTAAGACATACCAGGGTAGGGCGATCGCGGCAACAATCAATAGACCCCTTACAGGTCGCATTTCCCGTAATACTTCTCTAAATTTACCTAAATAAAGTAGAAAAGCAGCAATAATCAGCACTGGCAACACAATTCCCACTGGGCCTTTGGTAAGCACCGCCAAGCCAACCAAAACGTAAAATACCAAATACCAAGCTGAAGAGGCTCTGAGGCGCTCAGGAGAATTAGGATCTACATTCTCCCCTGCCCCCTCGCCTCCCTGGGCATATCCGAGAAAAAAGGCCAGCAACGCTGAACCCATACAGCCACTCAGCAGCATATCTGAGACGCCGACACGTGCCCAGGCTATAGTTTCAGGATTCAGAGCAATCAGGGCAGCACCAATCCAGGCAGATAACCACATCTGGCGCTCTCGATTGTAGATTTTAGCGTGGTCATCTTTGCCCAAATCGTCTAACTGAGCGGTACTAGGACGGGGAAACCCAAAATAGCGCAGTGTATAGAAGCCCAACACAGTTAGAGCGATCGCCGCCAGAGCAGAAGGCAGTCGCACTGCCCATTCATTAACGCCGATAAGCTTATAGGCGATCGCCTGACACCAGTAGATTAACGCTGGTTTATCGAAACGAGTCTTACCGTTAAAGTAAGGAGTAATCCAGTCGCCGGTAACAGTCATTTGGCGAGAAGCTTCAGCGAACAGCGGCTCAGTTTCGTCAACCAAACCCGTACTGCCCAAATTCCACAAAAAAGCTAGCCAGCTAATTAGTAGCAGCCATAAAATTGATAGTGTCCAGGCTATCCTTGGCTCCTTGTCCCAAAGTGTCAGCCAATGTTTAACCGCGTGATTAACCCTAAACTTCATGCCACTCAAATACTTTATTAAGTTATTGCCACCTCGAAAGGCGTGTTTCCAGACCTTAAATTTAGCTGGAAATGCGATCGCGTAGCGTGTTGCGGAGCAACGTATCGCGCTTGCGTCCTACGGACAGGCTGCGCCAAGGCGTGGGCGTAGCCCGTATCGCTCTTTGTGTTGCTCTTCGCTAGTATGGCGTAGTCGGCAACGTAGCGCCTATTGTTGCTAATACTTTTGATGACTCCAGCACAGTTGAGCAGTTCCCCAATTCCAGCTATGACGTGCTGTACCCGCGTGTTGTGCCAGTAGTGGAGGTTGGGTTGAAGTCACCAGCCGTCTAATATTGAAACCTAACAACAATGGATGAGAGATTTTAGGTTGATACAATCGTAGCTTAATGCCTCTCAACTAAATATTTTCCTCATTTTGCGGCTATAGGCTTACGAAACTTCCTGGTTTGGAGTCGAATTTCTCAATGCAGAATACCCGTCTGAATAATCTTGTCGATGTTATTCTTAGGCAGCTGGGGCAATGGTTTAGCAATCCCTGGCGGCGCGTATCGCTAGTTTTGATTAGCCTGCTTTTAGGCGTCTTCCTAGGAACAGCCATTCCTACTACATCGGGACAAACGGCTGAATGGGACGTGGTTGGTGCTGGGGTTTTGGTTTTATTCACAGAAGTTGTCAGTCGGTTTGTTTATGGCAGGAACCGACGACAAGCTGTGTCTGCTGAAGCTGCCTCTAGGCGATCGTTGTTCACAGAAGTATTGAACTCGCTGAAAATTGGCTTAACTTACAGTATGTTTGTGGAAGCTTTCAAACTTGGCTCTTAAGTGATAATGTCGCAACCGAATGTATCGTTGAGCCAAATACTCGAAGGCTGGACGGCAGGACAAACGCCAACAGCACAAGAGTTACAACAGCTAGCAAAGTTAGCACTTGCAGATCAACCTAGATCGCTCGCTTTTGGCATTACACAGGGAAATGTGGATGAGGTTGTGCGGGAGCGATCGCACCTGTTTTGCTCTATCTATCCCACCCTCGTTTCATCCTCAATCCTACATGGTTCATCTTTTACATTAGAAACTCTCTGGAATTTGTGGCTTCCTTTAGCAATGCAGTTGGCACAGTACCGACAACAGCTGGGACATCCTTTCATTCAGGGAATTTTAGGGGTACAGGGAACTGGTAAAAGCACCTTGGCAGCTATCCTGAGATTAATTCTTAAGCACTTGGGATACCATGCTCTTTGCCTTTCTTTGGATGATCTGTATAAAACTTATGCGGAACGACTTTCTTTAATAAAGGAAGATCCCCGGTTAATCTGGCGTGGACCACCGGGAACTCACGACATTCAACTTGGTTTAACTGTACTGGATCGGCTGCGCCAACCCAACCAAATCGCAGCAATTGAAGTGCCTCGCTTTGATAAGTCTGCTTGGGGAGGTGCCGGAGACAGAACCCAGCCAGAGGTAGTGGAAGGTGTTGATATTGTGCTATTTGAAGGGTGGTTCATTGGGGTTCGCCCGATCGATCCAGTTGCTTTGGACACCGCACCAGCGCCGATTTTAACGGCAGCAGATCGATTGTTTGCCCGCGATATGAATATCCGTTTGCAGGATTATTTACCTCTATGGGAAAAGTTAGATCGGTTAATTGTGCTGTACCCAGTTGATTATCACCTTTCTTTGCAGTGGCGGCTTCAGGCGGAACACCAAATGATTGCTGCGGGAAAGTCGGGAATGACAGATTCAGAAATAGAGGAATTTGTTAATTATTTTTGGAAAGCGCTGCACCCGGAGTTATTTATTAAACCTTTAACTGGGAATTCTAATTGGGTAGATATGGTAATTGAGATTAATGCTGGCCATTCTGTTAGTGGTGTTTATCGACCAAGTTAGTAGTCCTTTGAGCATAGGTTTTGCGATCGCGATCGTTAACAAAAAAAATCCCGATCTGGGAAATATCTATCTGCCTACACCTGCGGTTTAAAATCTCTAAATTTCACATCTTGCACCTGGGTCGTCCGCACCATAAAGAAATTGCCGTTACCTACATCTATCTATAGAAAGAAACTTTAATGGGAGCAAACTTCATATAACTAGCAACCATGAACACTCTTCCCATCAACATTCCACCAACTCTCAAAGTTACCCAAGAACAGTTTGAACTTCTCGCCGCCGCTAACCGAGGGGTGTGTCTTGAACGTAACGCTACAGGAGAACTAATTATCATGCCACCTATTGGGGGAAATACTGGCAAAAAGAACATTGACATTGAAGGACAACTCTGGTTTTGGAACCGTCAAACTCACCTTGGCGTTGCTTTTAACTCCTCTACTGCCTTCCGTCTTCCCAACGGTGCGAATCGTTCTCCCGATGCTGCTTGGGTGAGTCAAGCGCGATGGGATGCGCTTACCCCCGAAGAACAAGATACTTTCCCACCATTGTGCCCTGACTTTGTAATTGAACTGCGTTCCAAAACGGACAACATGGAACCATTAGAAGCGATCGCTCACCTAACAGAACTTTGGCAGCAACGTCAAGCTTACCAGAAATTTAGGGTCTAAAGCCCCGCAATCGACGGGCGGCTTTTTATTACTTTCTCCTATTCTTATGATGAATATGCTATCATAATAATAAGAGGTTAACCATGCTAGTCTTTGAGTTCAAAACCTACGGTAAGACCAATCAATACCAGGCTGTTGATGAAGCTATCCGAACAACAAAGTTCATTCGGAACAAAGCTATTCGATTGTGGATAGATGGTCAAGCAAAGTCATGGGTTGAACTTTCAAGACATTGCGCCCTGCTTGCTAAAGAGTTTCCATTTGCAAACAAGCTAAACTCAATGGCTCGTCAAGCAGCGGCAGAACGAGCGTGGTCTGCTATCTCTAGGTTCTATGAAAACTGCAAAAAAGGTATTTTTGGAAAGAAAGGATGCCCTCAATTCCAAAAAGGCTGTCGCTCTGTCGAGTACAAAACATCTGGCTGGAAGCTTGCCGAAGATCGCAAGTCAATCACTTTTACAGATAAAAATGGGATTGGCAGACTAAAGCTAAAAGGTACTCGTAACCTGCATTTCTACCAAATCAGCCAAATAAAAAGGGTGAGGTTGGTAAAACGTGCAGACGGGTACTATGTTCAGTTTTGTATTTCTGTTGAACGCACAGAGGTAGTTGAGCCATCAGGTGTTGCTATAGGATTAGATGTCGGATTGAATGCTTTCTATACCGACTCGAATGGGATGGCGGTTGAAAATCCTCGATTTATTGGTCAAGGCGAGAAAGTTCTTAAGCGCTCTCAACGTCGAATATCGAGGAAGGTTAAAGGTTCAGAAAACAGACGTAAAGCTAGACAGATTTTAGGAAAACGCCACCTCAAGATAAGTAGACAACGTAAAGACCATGCGGTGAAACTCGCACGGTGCGTAGTTCAGTCTAACGACTTGATAGCCTACGAAGACTTGAGGATTAAGAATATGGTGAAAAATCATTGTCTAGCTAAGTCAATTAACGATGCGTCTTGGTATCAGTTTAGGTGTTGGGTTGAATACTTTGCCAAAGTATTCAGAAAAGCGACTGTCGCTGTCAACCCGTCTTATACAAGCCAAGAATGCTCTAACTGCGGAGTGATTGTTAAAAAGAGTTTGTCCACCCGCACTCATGTTTGTAAGTGTGGATGCGTGATGGATAGAGATCACAACGCGGCTAGAAATATCCTGGCATCAGGGTTGGGTACCGTAGGGCATACGGGAACCTTCATGCTAGACATGAGCAACGCTTTAGGAGAATCGACCTCTACTTTGGTTGGAGCAATCCTGCCTCAGCAAGTTGGCTCATAGATTAAAGAATCCCCGTGCGTTCACGCCGGGGAGTGTCAATCACTTTCCAGTAGAAGAATACCTCCGGTGTTCGTGGGGAAGAAAGTAATCAGTGACGATCTGAAACAATTTCATAACCTCGCCATTCTGAGTTCATGAGGGAATGCGATACTTTAATTCCCTTTGTGGGCAAAATTTGATTTTATGTTAAGTAAAAATTTTGGGTCTACACGAGTGAACAACATTCCCCCCCTTGATCTGACACGGCAGTATAAACTTATCGGTGAAGACATAAGTGTTGCTGTTCTCGACGTTCTGGCTTCTGGTCGTTACATCGGTGGAGCTAGAGTTGAAAGCTTTGAGCAGCAGTTTGCAGCTTACATGGGCGTCTCGGAATGTGTAGCCTGTAATTCTGGAACCGATGCTCTATATTTGGCCCTGCGAGCTTTACAGATTGGGTCGGGAGATGAGGTGATTACCACGCCGTTTACCTTTATTGCTACAGCTGAAGCGATCAGTATGGTAGGTGCGACGCCGGTTTTCGTTGATATTGACCCCCAAACCTTTAACCTGGACATCAACCAGATTGAAGCAGCCATCACAGAGCATACCAAAGCGATAATGCCTGTTCACTTGTTTGGGCAGCCGGTAGACATGACCGCAGTAATGGCGATCGCGCAGGCTCATAGTCTAGCTGTAATAGAAGACTGTGCCCAGGCAACTGGCGCTGAGTGGGCAAAGCAAAAGGTGGGTAGTATTGGACATATTGGCTGCTTTAGTTTCTTTCCGACTAAAAATTTGGGAGCTTGCGGCGATGGGGGTGCTTGTACTACATCAGATCCTGCGATCGCAGCCTCCATACGCATGCTCAAAGAACACGGCATGACGAGCCGCTATTGCCACGAAGAAACAGGCATCAATAGCCGCTTAGATGCCCTGCAAGCCGCAATTCTAGAAGTCAAGCTGCCTCATCTCGACACCTGGAATGCCCAGCGCCGAGCAGCAGCAGAGCGTTACCACCACTTGCTCAACCCAGTTCCAGGGTTGGTCGTGCCTCAAGAATTAGATGGAGGTAGCAGCGTCTGGAATCAATACACAATTCGGGTAATAGGCAACGGGCAAGAGGATAATTCAGAAGTTGTAGGGACGACGCCTGCGTCGCGTAGACAAACTCACAACACCCAGTCGCCTTCTTCCTATCGGGACGAGTTACGCCGCCAGCTGCAACAGGTGGGCGTCAGTTCGATGGTTTACTATCCGTTGCCTTTGCACCTACAGCCAGCCTACAAGGATTTGGGCTACCAAGTCGGTCAGCTGCCGGTAGCGGAGCAAGCCTGCAATCAAGTCTTGTCCCTGCCCATGTTCCCAGAACTTTCCCTTGAGGAGCAGGAGCAGGTGGCTTATAGCTTGAAGGATTGCTTGAGTTAAGGCTAGAGCTTCAAAGAATTACGAGTGTTAAGTTTTGAGTGAAAGAAAGAGTTAGGACTTACGCAACCAAATCTCGATGTTCTAAGCGTTGTTGGATAGGCTAAAAATCTCATTTTCTCGTTGCTGATCTAGCTGAGTGCGTAAGTCCTGAGAGTTTTTAATCCAAAACTCAAAACTCAAAACTCAAAACTTAACACTTCTCTATGCGTGAATGCGCGGACGGCTGACAGTAGCTAGCGCTTCCGCAAGGCTGCGGACAGCGGCGACCATTGCCACTTCGCTATCAAGTTTATTGATAGCAGAACCCACACCAACACCAGCCGCACCAGCGGCTATTGCCATTGGCACCGTCACAGTTGATAAGCCGGAAGCACACAGCACAGGCACCGACACTGTACGAGAAATAGAATAAGCTGCCGCTAGGGTGGGGGCAGCTTTTTCAATCAGTCCCAGCGTCCCAGCGTGAGATGGGGTGCTGCTGGTTCCTCCTTCAGTTTGGATAATATCCGCACCGGCTTTGACTAGTTCCTCTGCCAGCTGAACTTGCTGGTCTAGCTCTAAAATATGGGGAACGGTAACAGAAAGGGTGATATTGGGCAGGAGCCTCCGCGTTTCGTAGGTCAGCGCTAACACTTCCTCTGCCTCAAACCGCCGTCCCTGAGCGTAAAAACTATCAAAGTTGCCGATTTCAATTAAATCAGCACCGGCTTCAACAGCTTTTACCAACAGCGCTGGCTCCACAGCGGAAACACACACAGGTAAATTGGTCAGCTGACGAGCCAAGCGCACCAAGTCTGCATCGGCGGCAATATCCACAAACGTAGCGCCGCCTCGATGGGCTGCCTTAATAATTGCGGCAACGTGCTGAACGTCGAAATTATTCAAACCGCTGATTACTTTGAGAGCGCGACCTTGGTCAAATGCTTGCTTAAGTGTGGGATGCATTGCGATTCTATGAGAAAATTTTAGATTTACAATTTACGATTTTCCCACAACTTTTAGCTTCAACGCCTATCCATCCCACGCCAACTTGGGTACAGGTATGGCGTGGGATGGATAGGCGGGAAACCGTAGGGCCGGAGGTTTCCAATTAAACTGGCGATGGGAAACGAGCAATCAGGCTTCTGACTAATTCTGATTTGGTCATGCCACGCCTACAGGCTTCTTGCTCTAGTTGCTTCATCTCATATTCAGTGATTCTAATTTCCAGCTTTTTATTTTTCATTTTGTCCTGACAAATGTTCATCCACACAGTATACTGTTGTGTAGGTCGATGAACAGGGAAAAGCAATTAGAACAGCGTATCAGTACCGATTACGTCCAACAAAACAGCAAGCCTCAGAGATTGATAGGTGGCTATCAATGCTGGGCCCTCAGTACAATTACTTGCTTGCTGATAGGTTCGATTGGTATGAGCGCAATCGTTCTCCTGTTAACGCTTGTCAAGAGTGTTTGTCACCTACCAGAACTGCGAGATAATCCTGACTACTATTCACAGAAAAGACGTTGCCTCAACTCAAGAAGACTCATCCTTGGTACGGCGAAATATATTCTCAAGTCCTACAGGATGTAGTCAAGCGAGTTAAAGTAACATTTGACCGCTTCCTGAAGGGTGATAGCAACGGTCATCGTAGCGGCAGAACTCGGTTTAAGGCTCGTAGTCGCTATCGCACTTTTACTTATCCTCAAATGAAGGATGGATGCTTGCAAGGCAATCTGATTAACTTACCAATGTTTGGGAAAGTTAAGGTTGTTTTGCATCGTCCTATCCCTGTAGGCGAAGCCAGCCCGAAGGGCTTAGGATTTAAGCTCAAGACCGCATCTGTGACTAAGAAAGCTGACGGATACTATCTGACGCTTTCCCTAGAAGACAATACGGTTCCTGAAATTAAACCAGACTTCAACCCAGATAAAATTACTGGAATTGATGTTGGGCTAAAGGAGTTTTTAACAACTTCTAAAGGGAAAACTGTTACCATTCCCCAATACTACCGTAAGGCTCAAAAACGCCTACGAGTTCTTCAAAAACGGGTATCACGCCGTAAAAAGGGAAGTAACGGTAGACTCAAAGCAATCAAACAACTAGGGAAGCAACACCAGAGGGTAGCAGATAAGCGAAAAGATTTTCACTTCAAGACAGCTAACTATTTGCTGTCAAAATATGACGTAGTTGCTCATGAAGAGTTGAACGTTAAAGGACTTGCTCGTACCCGATTAGCTAAGTCTGTGCTGGACGCTGGGTGGTCAAGCTTTCTGTCGATATTAACAAACAAAGCCGTTGGCGTTAGCCTCGCGAAGCGATAGCGCGTAAAATGCTGGTCTGTTGGTTGTCCCAGTAAGCGCTCATAACACCTCACAAGACTGCTCCAATTGCGGTGAGAAAGTATCCAAAAAACTGTATATTCGTCGGCATGACTGTCCTCCGAAGAGGGTGCAGTCTAGACCGAGATCATAATGCAGCGATAAACATAAAAAATAGAGCCGAGGGGCATCCGGTTCTTAAAGCGCAACGCCTCCTAAGCTCTCTTCCGGATTGGTTGCGAAGCCTACACCATACCTGTACTCAGGTTGGTGTAGGAGATGTCACGGGCATCAAACCCTTGCTTCCCCTGCTCTTGGAAGCTTGCTTACAAGGTATTCTTTGGGCACCTAAGAAAGTAGCAATTGAATTTTGGCTCAAACATGGGGAAATAATGTCGGTTGAGCCGGTTTATCGGAACGCAACTGCTGGTAAAAGCCCAGAATTTTCTGGGTATAGGATGCAGTTTGGTTGCTGTTGTAGCGGGTGGCGTCGCCAGTCATCCACCAGGCGGCAGCACGTTGCACGGCTACAGACTCATTGTTGTCACTGGCGCGATACTGTTCCTGGAGAACGTCGCGCATCACGCAAACCAATATTTGCCGCGCCGTTACAGGACTGGATTCAAATTGCGCTGTTGTCAGTGGGCGTCCGATACATTGTTTCGACCACCGAGGAATGTTGTCTGCTTTGATTTGCCACTCGCTGTAGAGTCCATCGTTTTGGGTACCAGTCTTTGGGGCACCTTGTCGTAGTGCTTCTACCAGTGCCCCTACCTGGGCATCAGAAACCTGTGCTGGCTGATCCCCGACGCGCTGGGCTGGCGGGTTTGGGGGTGACTGAGTGATGGGTTTGGGCTGGGTAGATACAGCTGGTGGAGTGGTGGGTTTGGGCTGAGTAGATACAGCTGGTGGAGTGGTGGGTTTGGGCTGAGTAGATGCAGCTGGTGGAGAAGTGGGCTTGGGCTGGGTAGATGCAGCTGGTGTAGAGGTGGGTTTTGAACGCAACTGCTGGTAAAAGCCCAGAACTTTCTTGGTATAGGGTGCGGTTTGGCTGCTGTTGTAACGGGTGGCGTCGCCGGTCATCCACCAGGCGGCAGCGCGTTGCACGGCTACAGACTCATTGTTGCCGCTGGCACGATACTGATCCCGGAGAACATCGCGCATCACACACACTAGTATTCCCCGCGCCGTAGCTGGGCTAGCTTCAAATTCGGTGATTGTCAGGGCGCGTCCGATACATCGTTTCGACCAGCGGGGGATGTTGGCGGGTAGGATTTGCCAGTCGCTGTAGAGTCCATCATTCTCGGTGCCAGTCTGGGGTGCGGCAAGACGTAGCGCTTCCACCAGTGTCCCTACCTGGGTATCGGCAACCTGTGCTTGAGCTGGCAGTGCTGATAGCGACAGCCCTAAGCTGACGATCGCTCCCCACAGTAATCGCATAGTTTGCCTCCAAAATCAGAAACAATTCTTCATAATAAACAGATAAACGCAAAATGACATCAGTAGGGGGTGAGGTGGAAAAAAAAAACAAGGAGGACAATATTCTATATATGAATGCAAGTCGGTATTTAAAATAGGGGGCTGACGACAGGCTGCATATACTAGCTTTTGCTCATTTCACAGAGCATCCCAGCAGTTCTACCAGATTTTGCAAAGGAAGGGAATTTCATCGGGCACTGCCTGTTACGGTACAGTTCTGATAAAACCCCTCGCTTTAGCGACAAGAACGACAGACATGAAAGCAGTTTTAATGACAGCAGCAGGCAACCCGGAAGTGCTGCAACTTCAGGAAGTGCCAGACCCCACCATTCAAAAAGATACAGAAATCCTGGTGCGTCTCCATGCAGCAGGCATCAACCCCATTGATACCAAACTGCGATCGCGTGGCACTTTTTATCCAGACCAAATGCCTGCAATCTTAGGCTGTGACGGTGCAGGCGTCGTCGAAGCCGTCGGTTCAGGCGTCCAGCGGTTTCAAATTGGTGATGAAGTGTACTTCTGCCAAGGCGGACTGGGCGCAAATATCGGCAACTATGCAGAACTAATCGTTGTAGATGAGCGTTTCGTTGCCCGTAAACCCGCCTCACTATCCTTTGCTGAAGCCGCCGCTGCCCCATTAGTTTTAATCACTGCTTGGGAATCTCTCTACGACAGGGGACACTTGGAAACTGGGCAGCGGGTACTAATTCATGCTGGTGCAGGTGGCGTCGGCCATGTTGCCATCCAACTCGCCAAACTGCAAGGTGCCGATGTTTGTACTACCGTCAGTTCTGAAGAAAAGGCTGATTTTGTGCGTCAGTTGGGTGCTGACTACCCTATCCTTTACAAGCAAACCGACTTTGTTAAAGCCACCCTGGACTGGAGTGAAAAAAAGGGAGTTGACCTCGCCTTCGACACCGTAGGCGGTGAAATTTTTTCTCAAACCTTCCCCGCCGTGAAGCTGTATGGCGATATCGTCACGATTCTGGAACCAGACGCCAAAACTAACTGGAAAACTGCCCGAATGCGGAACTTGCGGATCAGCTTGGAACTGATGCTCACACCCATGCTGCAAGGGATAGTGGAAGAACAGCAAGCTCAAGCAAAAATTTTAGAGCAGTGCGCGCTTTTGATTGATGGGGGTAAACTCAAAATCAACATCAGCCAAACATTCCCACTAGAAGAGGCAGCAGCAGCCCACCAGCTACTAGAATCTGGGTCAATGACCGGGAAAATCGTCCTGATAGTGGGTGATGAATGATATTTGCGCGTTGCGCGATCGCCCCCACTTACCGCTTCGCTCCAGTTATGAGTTATGAGTTATGAGTTTTCAATTAATAACTCCGCATTTGCTGTGAAGCACCTGTAATTAGGCATGGAGGAGAAAAAAGTAAGAAGTCTTTTGGGTGTATGGCAGTAAGCTAATTACTAAAAGCTAACTGAAGTATTGCTATAGCACCTGGCCTAGAAGCGTCCCCATCAAATCTCCACCGTTTCATTAATGCCGATTAACTCAAAACTCAAAGCTTAAAACTCAAAACTATTTAACAAGCCACCCAGCCAGCTAAACTTTTGCTTCCAAAGACTTGAGAAACTCTGTATTTACTCCCGACTCCCGTGTCAGAGAAATCTTGCCAGTACGAGCAATTTCACGGATACCGAACTTGTGCAGCACTTGCACAATGGCAACCAATTTTCCTGGGTCTCCCACCACTTCCAGTGTGAGTGAATCCTCGGCTACGTCTACCACACGAGCGCGAAAAATCTGAGTTAGTTCAATAACTTCTGAGCGATTGGAGCTAGTTGCATTTACTTTCAGCAACATCAACTCCCGCTCAACGCAAGGCGTATCCGTAATGTCTTGTACCTTCAGCACATTAATGAGCTTGTAGAGCTGCTTTGTAAGTTGCTCAATCACTCGGTCATCTCCAGTTACCACCATCGTAATCCGGGAGATGCCGACCTGTTCTGCTGGGCCAACAGCAAGGCTCTCGATGTTAAAGCCTCTGCGGGCAAATAGGCCAGCAATTCGGGTAAGGACACCTGCTTCATCTTCGACCAAAACAGAAAGAGTGTGTTTCATTGCTTAAACAAGACTGGGGTGGGATACTAGCTCAATCAACACGCACCCGCCTCACGACAGGTGTTAACTTTTCATTTTATATTGACCACTGACCACCATAAAACTGCCAAACCTGATTCTGGTCTATGTAGGAAATGCTCCAGCAGATATATCTAAAGAGTTAGAGGCGGCAAAGCGTTAAATCTTTTTATTGGCAGATGTTCTCAACTATACTCACATCTGATAATAAATCGAACTAAGCTTTTTTGGAGTATAAGACCTTTATGGGTTGGTTAAAAAGACTGTTTGGACTCGAAAAGCCTCAGAATGCTCAAGTCAATGCTACACCGTCAGCTTCCTATCAAGCCCCTAGCGGTGGTGGCGGTGGGCAGATTGACCCAGAACGAGTGGGATTAAATGGGGAATACGACCAAAGTGGTCTTGCCAAGCGAGTGGCTTTGGCTTTTGATCAAGACCCCAATTTAGACGATATTAATACGCTTTGGGTCGCTCAGACAGGCAGTACGGTAGTTTTAAAAGGCACAGTCCCCAGTCAGCAAATTCTTAACAAGATGGTTTCCGTCGCCAACAGTGTAGATGGGGCTACGAATGTTGATACGGATCAAGTTAGCATTGGCTAGGGTATCCTCTTCACTGCATTAGCACCGAACAATAAGCAAGTATTTGTGGCTCTCTACTGTACCCCTGTAGAGAGATTTTTTGCACTGTTCTTAAATAGTTTTGAATTTTGAGTTTTAAGTTAATCGGCATCAATAGACATATCTGGAAAATATGCAGTACCTCTATATGTAGGAGGTTAGCTCACCAGTTTAGGACGATAGAACTCTAGATATAATATTGTTTGCTAATTTTCGGATAAGTCTAATGAAGCACTGAGGATTTACCAGACCTAATGATAAGGGCTTCACGCCCAATGCGAAGTTATTAATTCAAAACTCATAACTCAACCTAAAGGCGCTAGACTTTCAGGCAATTTTTCTATCACTAGACTATCGATCCAGTCTCTAACGATCTGATTAACTTGCTCTGGGCATTCATCATGACCACAGTGACCGGCATTGTCCAGAGCAACTAGCTGTAGCTTAGAGTTAAGGTCAGAGAAGCGGGTGTATAAACTATGGGGAATCATTCGGTCTTGACGTCCCCCAATCAGGAGCATGGGAATTTCTAAGGTAGGCAGAACGGCTTTGACACTGGGACCGAACTGGGCACCAATCATTCCCTTAAGGATAGCGCTAAAGGCCCCTGCTGCACCTCTGTCTTGGGCAGGTCCGGTCAAAATTTCTACCAATTCATCGCTAACAGCAGTGGGGTTAGCATAAGCGATCCCAGCCCATTTGCGGACGACGGACGGGCGTCGTACCAGATGAAAAACAGTTTTGAGAACTACTGGTGAAGCAAATAGGCTTTCTATGGTAGCGATCGCTGGTTGCAGCCACTTGGGAATTGCTTCCTCTCGCGCCGACATGTCGGGCAAACCAATCATGGCAATACCTTTGACCATCTCTGGGTGAGCATTAGCTACTGCCATACAAACCAAAGAACCGATAGAATTTCCAACTAACACTACTGGCTTCTGGATAAAAGTGCGCCAGAAATCGTAAACCTGCTCTACCCAGAGGTCAATTTTGTAGATTACTTGCGCCTTCCGGGATGCCCCAAATCCCAGCATATCCAGCGCGTAAACTGTGTTATGTTGGCCTAAAGACGCCAGATTGTGCCGCCAGTGTCCAATCGAGCCTCCGAACCCATGCAACAGCAGCACCGGCGCGCTCAGACGAGCATCTGCTTGAGGCGGTCTGATATATGTGTAGCGAGTCTGCCAGCCGCGCCAAACCCAATCCCGTTGAGAGCCAACCCGCTGGTGCCAATGCACAGATGTGGTCACGTTTTCCTCAGGCTTTAACAACCTTTACAATTCATATCCTTTGATTTCCATTCTAGGGCGAGAATATAAAATCAAAACACTAAATAATACTTAAAAATCCTTAAAAGAACCGTGACCTCAGGTTATAAAGGGGGAATTACACTAAAAGGCGGTCTACCAAAACGGGGACTTAGTGATTAATGTACTCTCCTCCTAGCCCAATGTTCGCAAGTATCTAGTTAAGACGAGTGAATCAAGCATTCACACAGTAACAAGTAGCCCACTGACTGGTACCCAGTTGGAGAGATTAGCGGCAAGTAGCATCGCCTGGATCGTGGAAGCCCCATGGGGAAGTATACATAAGGCAGTGGGTGCTGTTGAAAGCACTACCGTATCCCTTCCAAAGAATCTGCGCGGCATGATTCCCGTAGAGTACCAAAATCAGTAGAATGGCAAGTACAACTAATCTTCACCTGCTTTTGTTTTACATAACTGTTAACACCTGTGATTGAGAAAAGACGGCCTCGCGATCTACCCCAAATTAACGAAAGGATTCGGTTTCCCACGATTCGTGTGATAGATACGGACGGTGCCCAGTTGGGGATTCTATTACCTCAGGAGGCTCTGCGCCTAGCCGAGGAAAAAGATCTGGATCTCGTCCTGGTTAGTGACAAGGCAGATCCCCCCGTGTGTCGGATTATGGACTACGGCAAGTATAAGTTTGAGCAGGAGAAAAAGGCACGGGAAGCCAAGAAAAAGCAGCATACCGCTGATGTTAAAGAAGTTAAGATGCGCTACAAAATTGAAGAGCATGACTACCAAGTTCGCGTCAACCAAGCGGAGCGCTTTCTGAAGGCTGGAGATAAGGTCAAAGCTACGATTACGTTCCGAGGCAGAGAAATTCAACATAGCGACTTAGCCGAGGATCTGTTAAAGCGGATGGCAACGGATTTGCAAGAATTGGCGGAAGTGCAGCAAGCTCCTAAAAAAGAAGGTCGCAACATGATGATGCTGTTCTCTCCTAAAAAATAAGTTGGCTAATTGCGGCATTGTTAGTAGTTAGTGGTTAGGGGTTAGAACTCCTTACTAACTAGACATCTCCAGAAATTAAAGTGCTAACGCTAGAACCCTTGTATAGAGACGCGCCATGGCGCGTCTCTACATTCTTTTATTAATTAGCTATTAGCATTTATTGCTGGGATGGGTGTGGTCAGAAGTAACTGGTTGAGGCTGGCACGGGGATGAGAAGAAGACACTTTCGATACTCCCGACAGGGAGAATATTGAAATCACCGCGTCGCAGTGTCACCCCAGAGGCGATCGCCGTCCTGATTAACACCAACGGGTGAGAGTTGGCACTGGTGGGCGTAGCATAGATAAAGGGATAAGTGCCAAGCTTTCAGGTGGCGAATCTTGGCGGGAGTACGGTTGCGGAGGAATAGATGGCTGTGAAGTTGCGACGTCCGATTTTAGTTGGGGGAGTTGCTCTGTCCTTTGCTCTCTGGGTGTTGGAGAGTGTGCATCACTCGCTTATGGAGAGCAGTGAGTTTGTGGTATTGGGTGCGATCGCCCTCGGTACAGGTTTCTGGTGGTTCCAGCAACTGAAGTTTAATGACACCGAAGTATCACGGCTCTCCGAACCCCTGGAGCGAGAAACGGTGGAAGTTGTGATAGCACAAGCGGAATCTGCGATCGCTCAACTGGAGACGGAAACAGAAAACCACGAGGCTCACAGCACGCTGCGGCAGCGAGTTGCTGAAGTGACAGCCCAGTTAGATCGGACTAATATGCAGCTAGCTGTCACGGGTGGTAAAGGCGTTGGCAAAACAACTTTGATGCAAGTGCTGAAGGACACCTGGATTCCTGTAGAGACTATGTATGCAAGATCTCTAAAGTTCCGGGAGACACCAGCCTTATTTGCACAGGCAGATGCTGATACTAGTGCCACAGCAGCTTTGGAACTAGCCATCGCTTCTGACTTAGTATTGTTCCTCACAGCTGGTGATTTGACCGAGCCAGAGTTTCAAATCTTGCAACAGTTGGGGGCAGAAAATCAGAGAATTATGCTGGTTTTCAACAAGCAAGACCAGTATTTACCAGAAGAAAGACCCCTGGTGCTGCACCAACTTAAGCAAAGAATGCAGGGAATGCTGAAGTCAGAGGAGGTGGTAGCGATCGCCGCATCTCCCGGACAATTGAAAGTGCGTCAGCATCAGCCGGATGGTTCCGTAAAAGAGTGGATGGAACAGCCACCCGCAGATATAACACCGTTGACACAACAGCTAAATCAAATTTTATTGCAAGAAGGTCAACAGTTAATTTGGGCTAGTACATTCCGGGCAGCAGTTGCTCTAAAAGCAGAGGTAAAAACAGCGTTAAATGGAGTTAGACGCGATCGCGCTCTACCTGTAATTGAGCAATATCAGTGGATTGTAGCTGGGACAGCCTTCGCTAATCCAGTTCCAGCCCTCGATCTGCTGGCAACTGCCGCTATCAATGCTCAGTTGGTTATGGATCTCGGTTCTATTTATCAGCAAAAATTTTCCCTGCAACAAGCTCAGACAGTAGCAGGGAGGATGGGTAGCCTGATGCTGAAACTCGGTTTAGTAGAGCTTTCCACTCAGACAATAGGTGGCATCCTCAAAAGCAACGCCATCACCTTTGTTGCTGGTGGCTTAGTGCAAGGAGTCAGCGCCGCCTATCTAACGCGGTTAGCAGGGTTGAGCTTAATTGAATACTTCCAAGCTCAAGAAGCTCTGACAACGGCAGATGGAGGTTTGTTGAATCTGGACAAGCTGGGTGAGACGCTGCAAAACGTGTTTCAGCAAAATCAACGGGTGGCTTTCTTGCAATCTTTTGTTAAGCAAGGGGTAGCACGTCTGTTGCCAGAATCACCTCAACCTGAAATCACTGCTGACGAGACAGTGGTTAGTTGTTAGTTACGCCTTGTGCAACTTTTTCCCAATCAACTACCCGCTCGCTTATCCGAAGAACTTGCAACAGCAAGAAAACTCCGAGTTAGACCACTTACGGTTAGAGATCCTGAATTTGATACAGCAGTCAATGCAGGAACAGTCAAATGGGTAGTTAACTCGGATGGAGAATTAGTTATAGTTCAAAAATATGTAGACGGGCAAGAAATATCCCATACTGTTCTCACTAACGGACAGCCTGTTATCGCTGCTGGTGAGGCAGATATTACTGGCTTTGATGGCTACTACTACTTGCTCAATATTACGAATCACAGCGGTCACTACCAACCGAGCGCAAGTAGTATAGAAATTGGCAGAGAAGTTTTCCAGGCAAACGGTATCAATATTCCAGATTGAGCAGGATAGAGTAACTTGTATGAGTGAGGATGAAGCCACAAAGTTATTGAATTACCTACTCCAACAGGATGCTACTCAAGTACAAGCTTGGCTGAAAAGTATTTGGACAGGACAACAGCAGATACCAGAGGAATTCAACTGGCAAGGTTTAGCTTATATAGCAGCTGACAAGGCAAGAGGCGATTCCACCTCTACATCAGATTCACCTAGCCTGGAATGGGCAAAAGTGGCAATTTCAGTTTACGATTTATTGGCTAAAAAGTATTCAGAATCCAGTGGTTTCGATTCATTTATACGGTCTTCAATGATGTTAAGAGCATACCTGATTCTCAAACTTGGCGCTACTCCTGGCGACCTAGTTCTCGATCCCAATCTGATTGTTAATTGGTTCTTCGATAATCTAAAAATTTCCTTCAAAGAAGCATGGACAATAGCATCAGATTGGAGAACCTTAAGTAGAGATAAATTTAAAGAGTTGATGCAAAATAAACAACAGATAGAAAAGCTTCGGGAATTACGAGAAATCAAAAACAGATTAGGAGCGATAAAGTTATTATCTCAGAGTAAGCAATTTACTTTAGATGAAGAAATTAGCAATTGGCTATCACTACAGGAAAAATTACCTTAGAGTATGGTATAGCTATAGCTTCGCCAGAACCAAAATTAATTATGACTGCAAATTAATTGAGTTCCCTAGCAATTGGTAAAGAATAGGGTTTTCCTATCTCCATCTTATTGCTCTCAATCCAAATATGCCATATTGCTAAAACGGATTAAAGGTCACGCAAGAAGTCTTCATAGTATTCTAGAATATCAAATACCCTTGTTAGGGATATGTCGGATTTGTTGTCTTTAAGCATAAACATCTTCAACCGACAGATTGGTTATTAGAGGAAAATAGATCTGTAACCTGTCCTTCTCTGTATCACCTTGAGTCATCCTCAATCGTCCCAACCTAATGCAACTGCTGGAAATCAGACACCCTCAGCCCGTGGGAACCAGCAGGAATCTCACTTTAACCGCGCTAGTGCTAGTCTTCGGCAAACGCTATCTTGGTATTCCCATCTTCGCAACCATCGGCAGCAGTCCTCAAACTCAGAGGTGCAAGCGGCACTGCGAGCGGAGTTAGAGGTTTTGGGGAGTACCTTAGAAAAGCTAGACCAAGGCGTAATTCGCATTGCCGCTTTTGGTTTAGTCAGTCGTGGCAAGTCAGCTGTTATGAACGCCTTAATGGGGCAAAAAATCCTGCAAACGGGCCCCCTTAACGGCGTTACCCAATGGCCCCGTTCTGTGCGCTGGACGCCCAATGGCGATGCTAAGGTGCAAGTGGAATTAATTGATACTCCCGGATTGGATGAGATTAATGGCCAAGCACGGGCACAGATGGCAAGGGAGGTGGCGCGTCAAGCCGATTTGATTTTGTTCGTGGTTGTGGGTGACATCACGCGCACGGAGTATCAGGCGCTATGTGAATTGCGGCAGACACAAAAGCCGCTGATATTAGTGTTTAACAAGATAGACCTATATCCAGAGCAAGATCGGCAAGCAATTTACCAACAATTACAAAAGCTGGGCGCTAATAGTAAAAGTGGTAAGCGCCTTGAGCAACTGTTGTCTGCTGATGAGATTGTCATGGTAGCAGCGGAACCAGCGCCTTTGGAAGTGCGGGTAGAGTGGCCTGATGGGAGCATTACCTACGAAAGGGAGACACCACCGCCGCAGGTGGATGAGCTGAGGCAGAAAATATTGAGCCTTCTTAACCGGGAGGGGCGATCGCTCTTAGCCCTCAATGCCCTTGTACAGGCACGGGATGCGGAAGCAAGTATTGCTCGTAAAACTGTGGAATTACGCAACGCTGAAGCGGAAGATTTGATTTGGCGCTATGCCAAGTACAAAGCTTTAGCTGTTGCCCTCAATCCCTTTGCAATTTTGGATATTTTGGGGGCAACGGTTGCAGATTTGGCTTTAATTCGCTCTCTGGCGCGGCTGTATAATCTGCCGATGACTGGCTACGAAGCTGCCAAGTTGTGGAAGAAAATTCTGTTCAGTGCTGGGGGTTTGCTGCTGGGCGAACTTGGCACCAGTTTCCTCTTAGGCTTAGGAAAGAGTGCCTCTGCCCTTGCTGCTGGTGAGAATCCCACCAACATTTTTAATTATGGGGGTGCTGCGATCGCTCAAGCTGGGGTAGCTGGTTATGGAGCCTATGCTGTAGGGCAAGCAGCAAAGGTTTATCTAGAGCAAGGCGCTACTTGGGGACAACTGGGGGCAAATACAGTCATTGAAGAAATTCTCAATCAGGTGGAACCAAATACTATCCTTTATCGCTTGCGAAAGGAGTTGCGGCAACAGATGAATTTGCCCAGCGACTAAATCATCAGCTATCCGTTTTAATATCCTCTCCAAAAAACCATTTTGGTAGACTAAATATCTGCGTTTATCTGCGTTTATCTGTTTTCATCTGCGGTTTAAAACTTCTCTAACAGGACTTACGCAGAGATCCCCCTAAATCCGAGTCAAGACGTTCCATCGGAACGTCTCTACTATATTCATATATGTCCTAACTGTATTGGCGATTGCTATAACATCAAGCTTCTCAGATCTGTTTTGCACTCAAGACAAGTTTTTATGGGCAGATTGAGTAATTTGTTTAATCGCTTCTAAATCAGGTGCCGGAGTTTGGCTCTCCATTCCCAGCCATAGCAGATACTCAATATTACCCGCAGGGCCAGTTATCGGCGACCAAGTTAAGCCACGATATTGCCACCCCAACTGTTGAGCCGCTTGTAATACTTCGGCGATCGCCCAAGCTTGATCGTTAGGATCTCGCACCACGCCCTTTTTGCCAACGCGCGATCGCCCGACTTCAAACTGCGGCTTTACCAGCAATACCGTCTCACGGGGAGGTTGGAGCAATTCCCACAGTGCAGGCAGAATTTTGCTTAGGGAAATAAATGATACATCCACAACGCCAAAATCAGGATAAACCACCTCGGGATCGGGGGGGGAGGAGTCACAGTATAATTGGGAGGGTGTAAGATATCGCAGATTAGTGCGTTCTTTCAAAACTACCCGCTCATCGTTGCGTAAACGCCATTCAACTTGTCCGTAGCCGACATCAATGCCGTAAACTTTTTTTGCTCCAGCTTGCAGCAGACAGTCGGTGAAGCCACCAGTAGAAATACCACCATCTAAGCAAATACGGCCTTCTACAGGAATGGCAAATACTTCTAGGCCATGGCGGAGTTTCTCGCCGCCTCTGGAAACGTAGCGCGATCGCTCCTTAATCTTAATCGGTGCGGACGTTTCTACCTCTGTTCCAGGCTTATCAATTACCTGTTGATTTACAGTAACTTCCCCAGCCCGAATTAGCCCCTGAGCTTGTTGTCGGGAGGAGCATAAATTTAGTTCTACTAATAATGTGTCGAGTCGTTGTTTAGCCAAGGAACCTCTATAGCCGCCGCCCGGAGCGTAGGGGCACTGCCGTGCCCCTACAGTAGTTAGTGGTTAGTTGTATTTTCTACTAACCAATAACACGAAATCCCCCAGATTCATCCGTGGGGATGAGCCTAAGATTTATAACGCACAGACCTAGCGCCTTTACTGTAACTTATGTTACAATTGCCTAGTTGAGAATAAGATGGTCGCGCCTAGTCTGAGGAATTGCACCTA
>JAHHGU010000070.1 GCA_019359765.1 Aphanothece sp. CMT-3BRIN-NPC111
CATCATTCCTGGTCAGAATACACGCCCCCGCTTGCCCAAAGATCAATTTATGCAAGAAACTCTGGCGCGTAGCCAAGAGGTAGAATCAGCCTTGGTTGCTGCGACGGGAGCCAACTTAGTATCGGTGGTACCGTTCTTTTTAATTGGTGGCTTCTTTTCGCTGCTATTTAATGAATTAATTCTGACTATTTGCTTTGCTGTAGCGGCTTCACTTTTGGTAGCACTGACTATAGTGCCGATGCTCACCTCTCGCCTACTATCTATTCAGTGGTCGAGTCGCGTTAGTGAGTTGTGGATATTACAGGTTTTTAATCGGCGGTTTGAGGATGCCACGCGAGGTTATTCCAGTGTTTTGGTTCAAGCCGTGCGCTACCGAGTGTTAGTGGTGGCGATCGCATTTTTAATTTTAGGTGGCGGCGGTTTATATTTAAGCGGTCAACTTGCCCAAGAAATTCTACCCCGAATTAACACAGGACAAGCTAATTTAAATGCTCAGTTTCCTCCAGGTACGTCTTTGGAAACTAACCAGAAAGTGATGGGGATAGTAGATGAGATTCTCCTCAAACAGCCGGAAACTGAGTATGTTTTTTCTACTGCTGGCGGGTCTTTATTTGGCACCAGCACCAGTGCCAACCCTTCCCGTGGTTCTGGCACTATTACCCTGAAACCGGGAACTGATGTTGATGCTTACGCGGACAGGGTGAGCAAAGAATTTGAAAAGCTGAATTTAGCAGGGATTCGCTTGCGAGTGTCTCCTGGTCAGCTTCGGGGCATCATCCTCAGTAATTCACCAGTACGCGGAGCCGACGTTGATGTTATCCTCCAAGGAAACGATGACCGACAGCTACAGCAAGCAGGAAGGCAGGTAATTCAGGCGCTTGATGAAAAAGCTACACTTGTCCAGTTTCGACCGGATGCCGACGAGCGACAACCGGAAGTGCAAATTCGTCCTGATTGGCAGCGTTTATCTGCTTTAGGACTGACGGTATCAGATATTGGCGATACTATACAGACGGCGGTTGAAGGGTCTACACCTACTCAGTTGCAAAGAGGCGATCGCTTAGTAGATGTGCGGGTACAGTTAAATCAGGAAGCTTTGCAAGAAGCTTCGCAATTAGAGCAGTTACCTTTATTTGTTAATAACAATCGCTTTGTTCGCCTTAGTGATGTGGCCACTATTGCAGAAGGTCAAGCGCCGGGACAAATTCAGCGAATTAATCAGCGTGGAGTTTTCTTAATTGCAGGCAGTTTAAGTGAGGGGGCAAGTCTCTCGGATGCACTGGCACAAGTAGATCAAGTGCTGAAAACTATAGAATTGCCTGATGGAGTCCGAGCGCTACCTAGTTCTGCTGCTGAAACGAATCGACAGTTACAAGATTCTCTGAAACTTTTAGGAGGCTTGGCTGCTTTCTTAGTATTCGCTGTAATGGCGGTGCAATACAACTCTTTAATTGATCCATTGGTGATCATGTTCACTGTTCCCCTAGCTCTCGCTGGCGGTATTTTGGGGCTTTATGTTACCGAGACTGCTATTGGTGCAACTGTGCTAGTCGGTGCGGTGTTGCTAGTGGGGATTGTGGTCAATATCGGCATCATTATGGTGGAATTGGCAAACCAGATTCGGGAAAGGGAGGGCGTTGACAGAAAAACAGCCATCTTAAAAGCGGCTCCCCAGCGTCTGCGTCCGATTATGATGACCACCATCACCACAGTTTTAGGTTTATTCCCTCTGGCGTTAGGACTTGGGGAAGGCTCAGAATTTTTGCAACCGCTGGGTATCGTAGTCTTTTCCGGCTTGTCTTTAGCTACCGTTTTAACTTTATTTATTATTCCCTGTCTCTATACTTTGCTGCACGATTTCCGCCCTTTGTCTGGGTTGAAGTTATTCAAGAGACGGAGGCGCGATCGCTTAAGACTAGCTCCCCGCCAACCCGCTGGTGTTGGTAAATAGAGAGATCAAATTTATCTAGTAAAGGCGATCGCACTCCTAGCGAGACAAAATACTTTGTGCGATCGCCAGGCTTCAATTCAGCAAAGCCTCATAGTCATCGTGAGATCCAATCCAAAACCAGTAATAATCGTCGCCTTTCTTTAGAGCTAATGCTCGGTAGTCGCCCGTAATCCGAACTACCACAGGTTCTTGTCCACCTTTTTGAAGTGCAGAGATGGATGCAATGGATTCTCTTTCCAAAGTTGATAAGCTTTTTGAGCTTGCTCTTTCATTTTTGGAGACAGCGCTGCATAGGCTTCCCAAAAATTAGACGTTGCGAAGGATTTCATCAACATCCCTCACGTTATTTGCTGCAATATCTGCTTCTGCTTTAGCAATGAGGGTATCTAATTTGCCTGATGTCAAATCTGACTCGATTTGCCTATCCCAGGTTTCATTCAAATATGTCTGAAGCCATGCTGCAAGTTTACGAGCATCACTTTCTGGAAGCTGTTTAATGGCTACTTCGATTTCTGGCAGAGTGGTCATATCTAGAAATATGCTCTATAAGTACATTTATGCGATTATGCGATTATGCGATTATGCGATTATGCGATCGCCACCATCCTCCACAATTTCAGCCCTTGGTATGTTAACGACTGATTAATGGTAAATCGGCTTTGTTGATCTAAAAACGTCTCTCTAACTTCTTTTAAGAACTTAGGTTGAATGAGTACAACGCGGTACTCTTCCATCCCTCCATGATGAAGTTGATCGCATCTTACTCGTGAGCGATCGCTTTATCCCTAAACACTGAGTTGATGGAATGCGATCGCCCACAACGCCCAATTCACTCACGACGAAACACAAACAGATTTCCTGTTGCACCTCGTTCCACCCTGATTTCTTGATCTAAGTAGGAGGTTGTCAAAGCGCCCTTACAGACAGAAATTTTCCCATAACTGCCTGCAAGTAACTTTTGCCACACTTGTTTGATAGGAGCTTTACAAGGATATTACACCAGATTGAATACTATAGTCTATAGAACTATTGTATTCAAGGCATTAACTTAGCTTTAATGCCGCTCAAAAAATTGGATCGTCTTCTAGGAGCAGAGATACAACGACTTCGCACAGCGAAAGGTTGGTCACAAGAGCATCTTGCAGAGGTTGCGAATCTGCATAGAACTTATATCAGCCAACTAGAACGAGGCTTGAAAAGCCCATCTGTCCGGGTTCTCTACCAAATCGCTACCGCTCTAGGCGTAACCATGAGCGCACTTCTGGAAGCAATTGAGGACTCTCTTGATGCTGACGAGTGACGAAGTTGAGAGATTAAGGGAGGCTATCATTGCTACAATTGCAGCTCCCATTGTCGGCTCGATAGAGGATTACTCCTGGGAAGCTATATTTCATTATGTTAAAAATATTTCCCTTTCAGATCCCACATCTGGACGCACTAAGCTTCTTCATGATGCTGTCGATCTCAGAACACAAACAGGTTGGTCATTAAAGACAATTCAACTGCCAAACCTTAATCCTGGTCTTACTTTTGCGTTCGTAATTCAACGAGCTGATGTAATCACAAAAGCACCAGCGCTCGGTTTTCCTGGTTTGACAGTAGACTCACCACCAGCCACTCTAGGAGAAGCCATCATTTACCATTGGAACCAAAAACTAATACAGGATCGCAATCTGCAAGGTGTAACAAATAGCTACGAAGGCATTCTTTGCAAGAAGAGAAATGCGATTGAATATATATATACTGAGTACCCCCTAACTCCACTCGATCCGACTACCTTTTCCTGGAACTGGTCAATAAATAGGAATACTGGAGAGGCAGGCAAAGGATTACAGGGAAAGGTTGACGGTAAACTTATGCTAGTCTGGTACAAAAACCAAAAGCAACTCTTCAAGGTTCAAACTATTCCAGAGCAACCAATTCAGCTCAGAATTGAGCGAAACCGTCTTACACCTGAGGAGTATGTGAAAGCCATCTTGTCAACTCTTCAGCAAAAGATTAATTAAGCGCAAAATAATGATGAAGAGGACTCCTCTGTAGAATACATTCTGCGATCGCTTTAGCTAACAAAGGAGGTACTGATTCTCCAATTTGATTTGCCATTTCCGTGTATGAACCCAGGAAGTGAAATTTATCTGGGTAAGAATGTAGCCTTGCCGCTTCACGAATTGTAATAGTCCTATCTTGTGCAGGATGAAAAAATCTTCCAGAGCCAGGGTGAAAAACCCATCTAGTAATAGTTCTAGCTGGTTTATCCCAGTAGAGTCTTCCATAAGCTCCACTGTAATACTTCTTTGGGGCTAACTCTGGCGGCAAATCTCTGGCATCTTGTCCTTCTTTTAAGACTCTAGCTCTTGACATCTGAATGGGACTTAATTCACGAGCAATGTGATTAACTAGCTTGTCACTATTGCTACGTAATAACCTTTGATAGTTAGTTTGAGGCTCACAAATATATGCATCTGCGGTATATTCCTGTCCCGCTTCTAGTACTGGCAAATCTCCAATAGCGTCTCTAACAGTCACAATTGGAGAGTCTAGGGGCTGTAGTAAATTCAGTTGGATACTTTTTTGCTTGGGTTTGATAGATCTAATATCTCCATGATGAGTAGGTTCTGGAAGTGCAGACACAAGACCATTTAAACAAGCGACAAAAAAAGCTCTTGCTCTAGTTTGCGGAACACCATAGTTTGCTGCATTTAATGATGCGGATGTCACTCCATAGCCCATCCGCTCTAGTTGTATGGTTATCTCTTCTCTAACGGTACCGCTATATGCTTTTAGGATTTCGGGTACATTCTCCATCACAACATACAAAGGTCTGAATTCTTTCACAAACTCTAAGAAATTCTTGTATAGCTGGTTTCGAGGATCTTCTAAATATCTGTATCCAGCAGGAATGTTGCGAGAGAATCCTTGGCACGGCGGACCACCAATTATGGCTGTTAACTCTTCTCGATCTAATTGAAGTGCTAGTCGAAGCTCTTGAGCATTGACTGTGCGGATATCCTTTGCCAGAATAAATTTTGTTTGTGGGTAGTTATACTTAAATGTTGCTAAAGCTTTTGTATTTTCATCAATAGCGCATATCGTCTGAAAGCCTGCTAAGTGAAAACCTGTAGTTAAGCCCCCAGCACCAGCAAATAAATCAATGACAGTGTGTACCATATTATGAATACTATTGTATTCATGGCGAAACGTCAACTTGACGAACCGAACAACCATCTTATACTCTGTGCCAGCGATCGCCAAACCGTATTTTGCACCGCACCACCTGCCAGGGAGATTTAGAAGCGTGATCGCGGATAATACTGCTCCTAAAAATGGTATAAATAGGCGCAAAAAAAGATGCGATCGCGTATAACGACAAGAGAAAAACCGCAATGCTTACTAAAAATGCCTTTCAGCGACTTACTCTTGTTTTCTTTGGTCTAATCCTTGCTCTCTTCTTTACAGCCGGAGCAACAGCGTTTAGCATCTACACTTATGGCAGTAAAAATTACGCTCTACAAGCTGATGCCGCAATTGTACTGGGCGCGGCAGTTTGGGGAGATAAACCTTCTCCAGTTTTTCAAGAACGCATTAACCACGCCATTGAATTATATAAAAGTGGATATGTTCAGACCATCATTTTTACTGGTGGCGTTGGAGACAGCAATGAAGCCGCCGAAGCAATTGTTGGCAAACGCTACGCTATAGCCCAAGGAGTTCCCCAAGCCGATATTTTGACGGAAACTGAATCTAGAACAACTCAGCAAAACTTAAAAAACGCTCAAAAGGTGGCTTTGTCTCACCAGCTAACCAAGTTTATTATTGTCAGCGATCCACTGCATATGAAGCGGGCAGTGTTTATAGCACATGATTTAGGCATGAATGCATATTCATCTCCGACACCAACTACGCGCTATCGAAGTCTCAATTCTCAGCTAGGATTTCTGGTGCGAGAAACATATTTTTATTTTGTCTACATTCTTTTGAGAATCTAACTCAACTGCTGGGAACTACTCACCATCCTATTGAATGAATTGGCGCAATAATACGAAATCCGGGTTTGATACCAATTCGCTTTTTGTCCACTACACTTGCACCCCCCGCCTGTCGGGTTCCTTACCAAGGGGGGACTACAGGAGGGTTCTATGTGTAGCCTCACTTTTGAGAATCGGTATGATATCTTCTTTTTGAATAACCCGCACAATTTTTTAGAGACTTTCCACCGGAACGTCTCTATGACTTCATTCATCTCTATTTAATGCGGATAAAAAAGCCTGCTGGCTAACAGCCTTATAAACACTATCCAGATACTGCATTACCGCTGGAGTTGAATTTGAGCCAGCAGTTCCCGTGCCATCAGATGCCAGGGGAATAGGCCCGAGTACGTCTAAAACTGTGTCGCTGTTGGGTGCAGGTACAATTACAACCAGTGAGGAATCTAGCGGCTCGTTATACTCCCAGAATTGGTTAATATTTAATGGCTGTGGCTGTCTGCTTACCTGAGACGCTTCAGCATCAGGTATTTCATTCTTTTCCTCGCCTTCTACCTGAGAACTGTTACCACGGCGCAACTGACGCAAAGCTTCGAGAATTTGTTCTTTTGTGCGACCTCGCAGCTGAAATAGCACAAAGGGATCTTCACTAAAGCGATCGCTCAATAGATAGTAAACTGCCCCTATATGTTTGCAGGGAATCTCCTTATCAGGGCAGCTGCATCGAGAATGAATTTCAGATAGCTTAAAGGGAAATAAGCTCAAACCATTGGCGCTGAATACATCTTGAATGTTGTGCGGCATTTCCCCCGCCAACAACTTGGCAGAGAAAATTGCTTGCTGGGACATGGTTTCAATCAGATAACCCCAGTCCTCATCACTAAACAAGTCAAGAGAGATAGAAACTTGATACGGTTCTGCTTCCGTACCTTGTACCTTAGCTAACACCTTAGCGGCTTGAAAATCAATGCTGAGGACGTTACCTTGCTTAGCATAGTTGCGTGCCCTCTCTAAACGCTTCTTGAAGCGAGAGGTTTCGAGCAAATCAACCCACTGTTGCGCCCACCATTCGCGGCTTTGAATCTCGTTATTGTTCATATCGATTTTGTTAGTAGTTAGTTGTTAGTAGTTAGTTGTATCCTACTATCCACTAACCACTATCGACTATCCATTTTTATTCTTCCTCATCAATTACAGCACTGCGGTCTAGTAATAAGAGCGATCGCAGTTGGTCTGTATCCAGTTCAGTTAGCCACTGTTCGCCAGCGTCTACCGTTTGTTCAGCTAGCTGTTTCTTGCTTTCAATGATGTCATTTATTTTTTCTTCCAGCGTTCCGGTAGAAACAAATTTATGTACTTGGACATTCCGCGTTTGACCAATACGAAATACCCGATCAGTTGCCTGATTTTCTACAGCTGGGTTCCACCAGCGGTCAAAGTGAAAAACGTGGTTAGCCCGTGTGAGGTTAAGACCTGTACCACCTGCTTTCAAAGAAAGAATAAAGATTCTCGGCCCTTCCGGGTCGTTTTGGAAGCGGTCTATCATCTCCTCCCGTTGTTGTTTTTTGGTGCTGCCATACAAAAATAAAGTTTCCCAGCCTCGTTTTTCCTGTAGATAAGGTTGCAGTAGTTTACCCCACTCAGCAAATTGAGTAAAAACCAAAGCGCGATCGCCCTCTGATATGGCTTCCTCCAACATTTCCTCTAGCCGTCGCAACTTACCAGACCGCTGAGAACTTCCCAAAGTATTTTCTTTTAAATACTGTGCTGGGTGGTTGCATATTTGCTTCAGCCTTAATAAAAGCGTTAAAATCATCCCCCGACGCTTTATACCTCCCTCTTGTTCAATCTCAGCTAAAGATTGATCCACAATCTTTTGATAAAGTGCAGCTTGTTCAGATGAAAGACCGCAGAATATATTCATTTCCTGCTTTTCTGGCAGATCTTGAATGATTTCACGGTCAGTTTTGAGACGGCGGAGGATGAAGGGTTGAACAAGCGATCGCAAAGTTTGCAAGGAATCCCTATCCCCATACTTCTCAATCGGCATTGCAAACCGACGCTGGAAAAATTGCCGCGTTCCTAAATATCCCGGATTCAGAAAATCTAAAATCGACCATAGTTCCGACAACCGATTTTCTACAGGCGTACCCGTCAGTGCAATTCTAAATGACGCTGGCAGTTGACGCACCGCTTGGGACTGCTTCGCCTCTGGATTCTTAATATTCTGTGCTTCATCCAGAACTACACCTTGCCAGGAAATACTTTCCAGAGTTTTAGCATCTCGAAATGCCAGTGCATAGCTAGTGACGATCAGATCCTTACCCTTAACTGCTTTGGCAAATGCCTTTCCTTTGTCTCGTTTATCTCCGTGATGTACCAAAGTTTTTAGAGTCGGGCCAAACTTATGAACTTCCCGTTCCCAGTTTCCCAATACTGAAGTTGGACAAACTAACAGCGTTGGATTTTCCAGCGCTTCCTGTTCCTTAAGATGCAGGAGAAAAGCAATCAGCTCAACGGTTTTTCCTAATCCCATATCATCTGCTAAACAGGCTCCTAAGCCCCAGCGTTCCAGGAAAGCTAACCAGCCTAAACCCCGCTCTTGGTAAGGTCGCAACTGACCCCGGAAGCTTGCTGGTGCCTCAAGAGGTGCGATCGCCTGGTTATTTGTCAAATTTGTAATTAGCTCCTGAAGCACGCCAGACGCCTCAAAGCTAACCACAGGTAGTTTTTCAATAGTTTTCGAGTCACCTGTACTCAAACGCAAAGCATCTTCTACAGATAGGGATAGTTGCTCTGGACGTGTCGCCAAAATGGCTTCTGCTGCTCGCACATCCTGGGGTTGCAGCGCTATCCACTCCCCATTTACTTCCACCAATGGCGTCTTCAGTGCCATCAAGCGGTCAAACTCTTTTTTAGAAACAGTCTTGTCGCCAATTGCTAGTTCCAGGTTGAACTTCAGCAGACTCTGCAAACCTAAGCGATCCTTTTTCCCCCCTTGGACATCCGCTCGGATTTTTAACCCCAAACGCCCGCTCAAATCCTTCCCAGGCATCAAACTAGGTGGCAAAACCACTCCCAACCCAGTATCTTGCAAGCGCCATGCAGATGCCTTGATGAACTCATACACCTCTATCGGCGTCAGACGACAGGATACGGGACGAGGTTCGTGCAAGCTGGTTTCTATAGGAGGATAAAGCCGCAAAGCTAACCCTAAACCTTTGAGAAATGTTTCCTGAGGATGCTCAATAGTTCGACCTCGCTCTACCAACCGTTCGACAGGATGGTTCCAAATTGTTTCTGCATCTACTAAAAACTCTGGATCATCAACAGCCTGGAGGCAGTATTCCAAAGTCCAGTCGGTTCCCCCTGACTTCGGCGGCTGGAGTAAAAAACAGGCGCGAAACAGCTTTTGCCCTAATTCTTGGGACACTAGGGTGACTAAATTCTCTTGCACCGGGGTCGTCCAAGCTTTAAGCGCCGCTTCTAGACGCGCCACTGCGCCTGGATCTGCCTCCACTGTGTCAGAAGCCGTTGAGAGAGCTTGCAACCACTGGCTCACTAGGGGTTCTGTAGTTGGTAGGGAAGTAGCACCACCCCAAGCTCTTACTTGGGCGTCTATGGTACTGCTCAAAAATCCCAGTAGTAATTCCTGTGGATCTATGGATTTTGGATTTTCTTGCTCAGTCAATCCCAGATCCAGCTGATAAGTGCGGCAAGCGGCTGGCATCTTAGTAGCAAACTTTTCTAGACGAGCTTGATCTACAGCACTATCTAATAGGGGTTGCCAACGGGCAGCAACAGAATTATCTAACTCTCGGTGCAATCCGGGTAAAAACTTACATCGAGCTAGTAAATCTAAACTCCACCGACAAACATGAGACCAAAAGCGGAGATCTCCCCCCACATAGGCATCATTTGCCTTAAAAGAGCCAAGGGGAAGCGCTTGCAAAAATTTTACTGCTTCCAATGGATCAAGATAGAACCCCTCAACTTTCCATAGTTGCAGTTGCAAAGGTGGCGCGTCTGTACTGTCTTTATCTGTCTTAGCAGAATACTCAGGAGACCCCATTTCGCCGCTTCCTAAAATAGGAGTGGGGAGAGCGATTTCTACGGAAAGTTTCGCCTGTGTGTGCCATTTCTCTCCGCCACTACGGGAGGCACGACTTTCTTTACCAGGGCGTGCGGATGCCTCTTTTCCTATAGCAAGGCTGCGCGAATCTCCTACGGAGAGGCTACGCGATTCTCCTATGGAGACGCTACGCGAACGCAAAAAAGAGGTTAGTTCCTCCTGTCTCATGCCCAGGGGATGGGGGGGCACACTATCCGTTTGAGAAGACACAACCCTACTAACTCGCCGCCAAGTCTCTCCCCAAATGAAGAGACAACTACCCTGAGGTTGAAGTAACCAACTACCATGTAAAACTGCCATTCAAGAAATCCTCAGTTGCCGCTTGTCTTCCAACTGTATAAGTTAGCTTTTAAATATTTATAAATATTGTAAAAATACGCATTTATTACCATTTTAAATCAGAGTACTTAATGAGACTAATTCTCATACAATAATTAAGACATTAGTCAAACTTTCAAATAATCTTATTGATTTAATTTTTGCAAATGTAGTAACATTTTGATAGAAAAAGCTAGAGGTATATTTTTTTACTTAAGAGACCTTTTTATATAATTCAAAATTCTATAAGTAGTTATATACTTGCGAAGCATTCAAATTATATTTTGTAGAAAAACTTTACTATATTTATTACATAAGACTTGTCAACTCCCAGCAGCATAACATCTGTAATCTAAACTAAAAGACTTTTTTCTAGCTGCCAAGTGTGATGTAACTGAGATCTTGCACCATTCGCAATTACCCACTAGGGGTTCAAACCCCTGAATTATAGCCTAAGTTCACTTAAGTGGACTAAATGTTTACTGTGCAATGGTTTGAGTCCATTTTAATCAAGTTTCGCTATTAGCCCAAAACTGGAGTTGCGGGCGGGTTTAACTTTGTATTGTCATCCCCCTCAAGGCGGCTATAGTACATAAATGCTAGGATTGCGACAGATAAAGAAAAGTGATGAAGAAGGAAAAAGTCCCGAATGGTAGAGTTAGACAAGTCAATATCCTTTGACGGGCGGGATATTAGACTTAAGGTTGGCCTCCTCGCTCCTCAGGCTGGTGGTTCTGTTCTTATTGAATCAGGAGATACAGCTGTTTTAGTGACAGCAACCCGTTCTCAAGGCAGAGAAGGCATTGATTTTCTGCCACTGCTAGTAGATTACGAAGAAAGACTTTACGCTGCTGGTCGGATTCCAGGTGGTTTTTTGCGGCGGGAAGGGCGTCCCCCCGAAAAAGTAACTCTTACTAGCCGTCTGATTGATCGGCCTTTGCGCCCCTTGTTTCCTCAGTGGTTACGGGATGACATTCAAATCGTAGCGACGACGCTTTCTCTGGATGAGCAAGTGCCGCCGGATGTGCTGGCAGTGACTGGCGCTTCGATTGCCGTATGTATCGCGGGGATTCCCTTCAATGGGCCAATGGCGGCAGTGCGCGTTGGTTTGGTAGGGGATGATTTCATTATCAACCCCACCTACAAAGAAATAGAGATGGGAGATCTCGATCTAATAGTAGCTGGTTCACCAGAAGGCGTGATCATGGTGGAGGCTGGTGCTAACCAGCTGCCAGAACAGGACATTATTGAGGCAATTGATTTCGGCTATGAAGCTGTGCGGGACTTGATTGCTGCCCAGCAAGAGCTAATGGCAGAAATGGGCATTCAGCTGGTTGAAGAGACGCCACCGGAAGTAGACCCAACGCTAGAGAATTTTATTCGCGATCGCGCCACCGAGTCCATCAAAGGCGTGTTGTCGAAATATGAGCAAGACAAAAGCGCTCGCGATGCTTCCCTTGATGAGATTAAAGCATCTTTAACAGAAGCGATCGCGCAATTGCCAGAAGAAGATGCAATTCGAGTTGCCGCAGCAGAAAACAGCAAAGCTCTAGGCAATACTTTTAAGGCTCTGACTAAGCAGTTGATGCGGCGTCAGATTATTGAAGAAGGCATCAGGGTAGACGGTCGCAAACTAGATGAAGTGCGACCTGTTTCTTGCCGCGTCGGGATTTTGCCTTCACGAGTCCACGGTACTGGTCTGTTTAACCGGGGACTCACCCAAGTGTTATCCGCTTGTACTCTGGGAACCCCAGGTGACGCCCAGGATTTGGGAGATGACCTGAACCCAGAAGATACCAAGCGCTACCTGCACCACTACAACTTCCCACCCTTTTCTGTTGGGGAAACTAAACCCATGCGCGCTCCAGGCCGTCGTGAAATCGGTCACGGGGCCTTAGCGGAAAGAGCGATCGTTCCGGTGTTGCCTCCAAAAGAAACCTTCCCCTACGTCCTCCGGGTCGTTTCAGAAGTGCTTTCCTCCAACGGCTCCACCTCTATGGGTTCCGTCTGTGGCTCTACCCTAGCTTTAATGGATGCCGGTGTCCCCATCTCCAAGCCAGTGAGCGGTGCGGCGATGGGTCTAATTAAAGAAGGCTCAGAAGTTCGCATTCTCACTGATATTCAGGGAATCGAAGACTTCTTGGGTGACATGGATTTCAAGGTCGCGGGTACCGATACTGGGATCACGGCTTTGCAGATGGACATGAAGATCAACGGACTGTCGATGGATGTCATCGCCCAGGCAATCGAGCAAGCTAGACCTGCACGACTGCACATCCTGGAGAAAATGCTGGCAGCGATTGACAAACCCCGCACGGAACTATCGCCCTTTGCACCCCGCTTGCTGACGATCAAGATCGATCAAGAATTGATTGGCTTGGTTATTGGTCCTGGAGGCAAAACCATTAAGAGCATCACAGAAGAAACTGGTGCCAAAATTGACATCGAAGACGACGGCACTATAACTGTCTCAGCCATAGACGGTGAAAAAGCGAAGCGAGCCATCAGCATTATCCAGGGCATGACTCGCAAACTAAATGAGGGAGATGTTTACGTCGGTCGCGTTACCCGGCTCATTCCTATTGGTGCTTTTGTGGAAGTGCTGCCCGGAAAAGAAGGGATGATTCACATCTCTCAACTTGCTGACTACCGCGTTGGTAAGGTAGAGGATGAAGTAGCTGTTGGGGATGAGGTGATTGTCAAAGTGCGCGAAATTGATGGCAAAGGTCGCATCAATCTCACACGCTTAGGCATTCATCCCGACCAAGCCGCTGCCGCTCGTTCAGCAGCAGCTACTTAGAGGCAGTGAACTTTTGAGACTGTGGCGTAAATTAGCTATTAGCTCATAACCTCTGGCAAAAGTGCCTGTATTACCCCTCCCTTTATTAAGGGGGGGTGTTTGATTTCTGCTTCCCCTTTAGTAAGGCAGGGCTGATTCACTGTCATGGTAGAAAAAATTATTAGTTGAGAAAACCATGATTGGGGGGTCTCCCCCCAAACCCCCCGTTGGGGGACGCGACCGTCCCCCAAGCAGAGTCCGAAAGGTTTGATTATTGATGCTGATTTTCCTTTCTAGACAATGAAGTAGCCCTGCTTTAGTAAGGGGGAAATTTTAATCTTAAAAGAAGTCTCATAACCTCTAATACCAGCGCTAATGAAAGCTTTTATAAGTTTAAGTGCAATCATGCACTCAATTAAGCTCCCCAAAGCCTTACACTGAAGGGTGCATTGTGGTTTGGAGTATCCTTTAGTCAGCTGTGCGAAAAATTGTAATTGCCGGTAACTGGAAAATGTACAAAACTCAGGCAGAAGCCTCTGAGTTTTTGCAGGGCTTCATGCCTGAGCTGGAGGAAACCCCTGAAGAGCGGGAAGTGGTGTTATGCGCTCCCTTTACAGCATTGGACATCATTTCCAAAAGTCTGCACGGTAGTCTCGTGCGTTTGGGCGCTCAGAATATCCACTGGGAAGACGCTGGTGCCTACACTGGCGAAATAGCAGGTTCTATGCTTACAGAAATTGGCGTGCGTTATGTCATTGTTGGTCACAGCGAACGGCGTCAATACTTTTGTGAAACCGATGAAACTGTAAATCGGCGTATCAAAGCTGCTCAGCGTCACGGCTTGACGCCTATCCTCTGTGTAGGTGAAACCAAGGAACAACGGGCGGCGGGAGATACTGAATCTCTGATCACCACTCAGCTGGAAAAAGACCTCGTAGATGTCGATCAGCAGCAGTTGGTTATTGCCTACGAACCTATCTGGGCAATTGGCACCGGAGAGACCTGTGAGGTGTCAGAAGCCAACCGTGTTATTGGCTTGATTCGGAGTCAACTGAGTAATCCTGATGTGTCAATTCAGTATGGCGGTTCTGTAAAGCCAGATAACATTGATGAAATTATGGCTCAACCAGAAATCGATGGCGTCTTAGTGGGGGGGGCGAGTTTGTCACCTGCGAGTTTCGCCCGGATTGTTAATTATCAATGATCAAATTGGGCGAGTCTTGGGCATAAGCATGGAAAACAAATCCTGGCATCAAATGACGCCGCTGCCTTTGACTCTCCGGGGGCGCTCTTTTGTGTGGGGCGATCGCACCTATCTAATGGGCGTGTTGAATGTAACGCCGGATAGCTTTAGTGATGGGGGTAAGTTCAACACCCGAGATAACGCCCTGGCACAGGCCCAATATCTGGTAGACGCCGGTGCCGACATCATCGACATCGGCGGTCAATCAACTCGACCGGGTGCTGCTGAAGTTTCCCTGGAAGAAGAACTTAACCGGGTGCTGCCGGTGGTGCAGGCACTGCGACTTTATACGCAGGTGCCGATTTCTGTTGACACCACACGGGCTAGCGTGGCACGAGCAGCAATTGAGGCTGGGGCGGATATAGTAAATGATATCTCCGGTGGCACTTTTGACCCCGATATGTTGTCAGTGGTGGCTCAACTAAAAGTTCCAATTGTGTTGATGCACATCCGGGGGACGCCCCAAACGATGCAAAAACTAACGGATTACCAGGATTTGATTGCAGAAATTTATCAGTTTCTGGAAAGTCGAATTGCTGCTTTTGTTACAGCTGGTGTTGAGCGGTCAAAGATTATTATTGACCCCGGCATCGGTTTTGCTAAAACTTATAACCAAAATCTAGAACTCCTCAGACGCTTACCAGAGTTTCGTTCACTGGGGTGTCCTATGTTAGTAGGACCCTCTCGGAAAAGTTTTATTGGTCATATTTTGAATCAACCCGATCCAAAAGCGCGAGTTTGGGGCACTGGTGCAGCTTGCTGTGCTGCGATCGCCGGATCTGCTGATATTCTCCGGGTTCACGACCTCCCAGAAATGCGGGATGTGTGTCGCGTTGCCGACGCTATCTTCAGAATTCATTAAATTGCGGCTACTTCTTTTGGGCTTTTATGCTGTACTAGTACCCAGATAATTTCATAGTAAGTGCGACTGATTACGTTTTGGACTTGCCTGTATTTGGTTTCTAGTTCTTCTACACTCAAGTAAGACTCAACTCGTATTTGTCTGACCATATTTCTCTATGTGGAAGCCAGTTTCCTCTCTATTATTCCTTATTAGCCGGATTGGATATGAATCATGAAAGCAAAATGAATTAAAAATGAAACAAAAGTGAAAGTTGCTCTATCAAAACTTATATATACCAGCCTATTCAACAGTTGCTAATTAATAGGTTTTGTTGTAGGGTAGTTATGTTTTGAAGGGGAGTAGCTGCTGGTTATCAATTAGCCAGTCACCCAAATCAACATACTGGCAATTGCCTGGTTTGGGTAGCAAGATTTGATTTCTGCTTAGTCTATTTATTTTGAACTAAGCACTCAAGCTTGAAAAGCGAGACCTTCACTAAGTTCACATCTGCATGTGGGCTTGGTGAAGTGTATGCACGCTTACCAGGCTCACTCAGATGCTTTGCTGTCGATTCTGAGGAGTCTAACCCGTGCTAACCGCTCTCACCGCAGCTTTACTACTGATTACAATTTCGGAACTGGGCGATAAAACATTTTTTATCGCTGTCATTCTGTCTATGCGACACCCACGCCATTTGGTACTGGCTGGAGTCATCGGGGCATTAGCTGCCATGACACTTTTTTCTGTGGCGATCGGACAGGTAATTGCATTTCTTCCTAAGATCTACACACACTATGCAGCAGTGGGATTGTTTCTGTTGTTTGGTATCAAATTGTTATACGAAGCCAGCCGCATGACAGTTTTGACAACCGATGAAGCTGTTGGAGAAGCAAAGAATGCCATTGAGGTGAGTGAGAAAAATCTCAGGGGTCGTAACAATAGTTGGATAATTCTATGTGAAAGCTTTATCCTGACTTTTCTGGCTGAGTGGGGCGATCGCACACAAATTGCAACTGTAACCCTTGCGGCAGCCAACAACGTCGTGGGAGTGACGTTAGGAGCCATCTTAGGACACAGCATTTGTGCATTGATTGCTGTCTTGGGTGGAAGTTTGATTGCTGAAAAAGTTTCAGAGCGTGCGGTTACTGCAATTGGTGGTCTATTGTTTTTAGTTTTTGCGACTGTAGGGATTTGGGAAGGGGCTTAGGTGGAGAAACATACTACTGAATTCACCGAATACAAAACATTGGTGGAATTGAAATGCAAAACAAATGAATAACCCAGAATTGTATCAACATTTAAGTAGCGTTTTACAAGGTCAAGGATTAGAATTATTCCCTTGATTGCTAGCATTAGGAGCATCAGGCGGCTTGGAAATCAGATCTGACACTGCTTCTGTTAATGCTTTCGGGTCCATAAAGACAATTTTTGAATTGGGACTGGCACTCAATTGCTGACTGGCATCTACATATCTTTGAGCAACGAGAAACTGCAATACTTCTCGACTCATAGCTTGCGATTGTAGGGCATTACTCAATAGTTCCACAGCCTTGACAGTTCCTTCAGCCTCCAAAATTGCGGCTCGTTTCTTACTCTCAGCTGCCCGCTCTAATTCCAAGGACTCTAAAACGGTCTGTGCAGGTGTTATCTCTCGTACCTCGACGCGAATTACCTTGACGCCCCAATTGACAGTTGCCTGATCCAACTGCTGTAATAGCAGCTGATTAATTGCGTTTCGAGAAGAATAGGTATGCTCTAGTTCCATCTGACCAATGGCAGAGCGAAGCGTGGTTATAACCAGGTTTTCAATGGCAATTTCAATATCTTCAACCGAATAAAATGCTTTATCCAGCTCAAGAATCTGCCAGAATACTACTGCATCTGCCTTAAGAGAAACATTATCTTTAGTGATTGCCTGCTGAGGCTTTATTTCCAAGACCTTCTCGCGGGTCGTCTCTTCCACAACAATCGCCTCAACAAAGGGAATAATAAAATTAAGGCCGGGATCGAGTTTCCGATGGTACTGACCCAAACGCTCTACTAGGGCTTCATTTCCCTCATTGATAATTTTCACAGAACCCACTGTGTAGCCAATAATAGCCAGGGTAAGGGGGGCAAGAATTGAAAAAATTGGCTCCATAACTTCTGTTCGCCTGCTGGCTTGCGTGTATGAGCTGAGGAGAGATGGCAGATCTAGTGTGGCATACTCCTCTAATCATTTGTAAACTTTATCTTCAGCTTTTTTATTTGCACTATGAGCGTCTTTGCGGTTCATTATAAAAGTATGTTTCACAAATAAAATAGAACTGCTATAACTGCAAATTGATAAAGCTAAATTTCTTGGTTATTTCTCATCCATCCCTTTAATTCCTAGGATGACGACCTACATTCTTAAAAAGATGGAATCGTCATCACCTGCAATTAATTGCCACACCGACGCTTATGGGGACAGTGTGAGGCTTCTGGCGCTTTTAGCTAAAATTGAGTTGGAACTCTGTATACCCAACTCTTTACTAAAGCGTTTTATGCCTCCTCGTTGGCCTCGTGAACCAGACCGCCGTGATCCTGAGTATCGCCGCTTAGATGACCGGATGAACTTTGCTATGCACGTAGCAATTTTTGCTGCTTGCAATTCTGGCTTGTGGTTTTTCCACAACTTGCAAGCTGCCACATGGCCTTGGGCAACCTGGGTAACAGGCGGATGGGCGCTAGTTTTGTTCGCCCATGCGGTTTATATTTTTGCGATCGCAGACTATTCTGACCCTGTGGCAGAATCTTTAGGCACAACACCTGTAGGGTTCCAGCCGAAACCCAAACAAAAGTCTAAAAAAACTACCCGGGGATAGACCGCAGGATCTTGCTTTTTGTTGATTCAAACTTTCGCTGGAATCTATTGCCATTAAAGCCAGTAGATTCCCTATCCACAGCACCAGAGTAAATCTTATGGCTACCGCAAACACCTCCGAAGCAATCGAAGCCCTTGCTGCTGAAATTGGTGAGAATATTTACATCGACGTTGCCAAGTGGCATCTCTATCTCAGGGAAGCCCATTTGCACACCGTCCTGGCAGAACAGCTGTATCCCCTGCTGAAGGGAGGCACTGTAGAGGAAAACCGGGTGCAGCAAATTCTGCAAAATATTCCCGTGAAATTGGGCGGCGGCAAACGGGAAGTTCCCTTAGCAGACTTGCTCCCTATGCAGTGCCAGGTAAATCTGATGGATCTTCTCGAAGAGTATCAGCGCAAGTTATAGCAATTAGCTTTTAGCAATTAGCTTTTAGCAATTAGGCAGTTATAGCAGCATCTCGATGCGTGCATAAAGGCGATATCGATTGTTCTAAGCATTATGGCAGCTGCTATATAAACTAAGGCAATTTGTATCAATCTCGGATTGTAGGGGGGCTTCTAGCCCCCCCTTTTTAGTTGTAGGAGCAAACGTCTACGACGCGCTATACAGGAAGACAGAGCGCATCTCTAGCTTAAAAGCGCTTGCGTATACGGGAGACAAACATATCCACCTCTGGCAAATTCAGCCGCGTGGCAAGTAGGGCAAAAACGCCTAACCCAGCAATAGCCGATAAAGTGAGTTGCAGCAGCTGTAGTGGCAAAGTCCTGGTTCCCCAAGTATTCTCACAAACCAAGCTGACTCCCCAACTAGCTAAACCAGTCAGAAAGCTAATACCAGTTAAAGCTAGGATAGGCCAGCTGAACTCTCGCCAGGGTAAACCGTTGAGCTTGCGATTCAACAACCACAGCAGCGCCACCATCGAAAAGAGATTCACCATCACAGTTGCTAGCACTAGACCAGGTGCGCCTAAAGATTGCACCAAGATATAATCCAGCAAAGCATTGAGGAAGATATTCACCACAGTGACGCGAAACGGCGTATCTCCATCCCCTAAAGCATAAAATACCCGCACCAGCACGTCGCGCCCTAAGTAGAAGAACATTCCCAGGCTGGAAGCAATTAGCACAGAGGCTACCAGCTGGGATGCATTCTTGTCGAAAGCGTAACGTTCATAAACCACCCGCACAATTGGATAGGCCAGAGTGATCATCAAGGCACTTAAAGGCAACATGCTGATAGCAGTGAACAGAATTCCCTGACGAATCCGCACCTTTAGTTCAGGCCAATCATCTGGGTCACCCAACCGGGAAAATACCGGCAGCAGTGGCACTAAAATCATAT
>JAHHGU010000072.1 GCA_019359765.1 Aphanothece sp. CMT-3BRIN-NPC111
TAACCAAGATTGATAACCAACTGCTATTTTTTGATTTGGAATTACAAGATTTAGACACCAGCAAGTTTAGCGAATTGCAGGTGTCACCAGCACTTTTTACCTACCACCACTACTTAGACCGCATCGGTCAATATCGCCGCCACAAGCTTTCTGAGGAAGTCGAGCAAACGGGAAACTAAGACAGTCTGATACCAAATCGGCTTTGGTAGCACCAAACTATTTTATATAGCAGTCCCCAAGGCGGCGCAAGGCAATCGACCTCAACCCTATGCATCCAGAAGTGCTGCTATCACTCTTCAACTGCTCAAAGCTAATTGCTAAAAGCTAACTGAAGGATTGCTATAAAAG
This sequence comes from Aphanothece sp. CMT-3BRIN-NPC111, assembly GCA_019359765.1. Taxonomy (GTDB): domain Bacteria; phylum Cyanobacteriota; class Cyanobacteriia; order Cyanobacteriales; family JAHHGU01; genus JAHHGU01. The sequence continues at coordinate 349 of JAHHGU010000072.1, forward strand.
CGGATGGCTCTGTGAAAAAAGTCGTAGAGGCCTTCCGCCGGAACGTCAAGACAAAATTGCTGACGCCAAAAACAAAGATTAATGATTTATTAAAAATCTCTGTTGTGCGTCAGTCCTAGTAATTTTAAACAGATGAACTAGAGAGAAACTTCGCTATCCTCTCTACTGCGGTTTCTAATAAAGGCGGTTCGTGTACCAAAGCAAACCGGACATAACCTTCGCCAGATTTGCCAAACCCAGCACCGGGTGATGCAGCAACACCAGTTGTTTCTACCAACTGGGTGCAAAATCCTACAGAATCGTTACTCCAAGGTTCAGGTAACTTTGCCCAGACGTACATGGTAGCGGTAGGTGTGGGAACTTGCCAGCCAATTTTGTGTAAAGCTTGGATAAAAGCGTCCCGGCGGTTTTGGAAGGTGGCAACGGCCGCTTTTACTTTCTCTTGTGGTCCGGTGAGGGCGGCGATCGCACCGTTTAAAATGCCCCGGTACTGGTTAAAATCAACCACAGCTTTCACCTGCCGTAAGGCACGAATTAGCTCTGCATTGCCGATCGCATATCCTACCCGAAATCCTCCCATGTTGTAAGACTTGGAAAGGGTAAAGAACTCAATCGAGACACTTTTTTCCGGGTCGGCTTGCAAAATCGAGGGCACAGCAGATTTTTGATGGGGAGTTTTTCCTGCCTCCTGCGGACTTTCTCCTTTGTCTTCAAATACTAAGTCGGCGTATGGGAAATCGTGAACCAGCACCAGATTATGACGCTGACAAAAAGCGACGGCTTCCTGGAAGAAAGATAAGGGCGCGATCGCGGTTGTGGGGTTGTGAGGATAGCTCAACACCATCATCCGCGCTTGGGCTAGCACCGGCCCTGGCACGTCCTCAAACACTGGCAAAAACCCGTTTTCTGCCCGCAACGGCATCGGATAAATCTGACCACCAGCGAGGTAGACGCCACCAGCATGGGAAGGATAGCCCGGATCGAGCAGCAAGGCAAAATCCCCAGGGTTCAGCACTGCTAGAGGTAAATGGGCGGTGCCTTCCTGGGAACCAATCAAGGAAAGTACTTCTGTTTCTGGGTCAACTGGGATGCCGTATTTTTGGGTATACCAGTTGGCAGCAGCCTGACGAAAAAGCTGGGTGCCGTGAAACAGCAAGTACCCGTGGGTGCTCAAATCAGATAAAGAATCTTGGATCGCGGCAATGACATGCTCGGACGCCGGGAGGTCAGAAGACCCTAACGATAGGTCAATTAAGTGCTGCCCAGACGCCCTGGCTTTTGCCTTCGCCCGATCCATATCGGCAAACACATTGGTTTGCAGGGGTTGTAAACGCTTGGCAAACTGCATAGTTTTTAGCGGCTAGGAACTAGGGGCGAGATGGGTTTCCAGCATACTCTCTAATTTCTGTTTGCTTATCGCTCCCTCACAGGATGCAATCACTTCACTATCCTTAATCAATCTCAGCCCTGGAACACCTTCCACACGGTAATCCTTCACCGTTTTGGGATTGGGATCGACTTCCATCTTAACGACCTTGAGGCGATCGCCATAAGTTTTGGCTGCCCAGTCCACTGATGGTGACACCAAGCGGCACGGACCACACCAAGAAGCCCAAAAGTACACAAGTACGGGTTGTGTTGCTTGTAGGACTTCGGTTTCAAATGCTGCATCTGTAATGGAAATCACGCTACTCATGGCACTTCCCGATCGACAATTACTCAATTGACATTCTCCCACTACAAAAGCCAAACGAACATTGCCCTTGCATGTGCATGAATTACCTCTAAGACAGACCAATTAAATTAGGCCAACATAGACGCTCTCAATTCCATTAAACCTTGTGCTAGGTGGGTGGAGAGCAGCCTATCTTGGCCTTAATTTTTGGGTAAGTTCTAGGCACCAGATAGCGCCTACTAAGAATTATTAAGTTTTGAGCGCAGGTCTTCTAAGTCCTTGTCAACCACTGAACTGGATGCGGAGGACGGAGGATTCTGAGACGCGGGTGGCAGTGATTGCGGTGTCGGAGAACCAGCGAGCTGAGCTTTCATCATTGCCAATTCATCATCAACATCGCTGCCAGATTCTAGCTGTGCAAATTGGCCTTCCAGATCTGCTCCAGCAAGCTCCGCTGCGGACTGGGAACGGGCTTCCATAATCATGACCTTTTCTTCCATGCGCTCAAAGGCTCCCATGGCGCTGCTGGTTCCTAGGCGACCAATGGCACCTTGCAGCTGTTCGTTAGCCTTTGCAGCCTGCGCCCTCGCCTTGAGCATATCCTTCTTAGTCTTGGCTTCGGAAATTTTGCTTTCCAGAGCAATTAAGTTGCGCTTGAGGGTCTCCACCTGACCGCTCTGACCATCCAGTTGCGCTTTGAGGGCACCAGCAGTCTCGCTGTTAGTCTTCTTACGCTCCAGTGCTTGTCGCGCCAGATTCTCATCCCCTTTTTGCAGAGCCAGCTGTGCCCTTTGCTGCCAGCTGTTTGCCTCGGTTTGGGCTTTGTTGTACTGTTGTTCAGTCCGTTTTTGCGTAGCAATGGTCTGGGCAACGGCTTGACGCAGCTGCACCAGGTCCTCTTGCATATCAATGATGGACTGCTCCAGAATCTTCTCTGGGTCTTCAGCTTTGCTGACCACGTCGTTCAGATTTGCTCTAACGACTCGGCTAATGCGATCGAATAATCCCATGACGCTGTCTATCCTTTTGGAGTGTGTAAGGCATTAGCAGGCCCCTGGGGTCAGCCTGCTGGGTTTAATTGAGTCGGCGGCAATGATTCCAAATATCATTTCCAGTCTAAACTGCTACTTTGAGTAACTCCCAAACTTTTCATGAAGTGTTAAAGAGCGGACGCTCTTAATACAGTGTAAAAACTTGCGGCCCAAATCGGTAGATAACAGCAAGATTCTTTTTAAGAAGCTTAATCATAGAGCGCAGATATTCAAGTTACCCGTCAATACCTGGGTCTTTAGACGGGGTAGATGTCCCAGATGACGGCAACTGTGCTGTATCTGTGCCCGTCATCATTTGGGCTTTCATCGACGCCAACTCCGTATCAATATCACCGGCATCTTCGAGGGAGAGAAATTTCTTTTCCAAATCATCGGTGCCAAGGGAGGCGATCGCCTCTGACTGAGCTTCCAGTTGCATCACTTTCTCTTCCATCCGGTCGAAGGCGCTCAAGGAACTGTTAGTATTCACATTCCCTAACATCTCGTTAAGCCTCTGAGACGCTTGAGCAGAACGTGCCCTGGCGATGTACATATCTTTTTTTGTTTTCGCCTCAGAGATTTTGCTCTCCAGCATCCGCATATCCTGCTTGAGCTTGCTGACAATTACGTTTTGCTGCTCTACCTGGGCTTGCAACGCCTCTGCCGTTTCTTGGTATGATTTGCGCTTAGTCAGGGCTTGCCGTGCTAAATCTTCGTCAGCCTGTTGCAATGCTAGCTGGGCACGACGATACCACTCTTCTGCTGTAGATTGATTTTGGCTGCATTGTCGCTCGGTGCGTTTTTGAGTAGCGATCGCTTGAGCTACAGCCTGCCGCATTTGAACCAAATCATGCTGCATATCTTCTACAGCCTGTTCCAGGATTTTTTCCGGATCTTCCGCTTGACCAATCAGACTGTTAATGTTGGCTCGAATTACTCGCAAAATGCGGTCGATCAATCCCATAGCACCTCTCCATTCACATGGATCATCGGGGAAACTTTAACATCATAGTAGCCCAGATAAATAGTTGTGAGTTATGAGTTTTGAGTTATGAGTTTTGAAAATTTCTAAAATTTATACTAAGTTAATAGATCCAAACTTACTTCAAAGCTCTATTGGTATTAATACCAAATTGCCTTCAGTAGCCTACATTTATTTTCTTCTGCTCCTCTGCTGAAAATTACAGTTAAAACTGCAACTTGGTATAAGCCCCTGTCTGCGAGGTATAGAGAAATAAGAAAAATTTGTCTCGATACGGTTGAGCGCGATTGACAAAGCTAAGAGAGTTATGAGTACGTGAATGTTTATTTTTGAATTAAAGGAATTTACTCATAACTCATAACTCATAACTCATAACTCCTAGCTCATCACTCACCAGCTATGAGCGAAACATTTTAGGAAAGAAAGCCTTTATTTATGGATGATAGACCCAAGCAGAAACTCCTTTTTTCTGGAGTTCCTGAATAAATGCTTTTGCATCAGACTCTTTATAGAAAGCTGCAATTTGAATTCGGCGTCCCTCCGGGAAGTTAAGCACATAAGCATCGCCAGCAATTTTGCGTACCTTTGGCAGCGTGCTATCGCTTTCGTACTTGGTCATTACGTAATAGAAATTCTTTTGCAGCTGTGGGGGGTTTCCCTTCACTTGAGTCGGAGTAGGCGACGCTGGGGGCGTCTTTTTGACGGCAGGTGTCGGTGCAGCTGGTGCCGGGGGCGGCGGGACGGGCATGGGCGCTAGTGACAGGGGCACGAGAGCAGAAACTAAATCCTGGGGACGCCCGTTACTGACAGGGCTGGGTATTGGAGAAGGCGTGGCTTGCCTTGCTACTGGCTTAGGTGAGGCTGGCGGTAAGGGGGTGGTAGATGGGCTAGGGCTAGTTTTTAATGTACTCAGGTTATTCAAATTCAGGTCTACAAATTCCTGTGAAGCGAGATTAGGGCTGTTAGGAATTGGCGGTTCTGCTGCTGTGTTGCTGGTGACTTGTGACTTTTGTATGGAACTTTGAGCAACGGTGGACGTGGGTGATTTCTTGGATCTGCCGAAACCCACATAGCTGAGACTGGAAGGATTTATTAGGATATAGCCCACAGCGGCACTTGAGAGCAGCAAAAGCAACATTAAGCTTACGCCTACTGGGGTCAGCAGTTTATCTCTAATACTGCGTTTTGCGCCGATTTGAGCCTCTTCCTCATCCAAACTTCGCAAAAGTTGTTCTGAAGAGGCTAGATAGTCATCCGGCGGATCTGGGATAGCACCTTGGTAGACTAAATCTCCTCCGACAGATGTCGCAGGTGCTTGGGGAGATTCCCCTCCAGCAGCTTCGCTACTGCGGACGGAATTTTCCTCGGCTGGCTCGCTGTCTGCTGTCAGGGGTACAGCAGGAGGATAATCCTCTGTAGGGGAGTACGTTTCAGGGGTGTCTGTTGATGAAGGGGCATTCTCAAGAACCTGAGGGGTTTGCTCTGGAGACGTCGTCTCATTAGCGGCAGTGGTCGCGGCTGCCATCCCTGAAACGGGCGGCAGATCGCTACTTGCTAGGGGGTCTAGGTCAATCAAGCCTACGGGCCCAGGAGGTTGGGGGCTTTCCCAGCTAGGGGCAGGCATCACCGGAAGCCCCGCTTTTTGACGCCGGTATCGGGCTAATTCTTCCTCCATTTGGACATCTATACTGCCTAAAGCAGCTTGTAAGGCTGGGTTGAGGTAGTGAATGGGCGAGGATAAAGTAGGGGACACAACTGAGGGGCCTTTACTCATGGCTGGGTTCCTAACCAGTTTCTTAGTTGCTTATTTGAGAAGGAAATCTTTTCTGGTGGCGATCGCTATCACTTGATTCAACGTTTTTGGCGGTGCAGGCAATGCGATCGCGATCGCCTGCATGCAATTGCGTTCAGGTAGATTAGAGGTGTTGTGGCATGGTCTGGCTGAACACCTGTTGATTTAATTTTAGATAAACAAGATGTCTTTCAAATCTCTTAATCATATCTTAGGTGCTCTGGAAAATCAGCCGGGGTGGCAGGGGCTACAGGAGTTTCGCCGCCTGCAAGAGTGTTGGTCTGGGGTGGTGCCATCGGCAGCTATGTCTCATACTCGACCTGTTTCCATATCTAGGGGTGTCTTGTGGGTTGCCACATCTAGTTCTGCCTGGGCGCAAACTCTCTCTTTCCAGCGCCATTCCATGCTGAAAAAGTTGAATGCCCAACTGCCGAGTCCGCTGGTGGACATTCGCTTTTCTACAGCTCAGTGGCAGAATAACTCTCGCCAAGGCAACTCTTTTGATTCTGATCGGGAATCATTGTTGTGCTTAGAGCATCCTAGCCATGTTGTTGATGCTGGATTTTTACCAACTGCCAGTAATACACCTGCCGCGAAAGACCCTTACCTAGCCTTTCAAAATTGGGCTGAGGCCGTCCAGAGGCGATCGCAACTCTTACCGCTTTGTCCTCAGTGCCAATGTCCTACGCCGGTGGGAGAACTACAGCGCTGGGACGTCTGCGCCCTTTGTGCCGCCAAACAAAAGCATTAGCGAACAGAGTTAGGGTTGTCGCACCGCCAGCCATGAGAGTAACCTCTTGCTGCCGAGCGAGCCGTTTGATTCTTCCCCCAGTTTTATTTCCTTAGATATTCTTCCCCGGTATAAGAATATCTAGAGTGAGAGTGGGAACACTAAAACTGGGGAAGCTAGGCATTAGCTAATCTGGGAGGGGAAAAAAGTAACTCCAAATCAGCTGGCTGTAGCTCAGAAATTTTGCTGCCCCAAATTATACCTTTCGGTGGATGATTAAGCTTTAGCTTTATCTTTCTTTTGTGGGCTAGTAAATATATTTACTTGTTAAGTTTTGACCACTTTAACGATAGTTTTAACTCTTATTACATAGCCTAATGCAGGTGTAAAAAGGGCTTACTTTGATTTAACGTTTTGCTTGATCCCCGCTGTTTTTATGGTAAAGCAGTATAGTTACTTATGGTAACTCCTCAATAAAGAAGTGTCTCTTACTCCTGCAAATGTATCTGTATATAACGCAATTATAAAGAAATACTGAAAGAGACTGTTGTTTGGGGATCGCTAGAACATAGACGGGATAATTGATTGCCAGCTTGAAGAGCCTACTAACGTAGCAGGTAAATTAAATATCAAGTTTAAAAGAAGATTATCCCTCAAGAGAAATCCAATGAAAACACTGAATTGTTTAACTTCTGCCTGTCGGTGTTGCCGGTATTACCAACCGGAAGGACGGCGCGGTGGTGTTTGCCAGCAACTCGGTGCCCCCGTGCGAGGCAGTTGGAAGGCTTGTTCATTGGCGCTCCCACCTTTTGCACCTTCTTGGGAAGCTCTTGAAGGGATGATGATTTTGTCCAACGAACATCTAATAGTACAAGAGGCGCTGGTCTTAGATTGTTCCTTAGACTACACTAAGGCAGATTTGCCTGAAGTTCATAGCGCTCCTACCCCAGCAACCCTAACTGCACGCGGCAGTGCTACTGTAGCTGTCCTTTGAAAGAAAGTCGCACCTTTACTCAAGAAAGGTGCGACTTTTGATTAAGCAGGATCGACTAAGCAGTTAGCAGGAGTGCTATTAGCCTGCTTCCCCCACCTTCACTATGCAGGGAGGCTTGGTTTTTAGCTAATCGCTAATTGAAGGATTGCTAATCGCTTTTATTGGCATTTGTTCTAAGGTAGCCAGGGGTATTTACGAAAATCAGGGGGACGTTTTTCTAGAAACGCTTGTTTACCCTCGGCTCCTTCTTCTGTCATGTAATAGAGTAAGGTCGCATTACCAGCGAGTTCCTGAAGACCTGCTTGACCGTCGCAGTCGGCATTGAAGGCGGCTTTTAAACAACGAATTGCAATGGGACTTTTTTCTAAAATTTCCTTAGCCCACCCGATCCCTTCATCTTCTAGCTGTTCTACTGGCACCACGCAATTAATTAAGCCCATTTCTAGTGCCTGAGACGCTGTATACTGGCGGCAGAGAAACCAAATCTCCCGCGCCTTTTTTTGACCGACAATCCGGGCAAGGTAGCTAGCACCAAACCCACCATCGAAACTGCCAACTTTAGGACCTGTTTGACCAAAAATGGCATTGTCGGCGGCAATGGTGAGGTCACAGACTAGGTGCAAGACGTGCCCACCACCGATAGCATAACCGGCGACGAGGGCAATAACAACTTTGGGCATGGAGCGAATCAAGCGTTGCAAATCCAGCACGTTCAAGCGCGGAACGCCATCATCGCCTACATACCCAGCCTGACCCCTAACGCTTTGATCGCCACCGGCACAGAAGGCGTATTTGCCATCGGTGTGGGGACCAGCGCCTGTAAACAGGACGACGCCGATAGTAGTATCCTCGCGGGCGTCAGAGAAGGCGTCGTAGAGTTCAAAAACGGTTTTGGGGCGAAAAGCGTTACGTTTGTGGGGGCGGTTAATGGTGATCTTGGCGATGCCGTCGGTCTTGTGGTAGATGATGTCTTCGTAGGTTTTGGCGGTTTGCCAGTTAAGTTGCATAGGGAGGAATGCGATCGCTACTTTGGCTTGAGAATTGTAACCTAGTGTCCTGAATTACGGCGACTTGCATTCGCAGCCTGCGATGATTAGAGGAGGAGGACAATGCCCACGCTACGGATATTGCACGCCCACTGTCTTGGAGCCTCTCGCACCTTTCTTTAGGGGTACCCCGAAATTAGATTAGCCAGCTATGCGTCTACCATAGAGTCAATCTGCACCAATCGTTCCCAGGTATGAGCTATTGTCTCAATCCCCATTGCCAGAAACCCCAGAATCCTGATGGAGTAAAGTTTTGCGAAAATTGTGGGGCAAAGTTGCTATTGGGCGATCGCTATCGTGCCATCAAAAGAATTGGTCAGGGTGGCTTTGGCAGAACATTTTTGGCGGTTGATGAGTACAAGCCCTCTAAACCGCGCTGCGTGATTAAGCAGTTTTTACCTCAAGACGCTAGCTTCCAGAAGGCAGCTGAACTATTTCAACAAGAAGCAGTAAGGTTGGAGGAGTTGGGCCAGCATCCTCAAATTCCGGAACTGCTAGCCCATTTTGAGCAGGATAGCCAGCTGTATCTGGTGCAAGAGTTTATTGATGGACAAAACTTAGCTGAAGAACTTGCTCAGAATGGCTCTTTCACTGAAGACCAGATATGGGCAATGCTCAAGGATTTGTTGCCAATATTGCAGTTTATCCACGAGGAACGGTTGATCCACCGGGATATTAAGCCAGAGAATATTATTCGCCGTAATGCTGATGACAAGCTGTTTTTAGTAGATTTTGGTGCTGCTAAGTTTGCCTCCACTACCGCCCTGGGAAAAACTGGAACCTTAATTGGTACGCTCGGATATATTGCTCCAGAACAAATGGAGGGTCAAGCTGTTTTCGCCAGTGACCTCTACAGTCTAGGACTCACCTGCATTCATCTGCTGACGGCGATTCACCCGTTTCGTCTGCTCAGCGCTGGCATCAATACCTGGCAGAACCACCTTAGCAACCCGGTCACTAGTGAATTAAGTCGTGTCCTACACAAGCTACTGCTTCCAGATATCAGTCAGCGCTATCAATCGGCAGCTGAGGTACTTCTAGAGATAAGTGGTGTAGCGCCTCTAAATTCTGCATCCGCAACGCACACACCTAGCACCTGGACGCCGATGTTTGTCTCTAATCCGCCGTTGCCACCAGCAACGGCATCGACACTCGTCGTTGCCAAAATTGGCTCATCTGACTATAGAACCATTGGTGAAGCGATAAAAAGAGCAAAGCCGAGTACTCGCATCCTAGTCCGTCCAGGTTTCTACCAGGAAAGTCTTGTGATTTATAAGCAACTGGAGATCCTGGGCGATGGCCCCGTGGCAGATATCATCATTGAAAGTCAAGGTTCAGCTTGCATCCGAATGCAGACAGACTATGCGGTGGTGCGTGGTTTGACGCTGCGCCACCGGGCTGGGAATTTCAACTATTTCTTTGATAAATCATCTGACGCTGTTGATATTCCCCAAGGGCAATTGATTCTGGAGAACTGCGACATCAGCTCCGCAGCTGCTACCTGTATAAAAATTCACGGTGCCTCCGCAGACCCCCGCATTCGTGGATGCAGAATCCACAATGCTAAAGGTCGTGGGGTTATGGTTAGTAAGAATGGTCGCGGAACCTTAGAGGGTTGCGACATATTTAACAATTATTTTGAGGTGCAGATCGCTGAGGGCGGCAACCCGATTATCCAACGCTGCCAAATTCATGATGGCAAGGGGTTTGGCGTTTGGGTCGATGAGAATAGCAAGGCAACTGTAGAAGATTGCGACATCTTTGGCAATGTAGAGGTAGGGGTGTATGTTGGCGATCGCAGCAACGCCACTATTCGGCGGTGTAAGATCAACCGCAATGAAGGTCATGCTGTATGTGTGTCTCTTAACGGCGCGGGAACAGTTGAAAACTGCGATTTGACTGGCAATACTCGCGGTGCATGGCACATCGAATCTCAGGGTTCAGTTCGCCGCAGCCGCAATAAGGAATAGGGAGACAAGGGGACAAGGAGACAAGGGGGAGAGGTTTTTGCTTTCGTACGCAAGCACCCTCGTGCTAACACAACCGATGCTATCGGACTTGATATTAGACATCTCCTTGCAAAGAATGTAGAACAGAAGTGCGATCGCCCTGGAAAATTGGAACCGCTAAGACGCTAAGGAAAGAGGGAATATTGTGGGCGCGATCACGCTTGTGTCTATCGCCTTAAGCCGACCGCAGAGACTCGGTTTGCCAATGGCGCTGTTGCAATTGGTGCATATGCTCAAATAACTTCCAGCAATATTGTTCTGGCAATCCACAAGTCACAGCACCCCGCAGCACAACATTAAAGTACCAATCGTTGGGTGCCAGTTCTTCGAGTAACTTGTTAACTACCACATAGGTGCGGACGTTGGTATATAAACGCCGATGACAGTAGACATCTACGAGTTCATGCCTATACCCACCCTTGGGGACTTCTTCCCGTTCATCCAAGCGATCGCTCAATCGGCAAGGCAACCTATACAGCACGCCTTCTACAGAGGCGGTGGGATCTTTCACAATGTCAAGTACGCCACAGTCGCGCAGATCTGAACGGCGGTAAAATCCGAGACGATAGCCTTTGAGCTTTGCTGAACCAACCACGTAGGCATGCGTTTTCTCGCCGAGCGATCGCTTCAAATCCACTGGACACATACAAGAGCCATAAGCGAAGTAGTAGAACGAAGGCTCTATTTCATGCTGTTGTTGTCGGTTGCCAGCTAATTCAAACAGGTGCCGTGAATCGTGTACTATGGAGTCCTTACTGCAAGCTAAGTGTCCAGGCTGAACGCTCATGAATCGCTAGAAATACTACTTTTCAAATTATTATAGCAAAAACGCTTATTTAATACAACATATCCCGATAGACAAACCGTAGATTTAAGATGTGCGGTGGTTAGAGGGTTTTCCACGCTTATAGTAGGGGCATTGCCATGCCCCTACGCTCCTACTAACAATCCCAACGATAAAGCTGACTTTCAGATCGCGTAGAGTTAGGATTGATTGCCCGATCCTGGATGAGGGAATCTTTGCTGGTACTAAGTGCGACGAACAATCTGATTCCAAGCTTTAATGACTTCCTGCAAAGGCTTAGGCAGACGCCCTTGACCCAAATCTGCATAGCGGATTGTACCGGATCTGCTGGTGAGCGTGACAGTAATATAGTCCGCTGCGCCCCTGGGTGCTGGATAATTCAGCTTGTTGAACTGAGAAAGTTGCTGTCCCTCTAGCAGCTTTTGAAAAGTCTGTAGCTGTTGAGGGGAAACTTGGTGAATTTGCGGTTCAGAGGTATTGCCATTGTGGTTAACCTGTACCCGAATCACTTGCCCGTTGTTCAGGAGGGTTGTTTGGTAGGTTCTCCCTGTAATGCCACCACTAGCGATCGCCCGAAAGATAACATCTCTGTCCAAAGACGGTGGTAGTTCACTCTCAGGAATATCATTCGGCTTGAGCGTGCCAGCATCACCTATTTGGCTAGCCTCTGCATTCAGCCAAATACTAGAACCGGATGCGTTAGTGTGATAAACCCAGCGTTGTTCACCACTAGCAACTGTTACTCGCCAGCCTGGTACGATACCTTGCGCGCAGAGAATCAGAGGGTCTCGCCGACCTAGACAGGCATCCGGCCAAGTCCGCCGCTGGACATTATCAATGCGGAGGGCTGAAATTCGCAACCCCGACAGCCGGGATACGTCCTGCAAAACTGTCGCCTCAACTGAGGAAGGCAAGTCAGAATTTGGCACTTCACCGATGCTACTAGCTGCTTCATCCAGCTTGACCGTAGAACCAGATTCATTGGTACGATAAACCCAGGTTTGTTGCTCGCCTTCTACAGTCACCCGCCAGCCTGGTACAACATCTCCCGTGCAACGGACATTGGGACCACCCAGACCCAGACAGCCATCCGGCCAATCCTGCCGCTGGGCTTGAATGATACGCAGGGCAGAAACTGGCAACCGCGATCGCCCGGACACGTCCTGCAAAACCTCCGCCGCAACTGAGGAAGGCAAATCAGAATTGGGAAGGTTGCCGATTGTACTAGCTGCTCTATCGAGTTTGACTATAGAGCCAGATTCATTAGTACGATACACCCAACGTTGTCTACCGCTTTCTAAACCTTCTACAGCAACCTCCCAGCCTTCTACCAAAGCCTGAGTGCAGGCAATACCAGGTTCACTTAGACCTAGACAGCCATTAGGCCAAGTCCGCCGCTGGGCTTGAATGATACGCAGGGCAGAAACTGGCAACCGCGATCGCTCGGATACGTCCTGCAAAACCGCCGCCGCAACTGAGGAAGGTAAGTCAGAATTTGGCACCTCACCGATGCTACTAGCTGCTCTATCGAGCCTGACCGTAGGGCCAGATTTATTAGTACGATAAACCCAACGTTGTTTATTGCTGTCTAAACCTTCTACAGCAACCTGCCAGCCTTCTACCAAAGCCAGAGTGCAGCCAACACCAGGTTCATATAGACCTAGACAGCCATCAGGCCAAGTCCGCTGTTGAGCCTGAACGATGCGGAGAGCTGAGATTGGCAAGCCTGAACGACGAGAAGCATCCTGCAAAACTGCCGCCTTAAGTGATTGGGGTAAGTTAACAGAGGCAGTCTGATTTTCTCGTCGCAAGATGCGTCCACTGGTATCTGTGCGATAAAACCAGGTTTGCTTGCTATCAGATAAAACAATATGCCAACCTGGAACTAATGCTTCGGTGCAGGATTCACCAGATTTAGGAAGGTCGAGGCAGCCATTGCCCCAGGTTTTCGGACTATAACTAGTAATTCTCAGCTTTTCCCGGGAAATCCCAGTTTTACTAGATAAATCTCGGCGCACAGCATTGGCAACTCTTGTGGGTAACCTACGGGTACTGGAACCCAGCTGTTTCGATTCGCGATCGCGTCTATCCTTTACCAGTTCAGCGGCGTCAGAGTGTGAAAGTTCTCCAGGACTAGCAGCTACGGCGTCCACCAGGGTCATACTTGCACCCAGAGACAAGATGCCGCTTAAAACCAGCGTCGCTAAAATCCGAGCAGGCGGGTTAGCTGTTTGACCAGGGGTTACTGCCGTAAATTGATTATTGTTGATGATTTTCATGAAAAACCCCTAACATTTGTTCCTTGAAGCCCAAAGCTAGAAGTCAACACGATTGAAGCTCCAAAGCTCACTAACTGACTACAAGGCAGACAGGAAGTTTGACTTTGGCATCTGTTTGTTTGTTCCGCTTCTGGAACTTGTCTTTGTTGGCAGCAAAACCCCCTCAAGGATGATATTCTCATAGGAATTCTTCCAGCTGGGGAGGAAGTTTTGCAAAACAGGATGTCGAAATACCAAGGAGTGCATACAATGGCGCGAACAGCCTCAACCATGTTGCCTCTGGGCACCCAGGCCCCAGATTTTCAACTGCCAGATGTGGTGTCTGGCACAACAATTTCACCAGGTACCTTTACTGGGAAAGCATTACTGGTGATGTTTCTCTGCCGCCATTGTCCATTTGTGAAGCATGTGCAGGCAGAACTAGCTCAGATTGGAAAGGACTATGCTGGGCGAGATATAGGGATAGTAGCCATCAGCGCCAACGACGCTACTAATTACCCAGACGATGCCCCCGATCGCCTCAAGGCAATGGCTCAAGAGCAGGGATTCACTTTCCCTTTGTGCTATGACGAGAGCCAGGAAATCGCTAAAGCCTACACAGCTGCCTGTACCCCTGACTTTTTTCTATTCGATGCCGACCAGCGTTTGGTCTACCGGGGACAGCTTGATGATAGCCGCCCTAGCAATAACAAGCCTGTCACAGGTGAAGATTTGCGAGCCGCGCTGGATGCGGTGCTGGCAGGTCAAACTGTCAACCCAAACCAGAATCCTAGCATCGGCTGTAATATCAAGTGGAAGCCTGGGAACGAACCAACCTATTACAAGTAGTGGTTCAAGAACACCAGCTCAGTAATCAAGATTCCGGTAAAGGTAGTTAGTAGTTAGTAATTTTTAACAACTAACTACTAACAACTAACAACTAACTATCTCAGAGTACTTGCGCTCTCAGCCATGCGACGGGCAAAAACAACAGCTTCTGTGGACCTGGAACGTAAGCTCTTTGCCGGAATACGTCGTATTGGTTGCGTTCGATAACATTTAGAATCTGTCGATAGAGCATTAAGGCGGTCCAGACAGGCAATCGGGCGTCAGGGCTGAGGAAGCTGATACCTTTTTCTGCCTGAACATAGAACTTACGCGCCCGTTGAATTTGGAAGCGCATTAATTCACACCATCGGTCATCAACGATGCCTTCCAACAGATCCTGCTCGGTGTAGTTAAACAGCGCTAGTTCTTCCAGGGGAAGGTAGATGCGACCTCTCCTGGCGTCTTCTCCAACATCTCGCAGGATGTTAGTCAGCTGGCTGGCAATTCCGAGAGCGATCGCTTTTGAGGTGGGAATATAGACGTCTTGATGCTGATTCCAGGGAGCTGTGTACTCAGATGTAGCGACACCCATCACCGCAGTAGACATCAGCCCCACAGTACCAGCAACTCGGTAACAGTAGAGGTTGAGTTCCTCAAAAGTGTTGTATCGGCTACAGTACAAATCCATGCGCTGACCAGCAATCATGTCCCGAAACGGCTCAATATCCAGGGGGAATTTACCAAGGGTATCCACCAACGCCACATCCGGGTCGTCTAAGGGTTGCCCAGCAAATACCGATTCTAGCTGTTGTTCCCACTGATCCAGGGTTTCAGGAGTTGTAGTTGCAGCTTGGGCACCATCCACTAGCTCATCTGTCCGCCGACACCAAGCGTAAATAGCCCACATCGCTCGACGCTTGGCTTCTGGCATCAGCAGCGTACCCGGATAAAATGTCTTAGCGTACTTAGCCGTAATTTGACGACAGAGTTCGTAAGCATCCTCTATTGAGGCCAGCGTTCTCATGTGGGGGGACTTATACAGTTGCAGCATTCGTTGCAGGCTGGGAGTTTGTGAGCTAGGGGAGGCTTTTGAGTTGTAGGGGCGGGTTTTGTTCAGGATTGTTCTGTTTCGACTCCAGATTCATCTGAATCACCCGCCCGTACTGAGTTGTTAGTTGGGAATCACTCCTGACTCCTAACTTCTGCCTAGAGGCTAGGGGCTAGGGGCTAGCTGGACTCCTGACTCCTGAGTTGTGACGTCTTTCTCCTGAGTCGTGACGTCTTTCTCCTGATTACTCACAATTGCCTGCGCTGTCAGCTTACCAGAAAGTACGGCCCCTTCCATACTTGCAAGGTAGCGTTGCATTGTGTAATCGCCAGTTAGATAGAAATTGGCAATCGGTGTCGTTTGGGAGGGACGGTGCTGCTCGCGTCCAGGAGTGGCTTTGTACACAGAGCGAGGCGTCTTAACGACGTGAAATTTCCGCAGTTTAGCTGGGGTGGAGCCGCCAAAGTGGTCGGGGAATAGTTTTTCTAGTTCTGCCATTGTGGCGTCCACAATCTCTTGGTCGGATTTGCCGATCCAATCTTTTGCTGGAGCGAGAACGAGTTCTAGCATCGACCGATTGGGGTCGGCATACCCACTACAGCTATTGCTCATGTCAGCGTATACACTCAACAGGGGCGATCGCGAAAATAGCAGATGGTCAATTTGCGTTAGCTTGCGGTCAAACCACAGATGCACGTTGATCACTGGCACCCCTTCCAAACCTTCCAGTTTTTGGAAGTACTCTTTCTGTTTCCACGGCTTTGGTAGCATGGCTTTGAGGGGGTCAACTGGCATGGCAGAAACATATAAGTCTGCTGTAATAATCTCATCTGCTGCCCCATTCAATCCGCGAATCAAGAACCCCCGGACGGTTCCATCTGGATTAAGCAAAAACTCTTTGATTGGGGTATTCAAACGCACTTCCCCACCACGTTCGGTAATGTAGTCCACAAGAGGCTGACACAGCCGTTCTGTGGGGGAACCATCCAAAAATGCCATCTTGGAACCATTCTTTTCCTGAAGAAAGCGATTTAGCGCCGTGAGAAGAATGGTTGCAGAAATCTCATCAGGGTTGATAAAATTCAGCGCCTTGGACATGGCAATGAATACTTCTTTCTCTACCCTGGGGGGGATGTTTTGCTTTTTCATCCACTCCGACCAAGAGTATTTGTCCATCTCTTCAACGTACTTCTGACCTTGAATCATCGCTGGTATCAAACCGATGCCGAAACGAATCTTTTCGGGCCAAGTCAGCATATCATTGTTACGCAGAATCGCGATTATGCCGTTTAATGGCGCTGGCAGGTCGGGAAAGTCAAATCGGGAGTAAGTACCGGGGGCGTTGGGCTGATTGAAGATCATTGTGTGCTCTTTCCACTGCAACCGATCTTCAATGCCTAGTTCTTTGAACAACTTCAACATATTGGGGTAAGCCCCAAAGAAGATGTGCAACCCAGTTTCGTACCAGTCTCCGTCTTCGTCTTGCCACGCCGCCACTTTGCCACCCAAAACGTCTCGCCGCTCCAAGACTATGGGGATGTGACCGGCATCGGTCAGATATTTGGCACACGAAAGTCCTGCTAAACCCGCCCCGGCGATCGCTACTCGCATTTAACCTTACTGCTCTTGAGTAATTTTTAATAATCTTTGCCCGCACTCATTATACTTTGCAATCCGTTACATTTGATATAACAGTTTTTTTCCCTGATCAGTGAGGAGGAGCTGCTTCTGCGATCGCCTCAATCCAGCAGCATCTGTTAATGGTTTCTAGATGGCGTTTCTGTGCCAAAATCTATAGTCAACCTGAATTGGCTCAATTATCGAACTGGATAAAAAGAGCAGAAGCCTCAGTTGAGCCAGGTGTTGCTGGGAAAATCTACTTTTTGGAGTTGATGGGCGGCGGCAACGCATGGCGCTAAGCTCAGCTGCTTTAATCGTGGCCAACTTAGCTATGCAGCCAGCTGTAGCCCAACTTGCCTGTGCAACCCTCTGTAGCAAGATACAATAAATCCAGCAAATGTTCTCAACATTAAGTTTTAAGACACGCTAGGAGAACCGCAACGCATGGGAAAAGTAGTTGGCATTGACTTGGGTACAACCAACTCAGTAGTGGCCGTGATGGAGGGCGGGAAGCCGGTTGTGATTGCCAATGCAGAAGGAATGCGGACTACTCCCTCCGTGGTTGCCTTCAGTAAGGAAGGGGAACGCCTAGTTGGACAGATGGCTCGACGACAAGGGGTTTTAAACCCGCAAAATACTTTTTATGCCGTCAAGCGGTTCATTGGACGCAAGTATTCCGAACTTAGCCCCCAGTCGAAGCAAGTGCCCTACACAATTCGCAAGGATGAAGAGGGCAACATTAAAATTAAGTGTCCTAGGCTGAAAAAGGAATTTGCCCCAGAAGAAATCTCAGCAATGGTGCTAAGGAAGTTAGCAGATGAAGCGAGTCGCTACTTGGGAGAGGCGGTTACGGGTGCTGTGATTACGGTTCCGGCGTATTTCAATGATTCCCAGCGGCAGGCGACGCGAGATGCCGGACGGATTGCCGGGCTGGAGGTGTTGCGGATTCTCAATGAGCCAACAGCGGCGTCCTTAGCTTATGGATTGGATAGAAAGGAGAGTCAGACGATCCTTGTGTTTGATTTGGGAGGTGGTACGTTTGATGTCTCCATCCTGGAAGTAGGCGACGGGGTGTTTGAGGTAAAAGCCACTAGTGGCGATACTCAGCTGGGTGGGAATGATTTTGATAAAAAGATTGTTGACTGGTTAGCTCTTCAATTTCTGGAAACAGAAAAGGTAGACTTGAGGCGCGATCGCCAAGCTTTACAACGCCTCATGGAAGCAGCGGAAAAAGCCAAGATTGAGCTTTCCGGTGTTAGCGTCACAGACATTAACTTGCCATTTATTACGGCAACAGAGGATGGTCCGGTACATCTGGAAACTCGGTTGACTAGACCACAGTTTGAGGGTTTGTGTGGTGACTTGGTGAATCGGCTGCGATCGCC
>JAHHGU010000069.1 GCA_019359765.1 Aphanothece sp. CMT-3BRIN-NPC111
CGACCGTCCCCCAACGGGGGGTTTGGGGGGAGCCCCCCCAAATCTGGTTTTCTCAAATGATAAATTTTTCTACCATGAGAATGAATCAGCCCTGCTTACTAAGGGGGGGCTAAAGGCAGGCTAAAAGCAGCAGGTGTTTGCTGGGGGCAAGCTACTCCCTCCCCTTGATAAGGGGAGGGTTGGGGTGGGGTGAAATTGATAAAAGTTCTGTAACAAAGCTACAAGGTAAAAGCAACGGGCGATCGCAATCTTGTGCGGGTCTTCCTTAGGGGACGCTACGCGATCGCGTAGCGTGTTTCTCTTTTCTTGTATCGCACTTCCCTTAACTAAAAAAGTTAAGCTTCTGGAGATTTTAGAGCTTCGTCAAGCACAGCACGGGCTTGCTCGGCTTTAGCTCTTGCTTCTTGGTAGCGCAGATTAACTTGGGCGAAACTTTTGAGAACCTTAAAACCGTCCTTGAGGCTAGCGATTTCTTCCTCACTCACAGCCTTATCTGAAAACAGTATGTCTACCTGAGCGCGAACCTTAAGAGCCTCGGCGCGCGAGTCTTGCACCTTGAGTTTCAGTGTGGCAAGGTTGCTAAGAACTTGTACAGCTTGAGTAACGGCGTCCTCATCGTTAGCAGTATCAGTTTCCAAATCTTTTACCTCAATCAGCTGTTTAGCGCTAAATCCATCTGCGAGATCGGTGGGTAACTGGCCTGCATCCATGAGTTCCATAAGCTGATCCATCGCTTTCTCACGAGCTTTGGCTGAATCTTTGCCGGGGACAGTCAGAAGGACTTCTGGGCTTTGAGCAAGAGAGTACTGAACCATATATATGCAGGGAGAACTTGTCTTACCCTTAATGTAGAACTCACCCAGACTAGCAGCAAGGAGTACGCTGAGCAGATCTCTACGCCAATAGGCTTCTTGCACGCAGTCGATAAACATCTTCCTGATTATCTGTGTTTATCAGTGTTCATCTGTGGTTAAAATTCAAAAAATCCTATTTTTGCTAATTGTCCCTAAGCCTGCACTGCTAGATATCGCCAGAGAGACCAGTCATCTTACAGAAATTTTGCTACAAGGTAAAAGCGACTGGTGATAGCTCAAATCGGAGTCTCTAGCTATGTTGATAAAAAATTTGTTGATGGCTACTGCCGGAGTCGCGATCGCCCTTGGCGTGTGCGGAGCACGTATCGCTCTGGTAACAGCTTTGGGATTTCCGAACAAAGCTTCGGCACAGAATTTCGATGAGATTTATGTTTTTGGCGACAGTCTCTCCGATGTGGGCAATGTGTTTCAAGCTACCAGAGAGGAAAGTCCCTCAAGCCCACCCTATTTTAAAGGACGTTATTCTAATGGCCCAGTTTGGGTGGAATACCTAGCATCTAAGCTGAGATTAACCTCGAATCCCAATACTAACTTTGCCTACGGGGGGGCTACCACAGACGATTCTAGGGATATGCCCCCAGGATTGTTGGCACAGATTAAAAGCTTTACAACAACCCATTCCTCAGCCAATCCTAAGGCTCTGTATATCGTCTGGGCTGGTTCTAATGATTACCTCAAAGGTGCTATTGACTCTACTGCGCCGATCAACAATTTAGCGATCGCGGTGAAGTCGCTTTCCGCAGCGGGTGCAAAAAATATCGTAGTCGTTAACTTACCAGATTTAGGAAAGCTTCCCGGCACGCGCACAACTCAACATTCCGCTTCCCTCAACGTTTTAACCAAGAAGCATAACTCTGGATTAGCCGCATCCCTCAACAGTTTGCGTCAGCAACTCAACTCCGATATCAAAATCACCTATCTTGATGTCAATTCTCTCTATAATCAAGTCACCAACAATCCCAAAAAATTCGGTTTCACGAATGTAACTAACGCCTGCATCAGCAGAGCCAAAATATGTAACAATCCAAACGAATATTTATTTTGGGACAGCATTCATCCAACTACTGCCGCCCATAAGTTATTTGTAGAATTAGCCCTTCCAGCGCTAAAATCTACGCCCGAACCTCGCGCAGTTTCTAGCTCTCAAACCACGGTTGAACCCACTGTCGCAGTAGGCGCGATTGTAGTGGGTGCTGTTGGTGGCGGGTTAATCCTGAAGCTAAGTCAGGGGATGAAAAACAAATCCTAAGAAGCGATTTACCCTTTCCTGAGTGGCTGGTATGGGAAAGACGCGAACTGACAAGTCAGCGCAACGCGATCGCATTTTCCCAGCAATTGCTAATGGCTAATAATCCGTAACAAAATTAGCCATTAGCGATCGTAACGGTTCTCAATCAGCGTTCAATACAAATGTTCTCCGGGGCATGGCAATGCCGTGTCCCGGAGAGTGTCATCTACGCAACTGAGAATGGCTATAGTTAAACACATAGAGACGCGAAATTTTGCGTCTGTAAAAATCAAATAGGACTGCTATATCACTTCAATTTGAAGACATCTGCGAAAATACCATTCGGCTTTAGGACTCTATTCTCATCAGGTGAATCATAAACCACCATCAGAGAATTTGGTTGCCCTAAACAGGGAAACAGCGCCAACCCTTCCGCATGATCTGAACCAAATCTAAAAGGCAGATCAAACAACACTTCCAAATCTCCCTCTTTCTGCGAAGATATGCTGTTTTCATCACGCTCTAAGGCATTTTTCAGGCGGAAGACTCTTAACGAACCTTCTAGATCCATCGTGGGTCCCGCTAGAACGATCAAATCTTCACCATCCAGACACAGTTCGCGTACACCTAACCCATTCAACTCTACAAAATGTTTTTTGTATTGCTGCCCATCTTTCCCTATTTTCTTCAGTGTTAAAATTCCCGGTTCTGTTTCTGCAACTTCTACCTCTAAAATAATTGCCCACCCTCTCAGTACAGGGCCTCGCAAGCCGATAAAAATCCTATCTCCCCGAATCGCTAAGCCTTCGATATCAAATCCATTTTCTTTGGAGGGAATAGAAGTTGTTAGAAATGGCCCTAAGTGTCGATCTTCTTTCAGCGCTTCTATCAGAACGTTACTATTTTCTATCTTTTGCAGACAGGCTGCTGTCAGTTTTTTATCCGGCTGTTCTGGGTGCGAGGCGGATTTAGATAATTCACCGTCTACTACAGGAATACGGGCGAGTAAATAACGGTTTGCCTCAAACTTTATAGTTGCTAGTTTATCAAGATCCTTCTCAAGGTCTTCGCCCTTTACTTTTTTCCGCTTTGTACTGTGGGAACCGATGAACCAAAGATAATGGTTTGTATAATCCATTCCCTCAATATCGATTTCGCCTTCCGGATCAGGTAAATCGATGAAATCTTTAACGAAAAATTGCTGATGTTTGCCGAAAATATATGGCTCAACAGGGGATAAGCGCTCAATCGTTCTCGTTTCATCAGAACCTACCCACAAGCTGCCATCAGGTGTCAAAGCAGCCGCCGATAAATCTTGACTAAGGGGTTCATCAGCTTTGCCGTTGAAGCGAATTAGTACGCGGCTGAGTAAAAAACTTTCTGGCATAACTGCTGTCCTAAAAGGGTTGGGGAGCGATAGAAGTCACTGCCAGCATAGCTCACGCTTGACTTGTTTTTGCTCTCTACCGGAAGACAGAAGTTTTGTAAGTTTTTGAGGAGGCGAACTGACAAGTCAGCGCTTCGCTATCGCGCACAGAGTTACAAAAGAGTCGCAAAGAAGTAAGGCGGTCAATGCTCACCCGGCTATCATGAGAGTGCGATCGCTTAAAGGCTATTGATCAACTCCGAAGAGTCATTCACTGGCTTATTTACCTTTGTGCTGACTGGATAAACTGCCATTTCTTCTGCTGAATATGGGCGCAACAAAGGCTGCAATAACTCCGATTTCACCTTTGAATCCAACCACAAATCATAATCTTTTGGGTCGAGAATAACGGGCATTCGGTTGTGAATAGGGCGCATTATCTCATTGGGTTCTGTTGTCAAAATCGTGCAAGACTCTATTGCCTCACCATCCTCTCCTTCCCAATGCTCCCACAAACCAGCAAAGCCGAAGGGTTGTCCATCGTTCACGCGACAATAAAATGGCTGCTTTTTCCCATCCTGCTGCTTCCATTCATAAAAGCCATCCGCCACTACTAAGCAACGCCGTTGTTTAAAAGCTGCCCGAAAAGCTGGTTTTTCTGCCACCGTTTCCGCCCTGGCATTAATCATCCGCGCCCCCATCTTTTTGTCTTTTGCCCAACTGGGAATCAAACCCCAATGCAACATCTGAAACTGCCGCTTTCTCTGTTCTCCAGTCTGTAAAATTGTTCCTACAGGCTGCGTAGGCGCGATGTTATACCGAGGGCTTAGGGAAGGAACATTATCCACCTCAAAAGCTTTAGCGATTATCTCAGCGGATTGACTCTGACTAAATCTTCCACACATGGTTGCCTCCTAATAACTTCTCCAGGCTTGCCAAAACATATAAATTGATAGAATTGCTAGCAGCGTGCGAAATACTAAACTAACAACTGTATCCGGTAACTTTGGTAGATAGCGAGTACCTAGCTGAGCGCCCAATAAACCCCCTGCACCCAGTAGCACTCCTTCTAAAAATAAAACATTTCCTCTTAAAGCGTGCCCTACACAAGCGGATATTGCTGTAATCACAATCACGCCAAGACTTGTTTGAATCGCTACTTTAATAGTTTCTCCCAATAGCAACATTTGCAGTGGCACCATAATCACGCCACCACCGACACCAAACAAACCCGCAAGCAATCCTGCCGCCCCACCCGTACCGACGCTAGCCATAACTGGGTTAAAGTTTGGCTCTATGACGCTTTCTTCTCTAGCAAGTAGGCGGCGACGCAGTTCTACTAAATAAATGTTTGTCAGTAGCAAAATAGCAAACGTCATTAATAGCAAGTAAGGTGGAAATAAGCTTGCCAAATAAACGCCTACTTGAGTAGTTAAAACAGCCGGTATTCCCAAGTAAATAACTTGCTTTGTATTGATATAGCCCATTCGCCAGTTCTGCACAGTTCCAGAAACTGCGGTAATTAAAATAGCAAGGCTACTTGTGGCAACTGCCTTAACTGGTGCGTAACCCAATGTCACTAATAAGGGAACTAAAACAACGCCGCCACCAATACCCAAAAGTCCGGCAAGAATTCCTGAAAATAGCCCAGTGCCAAAGAAAACTAATATATTATCTATATTCATTCTAGTCTTAATTTTTGTATGTGGTAACTAATATTTCTGAAATTTTACCTCTGTTGCTAGCTTTTGAGTTAATCGATCTAGTAGCTGAGATTGTATAAATATTAAAATCTCTATACAGTTGTCTAATAAAGGGAGAGTCTGAGTTGGAAAGCATAACTTTTACATTTCGATGAGCAAGTTCTCCAACAATATCTCGCAATCTAATTTGGTCATGTTCGCTAAAGGCATTGCGGCTGTAAGCGGTAAAGTTACTCGTTTGGCTCAATGGATAGTATGGTGGATCGAAGTAGACAAAATTATTAGGAGTTTTGGCAAATTCTAGTACTGCTTCAAAAGGTCTTACTTCTATTTGAGCAGACTGAAGTACTGCTGAGACAGAATACAAAAGCGCAGACGAACAAATTTTAGGATTTTTGTATCTGCCTATGGGAACATTAAATTGACCTTGTAAATTTTCTCGATATAACCCGTTAAAGCAAGTTTTATTGAGATAAATCACACGAGCGGCTTTTTCTATTTCCGTGCCATCTATAAGCGATCGCACTTTGTAGTAGTAATCCTGACTATGGTTCATCTGATGCACTTCCAGCAGTGCAATTAGCTCCTCAACATTATCCCTAAGGCAGCGATACGTATTAATTAACTCTAAATTAATATCAGTCAACACTGCTTGAGCCGGGAGTAAATGAAAAAATATAGCTCCGCCGCCTAAAAACGGCTCATAGTAAGTTTTAAATGACTTAGGGAAATAGGGAAGGTATTGCTGAATCAGTTGGCTTTTGCCACCAGCCCATTTAAGAAATGGACGAGGCGATACTTTGTCAAAAATAGGAGTTAGCATGAATTCTAAAAATATATCTTCCAGTAACAGCTTTATCAGGAAGCTGCAAATTCTGCCCTAGACTCAATTGCTTGTGCTTACCCATATCTGGTGTAACTCATACATGGTTTAGCAGTAGATGTAAACAATTAACAAGTAGCGCTACGGCACTGCCATGCCCTTACTCTTGTCTGGGGGGGTTGGGGCAGAATCCCCAAATCTGGATTTTGACCTAAAACCAAAAAGGTCTCAAGCCCCCGCTCGACGGTTTGGGGGTTAATGCAACATCCTGGCATTCAACAGCAGCGATCGCGCCCGCCGAAGCGATTACACTGACTTAAGGCTATGCAAAACTTGTCGAATTCGCTTACAAATGTTAGCAGTTAAAATGCAGTGTAAGTTTATTTAGCTGGTCTCAGCTTTTCTACATCATGTTTATCGCCTTTGATGGCTTCTGGGAAAACGTCTCTCGCTATCCCCGCTACTTTATCGCCATCACCCTGGGAATCTTCTTTTACCTGTTCGGGTGGTTGGCACCCCTGCTTAAGCGTCCAGTTACAGCGATCGCTCTAATTGGCTTCTTTGTTGCAGGCCTCGTTTTTATTGCTTTCACTCTTAGGGCAATGCTGGGATTGAGTCCGGTTTAGATAGGATGGGTAGAAGTACTGCCCAGGCTGTGATTAAAGGGGGCGAATTCCTATGGCTACGAGTCGTCGCATTTCTCGTGTTGCTGAACTGATTAGGCGCGAAGTCAGCCAAATGTTGGTCAACGGCATTAAGGACGATCGCGTCGGAGCAGGTATGGTAAGCGTTACAGATGTGGATGTTTCCGGCGACCTCCAGCACGCCAAAATCTTTGTGAGCATTTATGGCTCAGATGAGGCCAGAGCCGAGACAATGGAGGGGTTAAAGTCGGCAACTGGCTATGTCCGCAGCGAACTCGGTCACCGAGTGCGCCTGCGTCGGACACCAGAAGTGCTGTTTATGGAAGATCGATCGATAGAACGAGGCAATCGCGTCCTATCGCTTTTAAACCAAATCAACGAAAAACGCCAGGATACGGATCTTGCGGAAGCGGAGTCAGAGGGCGATTATGCAGTGTCGGCTGAGGAAGAGGACTAATATTGAATTCTTTTACTGGCTCTAGTTCGATGGCATCGCTGCCGGATATCGATCGGCTTTCCCTAGCCGAACAGGTGGCTCAGATGGTTGTGGTGCGAGCCTCTGGCTACCTGTTTGACCATCAAATTCAGTATCCAGAATGGGAACCCCCAGCAGCAAACCTACAGCAGTGGGTAGAAAATCTCGGCGTTGGCGGCGTTATTTTGCTGGGAGGTAGTGCTGGAGAAATAGCACTGCGATCGCAACAACTCCAAAGTTGGGCGAAAATTCCCCTACTAATTGCCGCAGACATTGAAGAAGGTGTCGGTCAGCGTTTTTCTGGGGCAACTTGGTTTCCACCACCAATGGCGCTAAGTGCCATAGCCCGGAAAAATCCTAGCCTTGCTCAAGAATACGCCCAACAAATGGGAGCCAGCACCGCCCAGGAAGCGCTAGCTATTGGGATCAACTGGGTTCTCGCACCCGTAGTAGATGTTAATAATAATCCCGCTAACCCAGTTATTAACGTCCGCGCTTTTGGTGAAACCCCAGCTGAGGTGAGCCAGCTTGCTACTGCTTTTATCCAAGGCGCTCAACGCCATCCGGTGTTGACGACTGCCAAGCACTTTCCCGGTCATGGCGATACTGCTGTAGATTCTCACTTAGAACTGCCAGTGTTGCCTCACTCCGCAGAAAGATTGGCGGAAATTGAACTGCCACCCTTTGATGCGGCAATACGCGCCTCCGTCGATAGTGTGATGAGCGCTCACCTGTTGATTCCTGCTTGGGACGCCGAACGACCCGCAACTTTATCCCCAGCTATTTTGACGGGTCAGCTGCGGGAAAAGCTGGGATTTGAAGGCTTGATTGTCACTGATGCTTTGGTGATGGGTGCGATCGCTAATCGCTATGGGGCAAATGAAGCGCCAGTGATGGCGGTAGAAGCTGGTGCAGATATTTTGCTGATGCCCGTTGACCCCCCTGGTGCCATCCAAGCCGTGTGTGATGCTGTTGCTGCCGGTCGCATCTCCCCGGAACGCATTCGCGCCTCCGTGGAGCGCATTTGGAAAGCCAAGCTCAAAGTATTCTCTTTATCCGACAGTGGGGAAGTTAAAGAAACACAGCCAAGCCCAAATTCCCTCAACTTGCTGGCTCAACCTCTGGCACTAGAGACAGCTGCCAACATTTTGCGCCATGCCCAGCTAATTCACGGTTCAGTTCCTCTGCCACCAGAAGAAGCGCCCACACCCAACCACAAGTTACGCAATCTCATCGTGGTGGATAACGCCCTTGGTTGTGATTTTCTGGGGCGACAGACACCAGCTGTGGCTCTTCCCAAACAGCGCGGCTATCAACTGCAACTGCTCGACCGTAACAGCCCCTCAACCTTAGCTGCTGAGGACTCAGAAAATTTCTCTTCTACCTTGTTACAGCTATTTATTCGTGGCAATCCCTTCCGGGGCAGTGCTGGGCTAACACCTGTGGCGCAGGACTTGTTTAAGAAATTATTAAAAACCGGGGAGCTAAAAGCTTTAGTAATCTACGGGAGTCCTTACCTGCTGCAACAATTTATACCAGAGCTGCCGACAGAGGTTCCCTGCGTGTTTTCTTACGGGCAGATGCCAGCCGCACAGGCGATCGCCCTAGAAGTTTTGTTTAGTTAACAAAAGTTTGCTGATTATAACAAATCCCGGTTTTATACCTTCTTGTTGAACAACCCGCGCCGTGCTTTGTCTTGACGTTCTGGCGGAAGGTCAAGACAACTAGAAACCAAAAGGGGTTTATAGTCGCGGATTCGCTTATTAGCAATAGCTACCTATTTATTTAACTTTTTTTAACTTCAAATCTACCCAGTTTTTACTCTCATCTCAAACTGGAACCCTATGCTGGACGAGGGCTAAGCTGGGCTTGCTGCTGTGTCATCAGTACAAGGGCTGGTTTCGTCCTATGTCATCACTTCCTGACTTTTGTAATTTCTATTAATAGGGAGGATAAGTTTGTAACTAACTATACTGAATCAAATCTCTATTCACGATACGGAAACTTCGATTAATATAAAGTGTAGCTACGTTAGTTTCTAGGCTGAAACTTATGAGTGTTAACACAATGCCAGCTGGCTCCTCTGTCCGTTACTCTATCGACGTGATTCAAGATGAAGCACGTCAACTTGTGGAGAAAGGGGTTGTGAGCCGCCAGCAACCGATCTACGTCCTCTGCCAGTATATTCCTGCTCGTGAATGGGTCTGGGTGGAGTGCGAACTAGAGAGGTGCAACTTCTTGCTGCGCGATCGCATTTGCGATCTCCTGGGGCAAGAAGAATGGTCTAACGACTGATTAATCGAAAAAAATCAGAGAGAGGTTGAATATAAAAGGCTGTTTTCTGCGGACAGCAGTGATGCCAACGGCAAGCAGTCGGTGCAGATTGAACATCAAAATAGCAAGATAGAAACTGCTATCAGCCGTTGACCTGCCAATCCTTAAGTGACAACTCTCACAGATGTCCCATACTTTTTAGCTTAATAACATAATCGCGCCCTCAGACTTGGCTCTGAGGGCAATTTTGCAGTCCTAAAGGCAATATCTACAGGCTAGGCAACTACTTCCCAAGGTAAGTAAAACCCTAAGAATCTGAGTCTGACTCGCGCAGCCTCTCTAACTCCGCACGCATAGCAGCGATTTGTGCTGTCAGTTCCTGCATCTCTAGCTGCACATCCGGCGATACAACTGGGCTAGGTGTCGTTGTAACTGGGCCGCTAGGCGTTTCTGCTGCTGACGAACGCGCTGCATTGTTTCGTTGGCTCAAGATGCTATCCACCAAATTCCGGGCTTCTTGTTCCGTTATCTCTCCTCTTTCTGCCCACTCCTGAACCCGTTCGCTTAACTCTGACCTTAACTCAGAAAGATTCTGTTCTCGCTTTTGAGGATCTTGCAGCGTTTCTACAAGCGCAGTAGTCGCGCCCAAGGTGACGCGAAACCCTTTGTGCAGTAACTGAAGTAAATTATCAGAGTTCATCAGATCGCTTAGTGCCGAAGGTTAATAAAAGTGAGATAGTCGCCAGAGTCAATCGATTTTAGATTTTAGATTGGCTCCATCCACTCTGGGGATGAGCATGGACTTGGAATTAACTTTGGACTTTTGGATCTACGAGAGGCTCGGTATGAACCAAAACTAAAGAGTGAAAATTTCTGGTTGAAACCAGCCACAACTTGAAGGCACAGGCTGATACTTGCGCCCCTGTTAAGGAACCGCTTACCGCCTAGACTCTTGTGTATTGTTTGAGAATCCGAACCTTAGTAGCATCTTCCTAAAGGTAGATAGTGAACTCAGCTAAGTAAGCCGTCATAATTATTTGTAGGATGGGTAGAGCGCCAGCGTACCGATCAAATCCTTTCTGGTGTTGGGTGCAAGTCATACAAAATCCGTTCCTATAACCCCCATTTGATTTCTATTCGTCTTGATGTTGCGGCTGAACGTCAAGACAAAGCATTACTTAAGGATTTATCGTTTAGACTGACACGGGGACGCGGAGAGATTCTAATCATAAGTGATTACCCAGACTTGGTATTAAATCCAAATTTGGTATTACCTCAACCCAACCTAAATTAGTCTTTAGTTTAATTAATTTTACAACGTGAAATTTGGTTCAAGCCCTATCCCACTATGCAGGGCGAACTCAATCTTTAACCTAAGATATAAAATCTCAAATTATTTGACTTACTTAGTAAATTACTAATGTTTAAGATAAAACTATGCGGCTAACCTTTTTACGTCGAAGAAGGAACGCCTTTTTCATCAGTAGTTAAGCAGTTTTTTAAGGGCAGCGTTACGGTAAAAGTAGTACCTTCTCCAACTCTGCTATTCACGACAATCTGCCCACTGTGTAATTCTAAGCACTTTTTCACCATCGTTAGTCCTAGCCCGTTGCCAGGAATACGACCAACATTTGCAGCGCGATGGAATGATTCAAACAGGCCTTGTTGATCTGCTGGGGGAATGCCTATCCCATTATCTTTAACCTGAAAAACTACCTCTCCATTTTGACAGGAAAGTTCAAAGTAGACATTGCCGCCGTGAGGTGAATACTTAATCGCATTCGAGAGCAAGTTGCTAAATATATGTCGTAGCAGCTTTTCGTCGAAACAAGCATCATCACATTCACCTTGATTGGTGAAAATTATTTTATGCTTTGGACCAGTAATGAATTGCATCTCTTCCACCAGGTACTGGCAGAATCTTACTAAATCAATCGGTTCTGGGTTGAACTCTAGTTTACCTACTTCTGCTTTACCAAATTCTAAGAGTTCGGTTAACATCTGGTTCATATCTTCAACAGATGTTTGAATCAGATAAAAATATTCGCGTTTTTTAATCTCCGATAACTCGTGGCTATGGTTTTCCAATAATTGTGCAGCACCTAAAATTGCCGTCAGCGGGTTACGGAAGTCGTGGGCTACCATGAACCAAAAGCGAGATTTAAGTTCGCTAAGTTGTTTTTCTTTTTCCAGAGCTACGCGAGTTGCGGCTTCGGACAGATGCCGACGAAGGGCGATTTCAATAGTAGCGTGTAAGTCTCTTTCCTCAAATGGTTTGAGTATATAGCCAAAAGGATCTGTGAGCTTGGCTCGCTGTATTGTGCTTTCATCTGCATAAGCAGTTAGATAAATCACAGGAATATCAAAGCTGGCTTTAATTTGGTCGGCTGCTTCTATACCGTCCATTTCTCCTTTCAACATAATATCCATCAGCACTAAATCTGGCTGAATTTCGGATACTTTTTTAATGGCTTCTTCGCCAGAAGATACAGAAGCAACAACAAGATATCCTAAACGCTGTAAGCTTTTTACGATATCTTTGGCAACAATCCTTTCATCTTCTACTACCAAAATTTTGGCATTTGCCATGCTATAACTTCCTTTATTATTTGCCTACTTCTGCAAAAGTGATCGTAAATTTTGTACCGCAGGTGCTATCAAGCTCGATAGTCCCATCTAACTGTTCTGTGAGCGTGCAGACTAATTCTAAACCTAATGAATCTGTGTTTTGAAAATCCAAATTTTGTGGAAAGCCGATTCCGTTATCACCCACAACCATAATAAACATATTGTCGTGATGGGAATGAACATCAATATAAATTTCGTTATTTTCCTTTACTTCCGGAAAGGCATGTTTTAGAGAGTTGGAGACAAGCTCGTTGATAATTAAACCACAAGGAATGGCTGTATCAATGCTTAGTGAAATATCATGGACGCTTGTTCTCAGATTAACAGCTTGTGAGCTAGCATTGTAGGAACGGAGCAAATTACTGGTCAGGTCACGGATATATTCAGCTAAGTTTAGATTTGATAGATCTTTAGATTGATACAATTTTTCGTGAATCAGAGCCATCGAGCGAATACGATTTTGGCTATCCTTGAATAATCCAATAGTCTGATCATCCTTGCTATAGGAGGATTGCAGCTTGAGCAGACTAGAAATAATCTGCAAATTGTTTTTGACTCGATGGTGAATTTCCTTGAGAAGCACTTCTTTTTCTTTGAGCGAGGATTTAATCTGCTCCTCTGCTCGTTTGCGCTCAGCCAGTTCGGTCTGTACTTGCTGATAAAGTTCAGACTGCTGGATAGCGATCGCTACCTGTGTTGCTAATTGTTTGAGCAAATCAACCTCAAACGTGCGCCAACACCTTGGTCCTGAACATTGATAGGCACAAAGCAAGCCCCACAAATGTTCTCCTTGCAGAATAGGAACCACCAAGTTAGCTCTGATATCGAATATAGCCAGTATATCAATGTGACATTGAGTTAAACCAGCTGTATATATATCTTCCGTAACTTGAATGCGACCTTTTTTGTAGTGATGAGCATAATTTTTAGCAAAGCAGCTGTCTGTGACTGTAGTATTCAAAGCTGGTTGCCAACCGGAAGCAGTAGCTTCCACAACGACAGTGCCACTTAAGTCAGGATTGAAACGATAGATAATCGTGCGATCTGTGTGGAGAAATTGCCCCACTTCCGTTACTGCTGTTTTGAGAATTTCCTCTAAATTTAGTGATTCACGAATGCGAAGGGCAATTGTGGTTAAGAGGCGATTGCGTTCAAGCTGTTCAATCAGTTCTGCTGGACTTTCCTGCCCTTTGGGTTCCAGTGCAACATTGCCCTTCTGGGGGATTGTGGATTTTTCCGCTTCAAACTGGTGAATAGATTGCTGTAGTTGCTCTAGCGATCTAGACATTTCTGTGAGATCGAGCGTTTGCAGAAAACTGGTTGGCGTGATGATACCCAACAGTTCCCCAGGATTTTCTGACACTACTAATCGCTGTACGTATCGCTGCTGCATTTCCCAAAGAGCTACCAGCACTGACTCTGAAGGACTCAGACACAACACGGATGTATTCATTACTTCCTGAGCTTGCGTCTGTTGCAAATCCAACTTTAAAACGAGTAGCTGGATAATATCCCGTTCGGTGACAATCCCGACTGGGGAAACGGTTGGGGATTCTAAGTTTTCCCCTATTACCTCTTCTGTAAGCACTACACAATTAACCTGATGTTTTGCCATTAACTTAGCTAAACTCAGTACCGAAGCTGTTACAGGTGCTTGAATAACCGGAGTGGTTATCGCCTCTGACAAAGGTTGCAATTTCAGTAACTCGTCTAATTGCAGCGCTTGACGAATACTTTCCAGAGTTACAACACCCACCAGCTGACCTGTATTGTCTAAAATAGGCAGGTGGCGGATTTGATGCTGGCGCAAAAGTGAAAGTGCTCTAAAAATATCATCAGTATCAGATAAAGTCAGAGCGATCGCCGGTTGTGTCATCACCTCAATAATTTTTGTTTGTGCTAAATTCCTTCCTGAGGCTAATAAACAGACAGCATCTCTCTCAGTAAAAACTCCGATTAACTGGTTTTCCTCTACCACCAAAATACTGCTAGCTCGTGCCTCGCTCATGAGCAGTGAGCCTAGGGGTACTTCCAAAGTAGGAAGTACACAACTGCTCTGGGCTTTGCCCATGATCGTAATGGCTTCTGTCAGCGGTGTGTCGGGAGCCACAGTCAAAGGGCGATAGTCAATTGCTTGC
This sequence comes from Aphanothece sp. CMT-3BRIN-NPC111, assembly GCA_019359765.1. GTDB lineage: Bacteria > Cyanobacteriota > Cyanobacteriia > Cyanobacteriales > JAHHGU01 > JAHHGU01. The sequence continues at coordinate 14,155 of JAHHGU010000069.1, forward strand.
TTTAAGCTAAACAAAGAGGTCGGTGGTTCAAAAGGTTGCATAGTTAATATCTATATGGCTGCTGCAAGCGAAGAGTGCCTGTAACTTATATATGCCCGAAATCAATCTTGGTGTTGCAGTTGCTCATGAACATTCCCCCTTTTCTACTTCACATTCACACAAAACCCAGATTTGGGGGTGCCCCCCCGGACTGAAGCTAAGTTTTTTGTAACAGCATCAATAGCAGATGACAACATCATGCGAAAAGTAGCCCCAGACGCCTTTAGCAAGGGGATAAAGGGCGTAGCCGTTTGATTTCCATGTTTTTTAGTGAAATTAGGAACTATGTACTAATCCATATTAGGGATGGAAATAATAATCAGGACGGAAAAATCAGCCCACCTGCTCTAGATACTGGTTAACATCTTCAACGACGCGGGTAAGTTCTGCTTCGCTACTCAAGCGAATGCGCTCATCCCGAATTGTTACCAAAACTTTAGCGGCAAATGGAGTCGGCCAAATATTAGGATTGCAGAAAATTTCTAGAAAAACCTCACCAGTGTATTGATATTCCATTGGTTTCTGGGGGCTTGGTTTGCCGCCAGAGCCACCTGTGGTTTGGGCAGTTTTGGCTTTGAGCCTCTGCATCAGTTCCTGGAGCGCGGCTTGTAATTCCCTCGCCGCCTGGGGTGTAAAGCTAAAGGAAACAGAACCCTCGCCTAAATTAAGCATTAGTTGTGAAGGGGACATAAGTAGTTCTTCCTAAAATATTGCTATTTAATATTACCAAAACCTTAACGTTCGGTTTTCATCCCCCGTCATTCATGCGGGGGATGAAAACCGAATCATGACCCATATCAATCACGTCATTTCTAAATAAATTGTGCAGTTTGCCAAGGACTTTGAGATGGGACTGCGATTTGAAGACTTGAGCGGGATTCAACAAACATCGAAGCAACGCAAAAAAACAAGTCTGATGCTGGCAGTAATCGTGACACTTGGGCGTTTTATCAGTTAGAGCAATTCACCCGATATAAAGCCATTCGTGCGGGTGTACCTGTTGAGTCAATCCCCGCTCCCTATACCAGCAAGTCAGACCATCGAAATGGTGTAATTGGCAAGCGTAATGGAGACTGGTTCAAAGGGTTTGACGGGTATCGTTGCAACGCTGATTGGAATGCTTCTCAGAATATTGGTCAGTGGTTGGGTTTCTCATGCCCCCTGAGTCTATGCCTACGGCAGGCTTCGCCAACAGAGCGCTGTAGCTGCAATGGCTATGGCTGACGCAGAGGGTGCGGTCAATGACAGTCCGTTATCTAGCGGTTGTCTAAGCGGGTGGATTTATCCCCCGCTTAGACAACCGCTAGAATCCCCCTTCTTCAGATGGGGGAGTGTCAATTGTAACCCTACCGTATTAATTGTTTATCCCAGACGAGTAGCAAAATAGTTTTCCACAGGAACCAGGACTTTTCCACAGAAAATTGCGACTTTTCCACAAATATAAAACCGTAGATGGAGGCGCTGATATATCAGCGTTCATCTACGGTTTCAAAATTCCGTCTCAATTATTCCCACTCGATGGTGCCAGGGGGTTTAGAGGTGATATCGTAGACGACGCGATTAACTCCTTTAACTTCATTAACTATCCGGTTGGAGATGGTTTCTAATAAATCGTAAGGCACACGCGCCCAGTCTGCGGTCATGCCATCTTCACTCTTAACTAGGCGCAAGACAATTGGGTAAGCATATGTACGCTGATCGCCCATCACCCCCACACTCCGAATCGGTAGCAAGACGGCAAAGGCTTGCCATAACTCGTTATACATTCCCTGGCGGTTAATTTCTTGGCGAACGATATAGTCTGCATCTCGTAGAATATTTAACCGCTTAGAGGTGACTTCCCCGAGGATGCGAATTGCTAATCCGGGACCGGGGAAGGGTTGCCGCTGCACAATTTCCTCTGGTAAACCAATTGAGCGACCAACTTTGCGGACTTCATCTTTGAAGAGTTTACGTAAAGGTTCAACCAGCTTGAAGCGCAGATCTTTGGGTAGCCCGCCAACGTTGTGATGGCTTTTAATCTTAACAGCAACCCGCTCACCAGTTTTGGGGTCAACGTTGGTGTCCGCTGATTCAATTACATCCGGGTAAAGAGTGCCTTGAGCGAGGTAATCAAAGGGACCAAGGCGCTTGGATTCTTCCTCAAACACATTGATAAATTCATGACCGATGCGCCGTCGCTTTTCTTCCGGGTCAGTAATACCGGAAATTTGGGCAAGGAAGCGATCGCGCGCCATCACATATTCAACTGAAATGTGGAATTGCTCTTGAAACAGCTTCACCAACCGTTCTGGCTCATTCTTACGCATGAAGCCTTGGTCAATGAACATACAAGTCAGCTGGTCGCCAATTGCTTTGTGCAGTAAAAAGGCGAGGGTAGAAGAATCGACGCCGCCTGATAAAGCCAGCAGCACTCGCTTGTCCCCGACTTTAGCCCGGATTTCTCGAATCGACTCCTCAACAAAAGCAGATGTTGTCCAGGTTGGCTCACAATTGCAGATATGGTAAACAAAGTTACGGAGCAGAGCAATTCCACCGATAGAGTGGACAACTTCGGGGTGGAATTGGACGCCGTATAGCTTTTTATCGTGATGAGCGATCGCCGCACAGGGGGTATTTTCTGTATGAGCTAGTAGTTCAAACCCATCTGGCAGAGTTAGACAAGAGTCGCCGTGGCTCATCCACATTGTCGTGCCGTCTTCGACATTGGTGAGCAAGTCTGTGGGGTCGTCAATAAACAGTGACGCCTTGCCATACTCACCCCGTTCTGCCAGCGTTACTTCGCCTCCCAGTTGTTGCACCATCAACTGCATTCCGTAGCAGACGCCCAGTACAGGGATTCCTAGTTGCCAAATTGCTGGATCGCACTTGGGTGCCCACTGATCGTAAACTGAACTAGGGCCACCGGAAAGAATAATTCCCTTGGGATTTAACTGCCGCAGTTGTTCGGCGGTGGTACGGTAGGAAAGAACTTCAGAGTAAACCTGAGTCTCGCGAATCCGGCGGGCAATCAACTCGGAATATTGGGAGCCAAAGTCCAGAACGACCAGCATCTGGCGATTCAACTGCCCCAATAAATCTATTGGAGGCGGTGTTTCTGTTTGGGGTGTCACTGATTGCTCCTAATGCAACTTGTGTAAATGTACAAATAGAACTTCTAGAGTTTTGAGTTTTGAATTAAAAAACTCTTCTTAACTTAAAACTCATAACTATTAGTTATATTCCGATTAATCTAGCACAACTGCGATAGCAAAAAAGCGCCTGTTGTGCTTGCAACGATAATTTGGCGATCGCGGTCAAACAAAACCGACCCTACCCGAACATCCTGTTCGCTGAGATTGCGAATATAAGCCTGGGAACGGGAATCAATTTGATTTGTGATCGCACTGTAGATCTGATTCACCCAATCGCTACCATTGGCAGCGTCCAAGTTTCGCAGGTACTTCAGGGCGTCTTCAGCTGTTGCACTGGCAAATATCTCTTGCAAAACAGGCGTCGGTAGACCCAGCTCTGCCCCGTGAGCCGTAAGAATTTCCAGCCGCCCATCAGCAAGGTGATGGTGGGTGTGGAAAATACCTCCGGCAAGTTTGATCAGCTTACCGTGGTAGCCAAATAATAAAATTGCCGGGACTTGCTGCAAGCCAGCTTCCACCAATACCGGACCGAGCCAATTTGCGGTCTTGACTATCCGCTCTGGATTGATGCCGAGCTTTTTCGTTAAATCTATGCCGTTTTCCCCGACACACAACACTAAACAATTAGTGATTGATAATTGGTTGTCTTTTCCTCTACTCCCCTGCTTCCCTGCTTCCCTACTCAGAGCAGCTTTCTGTCGCAGTTCCTCCAGACACAAATCAAGTTGTCCAGGGGCGCTTAGGGGCTGAGAAATGCCGCTTGTGCCCAGTAGGGAGAGTCCCTCGACGACGCCAAAAGCAGCATTAGAGGTGCGAGTTGCCAGCGATCGCCCCTCTGGCAGAATAATCGTCACCTGGATTTTCTCCCCCGCTGCCAGCAGACGCCCCAGGTTTTCTCGCAATAGCTGCTGCGCGTAACTATAGATAGCAGCACGTCCATCCGCGTTTACCTGCCGACCGATTCCTTCACCGCCTAACAAGAGAATAGGTTCTGTTTGCTCTGGGTGTGCCCATTCCACCAATGCCCAGATGGGAGTGTTGCGGGTGAGGTCGAGGTTATCTCCAGGATCGCTAAGGGCGATCGCCAAAGCCATCCCCTCCCTAAGTCCAGCTACTTGCTGAATGGGAATTTCCACCGTTTGGGCTGGTTGAATTAAATTTACTTCCACTGATGGAAGCAATTGAGGTTGGCGTAACCAGCGCAGAGCCGCCACAGCAGCAGCACAAGCAAACACTGGCAACGTATATCCAGAACGGGGTTGAGAAACTGCCATTCGATTTTGGATTTTGGATTTTGGATTTTGGATTTTGGATTGAGCCAACGAATTAGTTCGGGGGCGCAGAATTATGATGCTATGCTTTTTTCTTTTTCATAGAAAATCCTTGGACTTGAATCCGGTTATTTTTGGCCATTTGTGATTATTTCTGGTCTTGGCCGTGACGCTGAGGGTTTCTTCTACAGAACCTGCTTCTATACCTAAAGGTATAGGACAATTAAGATCTCAATTCCCTGCAATAGACATTAATTACGATTTTCTGGGAACTCTTATAGATAACGAGCGACTAGGTAGCTCAGCCTAGCAAAGAGCGCAAGTATTCTCTAACACCGCAGGTGTTTAGAGCATAACCCTTGCCAGCTAAGGAATCGATATTAGCGAGGAATTTAGTGATTGCCTATTCCAAACTATCTGCTCCAGTAGTGCAGTGTGTACCAGTTGAAACTGTATCTCCTACCGCTCTGGAAATTATAGAAAAACCTGTTTCATCAGCAGGGACGGTAATTCTTGCCAACTCACTGCCTAAAGTTGGCAATTTGGTGATTCGCTCTAGCCTCAAGGCATCTACTGGGGATGGCGTCTTTGCCATCATGTTTTCCAATATTACTGGTGGTGTCTTGCTGAGTAATTTCTTGCTACAGCTGGGTGCCAGCTCCATAGAAATTGGCATGCTAGCGTCAGTTCCCATGCTGGCGAATTTGCTGCAACCGCTGGGAGCCTATATATCAGAACTCACCACCAGTCGCCGCTGGTATAACGTCTGCATTTATGCCGCATCGCGGCTGCTGTGGCTGATTTTGGTGCTGGGGATTGGTTGGAGTTGCTGGCACCACAGCGAGTCGCACGCGCTCGTCACCTGGACATTAGTAATTGTCTTGGCAAGCAATGTAATTGCAGC
>JAHHGU010000071.1 GCA_019359765.1 Aphanothece sp. CMT-3BRIN-NPC111
AGAACTAATTTTTTGGAGTCCCCTTTCTGACTCTGTATTACCGGAGAAGGTGCAGGGAATGTATTTTGGGGGCGGATTTCCCGAAGTTTTTACCCAAGAACTGAGTAACAATTCCCCAGCACGTAATGCAGTTAAGGCGGCAATTCAATCTGGGATGCCAACTTATGCAGAGTGTGGAGGGTTGATGTATCTATGCGAACAGATTGTAGACTTTCAGGGGCAGTCTTTGCCTATGGTGGGAGTGTTGCCCACAACCGCTGTGATGAGTTCGCGTTTGACGTTGGGATATCGACAGGCAGTGGCTTTGCAAGATAGTTCCCTACTACCCGCTAAGGCAACAGTTTGGGGGCATGAGTTTCATCGCTCTTATTTATCTGAAATGCCAAAAACGCCTATATATCAGACACGCGGATACTCTTCCCACAGTTCAGCGGCGCTAGAAGGATGGCAGTTGTACCAGCTTCATGCTTCCTATGTTCATCTTCATTTTGGTGGGCGTCCAGAAATTCCGGCTCGTTTTTTACAGCATTGCGATCGCTTTGCCCAAACATTAACAGAATCAAGGGCGACTTGAGGTTATTTGTGGAGAAGGCGATCGCTTTTTCCACGGAGAAATAACACCGCTAAGGCACAATAAGCGATCGCCTTCTCCACCCAACTCTTTTCCTTCAACCGCTATTCCTGTGACCAATATCACTCGGTTAGATGACAAGCGTCACCTTTTTTTAAAGAATTAATCACTGATAGCTACAGAAAAAGGTTAAATACTATATCTCTACAGTTGTTTTAATTAAGTCTTAAGCTTAGCAAACTCTAATTCCAGATAATGCTTGACTAATAACTTATTTTCGGGCACATAAAAGACTTAATGATATGTGCATAAGCAAAAAAAATTAGTTGCCAGGGCTGCAAGCGCATCACTCAGATGAAAGCAAAATGACTACTAGTTCCCAGCGACTTGAAACAGTAACAGATTTTGTCCCTAGAGCAAAAGAAGTGCTATCTGACACAGAACAGCCATTTTCCTCTATTAAACGAAGTGGAAGGCTTGTCTGTGGCTACAGCGGTTTTTTGCCTTGCACTCAACAGACGGCTAGGCATATACTCACATGCGAACACCTTCGTAAGTTACCTGAAGAGAAACTTCCACCTTACCGATTTGAACCACAGTACACTCACCAAATCTGGATATGGTATAGAAATTATAAAGATTTCAAGAAACTTAATCTACTTTTTCGTGGACAGTTTGATTTTGCTATTTTGGATCGAGAACCTGATACAGTCGCTAAAGAAGTGAGCGATTTCTTAGCCTATGTAATGATAAATTCAAAAAACTCTAGAGAGCTACTACGTACTCAATATAATGACACCTTCTGGGTACTAGCAGTTGAAACCAAGTTAAGAAGACTGTTGTATTCAAGAGTAAAGGAATAAGCCTCGTTATTACTAAAAACGCGCGGGAAGGCAAATATACATCCTAAAAATAAAATAGAACATAAAACGGCAACTTTTGATGAGTTTCGTTTTATGTTCTATTTTAGATTTGGTGGCGGGGAGCGGATTTGAACCACTGACCTTCGGGTTATGAGCCCGACGAGCTACCAGGCTGCTCTACCCCGCGCCGACTTCTCTAATATAACAGCAACCTTCTGAATCTGTCAACTACAGCATCGATAGTTCCCCAACAACTTCCAATCTCTTAAAGTTGCCTAGAGTCATAAAGGTCTCAGAGAGGGTTTCAGAAACCGTTGGACTAATCCACCCCATCTGCTGGAGTAAGTGGATAGCAACGGCATACTTCGCCCGCTTGGCTCCATCCATCACCTTGATCGCCAAACCCATGCCCTCACCGACTCTACCGATACACTGAACTCCTTCGGCTCCCGCTTTACTTACCAGTTCTCCCTGAGTTAACCGCATCAGTTCTGTATCAAACTGCCCAGGTCCTGCCACTAGGACGGGGTGATGAGTCATAGCGCGAACAATGCGCTCCATATCTAAATTGTTACCAGAGGCTAGCTGACCATACAGGGAAGCCATTTGCCCCAGTTGGAGGAAATAAGTGGGAGCGCCACAATCATCGTGAACGCTAATAAATTCTTCCCCTGGCATTCGCACTAACTCTGCTACTTTGCTCAAAATTAGCTTCAGCACTGGATGGCTACGCTGCAAATAAGTGTTCAGGGGCCAATTTCGTTGCTGACACACGGCTAGCATTCCCGCGTGTTTCCCAGAACAGTTATATTCCAGAGGGCTTCGCTTTCCTTCTGGTATTGGACACTGGAGTGCTGAGGGGTCAACATCACAGCGCCAGAGGATGTTAAAAACTTGCCGTGCCTGTTCAATATTGCCCTGGTGGGAACTACAGATAATCGCTAAGTCTCTATCTGTGAGATTGTAGCGTTCTACAGTTCCCGTAGTGGTAACTGCCAGGGCTTGAAAGGGTTTAAGTGCTGAACGGACAAAAGAGGCCGTTTCTGCGTTGCCTGCAACCGATAGAACGCGCCCTCGGTTATCACATACAACTGCTTGAGCGCGATGAGTGGATTCAATAATGCCTTCGCGCAGCAACTGGACTTCCAGTTCTGGTGCTTGAGTTCGTTTGCCCCTGGTCATGGGTTAGACTCTATCACTTTTTGTCAGTTGTCAGTTGTCGATTGTCAGTTGTTTGTTATCAAAAGTCATTACAAAAATATTAATGACTAATGAGCAATAACTAATCACAGAAAAATCCACATTAGGCTACCGATGCAGAAAAATAAAGCAAGTAAGGCAAATGTGCGCTTTAGCCGCCGCATAATTGGTTGGACTTGGTAGCTGACAAGCAAGCGATCGCGCGTCAGGATTTCCGGCGTCTTCGTCCAGGTTTGCCCATCATACCAACCCGACTCTTCATAAAATATGGTCTCAGCGGCTAAGCGATCGCGCACATACAACCAGCCTAAGTAAAGGCGCAATAAAGTTAACCCCACAAATATACTTGCTCCTGCCGCACCACAGAGAGCAAACTTGCCGGGATACTTTCCAGGAACAAAACTCGCCGCCGCCAACGGCCCAGCTATCGACCAACTCCAAATCCATACCCAAGTTAGTTTCCTGATATACCTTTGCAGATCCAGGATTGCCCAGCTAAAAAACCAGGAGTCTGTCAATTCCTGGTACTCATTGATTGGTTGCTGTTCTGTGGGAACTGGGCATGCAGAAACTGAAGCCTTCATAGTTTCAGCCTTTTCTTGGCTAAACACCTTGATTTTAACAAGATGATGCAGGTATGGGAAGAAGAGCTGACGCGGAGCGAAAACACGCTCTCACCCCAAGGGAATCTTTGTCTCTCCCACTTTCTGTTGCTCCGCCTCTCTTGGTGAGGTGGGTTCTAGGTGTTAATTAAGACACAGGTGAAAAGTCTATTCTTTCTGCATGACCCCAAAATGCTTCCAGATTATAAAAATCCCGCTCTTCAGGTAGCAATATGTGAACAATAACATCGCCATAGTCCAGCAGAACCCAGCTGCCTTCTGCTTTTCCTGCTACCCGCACAGGATGCTTTTGGCACGCCATTTCCACCTTTTCTTCAATCGATTGGGAAATTGCCCGTACCTGTACTCTAGAAAAGCCTGTGATCATCACAAAATAATCGGCCAGATAGGACACCTCTGACACTTTGAGCAATACAATGTCGCCCCCTTTGCGGTCATCAGCTGCCTGCGCCGCGGCCATTGCCAGGTTCCGGCTCGAATCTTGTGTTTGAGCACTAGGGGTAATCAAAGTGGAAGAAGAATTGAAAAGTTCTGACATTAAAATCAAAATTCCTTGTTTGCAACCGAATATAAATGCATCAGAAATTAATCAAAATTACACCCACACTGCTGTCATTATATTTGGGCGTGGTCAATTAACCTAAACTACGGTGCCATCACCTTAGAAAGGTCTGCGGCTTGCTGTTTTTTAGCTGCCAATTCTAGTGCCCAATTACGAGTTCTGATCGTGCGTGGGTGAATTAAACAACGGGTATCAATCAGGTATTTCAAAGAATAATCACAGGTGAGCCAAACAGCTTTGTAGAGATTTTGGCAGCTGATCTGTCGTAACTTCTCTAATTCGGGAGTGTTGCCCCGGCCTGGCTCTAGAGTATCTGCTATATATATTATGCAACTGAGCAAACTCATTCCAGGTCTGCCTAAGGTGTGATTAGCGATCGCCTGCAAAACTTCTTCATCCTTAACGCCGAATTGATCCCTAGCTACGATCGCGCTAACGTCTGCATGCAGCAGATGCGGATTCGCTTCATCAACTAAATCTAGCTCCAAGCCTTCTGCCTGTGCCATTTGCAACAACTTTTTGGGCTTAAAGTATTTAGCTAGGTCGTGCATCAACCCTGCTTGAGCTGCCTTTTCAACGTCGAGGTGATAATGAAGAGCCAAATTGCTCGCCATCTGCTCGACGCCCAGAATATGTTGCAACCGAGAAGCCGGAACGTTATCTGCTAACCAGGCTAAGACCTGTTCGCGCATCACAAGCATTGAACTCCTATAGGCAACGGGGTAAATAAGGTGTTTCCAAAATGCCTTAACATTACTCTTGGTCGGTCGGCTCCAACGCCGTGTTAGACCACTTACACTCAACGTGGTTGATTTTCTCTTTAAAAAGAACTTCAACTTCACTTTCAGGATCGGCAAGGTCAAAAGGGTAGGGTTGTCGATTGGCTGGGTTACGGCGACTCGTTACAACTTCTAGTGCCGCTCGATAGGCTAGGTAAAATACCTTAATATAAAATGATCTTAGCGTGTCAGCAGTGAGTGTCTGCTTACACTCATCTACAGTTGTGATGCCGCGACTACTTTAACACTCATCAATCCTGATCAGATTTCTTGCTGCTCCAAAAAAGTTGAAGCGCTGATTCATCAACAATGTAAGCTGACTCACTATCCCCGATCACCCGTTTGCCGAGCCGAGGAAAAACACCGACATCTAAGCGTCCTGCTTCTCCACCCATCAGGTATACAAGGTCTTCATTGAATGGATTGCGAAGATGATGTGGTTGTTGAGGTAGCCCAAACCCCATAAAGTCTCCTGGTTCAACTTCGTATTCCATATCTCCAATCTCAGCAATCCCTCGACCTGACAAGATGTAAACCCATTCTTCTTCGTTCTGGTGAGCGTGATAGATGAAAGATTCCTTCCCTGGTGGTACACGGGCGATGGTCACACCAATACGTTTAAGACCGACAGTACGCCCAAGGAAACATAAATGGATTTCCGAATTGGGATTAAGCGGGTGGTGAAACTCAACCGCATCCATTGAATTAATGTCTGATGCTTTCAGTAGAGAGTGTTGTTCATCAGTCACCTCAATGTCCTCCTACCAAGCTTTCAAATGGTCTCAACACCAACTTAAAGCCTAAATCGTCCATCGACACCCTTCAATCTATTGTCTCACGGATAACTCTGCGCCTAACAATCACCTTACTCCAAGGCCACAGATTTTGGGCTGCTCTCAAACTGCAATTGTGAAAGGATTTGGTACTGGCAAGTCGTTACTTCACCGTGTACTTCATGCGATTGAGAGCTGCTGTAATAGTTGCGCGCCTATTCGTGGTTAACCTCATCAGATCCCTAAAGGTGGTGGATGAGCTTAACAGCGATCGCACAGGACAAATCACCAAACTATAAGCCAAAATGGGGACGAGACACGCCATTATCAGGAGATAGCGATGATTTTTCCTCGTTTGCATCGAATCTTAGCGCCCTTACTACTATCCATGTTGCTGCTCGTGACCTCCTGTGCCACGCAAGCTCCCTCTCGTTGGGATCAAGCGCAACAAGATAGCACCTCCAGAAGGACTCAAACACAACAAAGACAACCAACTGACGGCCAAAATCGGGTGCCAGCTGGCAAGCCTGTAAGCGGTGGCAGCTTTAACAAATTCTTTCCATCTGCTGGTGGCGGCTACCAGCGCGTCTATACCCAGGAAAAACAAGGCTTTGCTGAGGCGAAGCTGAAAAAAGGTGGCACAGATGTGGCAGTGCTGTCTATCTCAGATACAGCCAATAATCCTAGCGCAGCACAAAAATTCCAGCGCAGCAGCCAAAAAATAGCGGGTTATCCTGCTGTTAAGCAGGGAAATAACGGTACAGCGGTTCTGGTGGGCGATCGCTACCAAGTCAAAGTTCAATCTCGGGATCCTTCATTTACCGAAAGCGATCGCCAAGCTTGGCTGCAAAAATTTAACCTCAATGGTCTGGCTCGACTTCGCTAACCTCAACGAAAACATGAAGGATGATTGATATTTCACATTTCATACTTCATAAAAGTGCCGACACCAATAACAAAATCTCAACAAGGAGCCTTTTGTGAGCAAACCGATTTTTCAATTAGTTGACGAGTTGCCAACTAGCAACATGACAATTTTTGCCCTGCGATCGCTCGACTTTGTTGTTCCCGGTCAGTGGCAAAATGTAGTTGGTTTTACCAACACCATTCGTCACGTCACCGGAGAAACCGACGAAGACTATATCCAGCAAATTGGCGAACGTGCCATTTATCTATACAATGACAAATCCCAGGGATATCAGCGAGCAATGTGGCTCTATCAAACTGTTGATAGTGCCGATAGTGCCTTGGGTGCTGCTGCCTTGGCTAACAAAGTAGGTGATAAAATTCCCCTTATAGGGGGTTTGTTAAACCGGGTTACTCCCAAAGCGAACAAAGCTCAAACCATCGATCTGTGTCTGAAATTAGTCGTTGAGTTAGTTGCCTTCTGCCAAATCAACGGCATTCCTGGAGATAGCATTGGCGATTTTGTCGCCTCTCTGGGTGAGTACAGTGGTGAATCTTTGATGCGGATGGCTGCCTTGGTTTGCATTGATGGTCTGATTCCCCTTGGTCCCGACTTCATCCTCCAAGCACAATCCGGTCTTGCTCAAACAAGTCCCTCGGATTTAGAACAAAATTCGACTTTCCAGCGCGTCAATAGCCTAATTCCAGGCGGCAGTACCGACGGGAAGCTAAACTTTATTGGCGAAAGCTTCGGCTCAGTTAAAGGCTGGATGAGCAACTTTGTCACTTCTCGCGGTTTGACACCAGAAAAGGTTGTCAGCAATATGCAACGGTTTGTGGAAATTTCCAATGATAAGTTGGACTATCTTGGTGCCTTCCTGGATATGACAACCAACTATTATGAACACACAGGCACTCAAACCCTAGCTCGTCGTTTGATTGAACGAGCGGCTGCTGAGATTTAGCTTTCTTCGACGGAATCCCCACACCATCCTTAAAGGGGTGGGGCATCCCCTGTTGTAAAACTGCTCAGGAGCGTTAGCCTGAAATTAAGAAGCCGCTGCCGTCTGCTTGCAGCGGCGTAGGAAGTATGTCAATAGAGAAGAACATGGCGGCGCAAATCGCCACACAATCAAAGGCACGGCTCATGGAAGTGTTCTCCGCCATTCAGGGCGAAGGACTCAATGTTGGTACGCGCCAAATCTTTATCCGGTTTGCTCTGTGCGACCTGCGTTGCCATTTCTGCGACAGCGCCCATACTTGGCACATACCCACAAGCTGCCGCATTGAGCAGACACCCGGAGGTCGCGACTTTGAAATTCACTCCAACCCTGTATCAGCGACAGTTTTGCTGGAATGGGTAGCTAGGCACAATCAACCCAATCTGCACGACAGCATTAGCATTACGGGTGGTGAACCGCTGCTTCATGCCCCCTTCTTAGTAGAATTTCTGCCTCAGTTGCGCGAGTTAACTCGCTTGCCAATTTACTTGGAAACCGGCGGTCATCGCCCAGAACAGCTGGCGATGATTCTGCCCTACCTGGATTCTGTGGGTATGGACATTAAGCTGCCTAGTGTTAGCGGAGAAGAACATTGGCAGGCTCACGCGGAATTTCTGCAACTCTGTCACAGTTCGCAGGTAGATGTTTTTGTCAAGCTGATTATTGGTGATCGCACTGATCCAGCTGAGTTGGAACAGACAGCTGAGTTGGTGGCAGCGGTTAGTCCCGAAATCCCAGTATTTCTACAGCCAGTTACACCCTTAGAGATGCCCCACAAGCTAAGTCAAACACCGATGCTTCCCCCAACTCCTGAACAGGTTCTCAATTGGCAGGCTTTGATGAAGCGTTGGCTCAAGCAGGTGCGAGTTATACCACAAACCCATAAGATGATAAATCAGTTGTAGACGTTTTTTTCCTAACAATGGCACAAAATAAATCCTGAAACAGAGAGTAAATGGTTCATGGGCTATTGATAGTTTTTATCCAAATGAAAATTATCCTTACATTATCGGATATAAGGATGAAATACTTATATCCGATAATGTAGTTTGGCAAGAACTAACTGGGCTTGAACTTATGAATTTGCGAAAAGAAACTGCTAATGAAAGGCGACATTTTTCATTGTATAGGCAAACCATATCCAATGATAGTTTATAACAACAGGCAGAACGTGCATGGCGATATTACTTGGATATTGAGTTATTTAGTTTAGGAGTGCGCTATGACCACCAACTTAAATGGAACATCAGTTAATAATACTGATAGTCTCTATGAAAAAGATTTTCAATTGTGGCTAGATGCAACGGCTAAAATGTTACGTGAGCGCCAACTTGAGCAGTTAGATTTTAACAATTTAATTGAAGAAGTTGAAAGCATGGGAAGAAGCGAAAAAGACGCTCTTGAAAGCAACTTAGTCGTTGTATTAATGCACCTGTTTAAGTATAAGTATCAGCCGGAGAGACGTTCTAATAGTTGGCTTTCTAGTATCTATGAACATCGCCGAAGAATCAGAAGGGCGTTTTATAAAAGTCCCAGTCTTAAGAATTATTTAAATGAGGTTTTCGCGGAGTGCTATAAAGATGCTCGTCAAGAAGCATCTTTGGAAACAGGTTTACCGCTTGAAGTTTTCCCTATAGAATGTCCGTTTAATGTAGAGGAAACTTTGAACCCTGATTACTTGCCTGAGTAGGCGATACATGATGAAAAGCATACGGTAAATGTAACTTAAAGCTTAATGGCTAACTCTTGAGGACACTACAGATTAGCTCGCCTGCACCATTAGGCTCAAACGGTACAGTACTTCTATCTTCTCGTACTATTAGGCGATCGCGACAGTTATAAATCTCGATTGGTCTTTCAACCCCGTCAACACTAACAGCTGCCCTATACTCCCAGTAATTTTTAGCGCTGCGCTTTATACTCAGAATGCAAATAAAGTGGTCATTGGTGTTGCGGCAGAAGGACGCTTCAGCAGGGAGTGCAACTGCGAATGATAGTGTCAATAACAGCAGTAGAGCAATACATTTAACCATGCCCAACACTTTTCCATGTTTTGGCAGATTTAGTTTAAGCTGTGCGCGATCGCTACCGAGGTATCACAAAATCGGCGCTCAAGGCTTAAAGTTAAACACTGCCAATCCAACCTCTTTTTGCGGATATAACAGTGTTTTATAGTATAAAAAGTTTTATTAACAAGCGAGTTTTAAACTTACGTAGCGGTTTAAGCTAACATTTTCTTCTGCCGCTTGTATAGCAAGCCGACGGTGAAGCTCTGGGGGAATCCGAACTTGAAATTTACCACTGTAAGGTTTTTCTGCAATAGGTTCTGGAATCCTTTCTCCATTTGCCTCCATATCTGCCACTACATCTTTTACTAAAGTTTCAATACCTTCAAGGGCAGCAGCACGGCTCTCATCGAGATAGGATAAACTAGGGAACTCAGCACATAAACCTACATATTCTTGGTCTTCACTTGACCAAGTAATTTTATATGTGTAGTGATCATAGTTCTTCATCTTCTATCTCCTTAATTTTATCGATTGCCTCCAAAACCTGCTTGACTTGATAAAACTTTGCTTTTCCATTCTTCTCTTGAATGTTGACACGCGGATTTCCAGCCCAAGGGGTTTTGTAAACACAATGGCTTGTTCCTTCCTGCCTAGGCTCTCCAAAGTAATGATTACAAATCTTTACTAAATCAGTAAAATTGACATCATTAGGATTCTTTCTAATTTGAGCAAGGAGTTTTTCTATTTTTGCCATAGTCATACCAAGTTGTGTCAATCAAGTAGAAGTTTCTACAAAAATTACACATAAAAAGCGCCTTGGTATTGATTTATGTCTAGTATAGTATCACTATCGATACTATGTCAAGTTCTTTTTTCGGCGGTGATGTGGTATTTAGCGAACGCCAGCACACTCGCTTGGTGACAACCCGCACAGTTACTTTCACTTGTGCCTGTTGTGGTGAAACCGTGATTCAGGAAAGATTTCCAGCCCGGATGTATCTCTACTGCTCTGATGAGTGTCGAGGCGAAGCGGAAACGGAAATCACCCCAAGTCAGGCACAGCAGCAGCCATTTTATCCACCAGCCTTCTAAGTTTGTTGTTTGGCCTTATTGCCGTGATAGCTACCTCCCGATAGTCCCAATTCATCCACATCGAGTGCAAGCTCTCACGAATTTTTAACTGCGGCAGCATTGCGGATTCTTTAGAGCCGATTTGTTATGAGAATGGTCCTTCTCAAAAGTAATCGTGGCTAAGGTTTTCTGTCCCTTGCTGACATAACGGCGAGCGCGAGTGGTCGAAAACTGCTACCCCCCCTTTTTTTGAAACGAACCCCATGCATAATCATTTTTGTAAGTATAAATACTTACAAAATCTGAGTTAATCAATAACCCAAAAACCGTTGTTTCGCCAGTACTGTTCCTTTAATGCTCGCTCTAATTGAGCTTGAAGAACTAAATCTTTTTCGATCATAATTTCACCCAACTTCCTGTCATCATTACTCTGAAGAGCCAAAGCCTGTTCTAGCTCATCGGTGCTGATGAGTTTTTTTACTACTAAAAGTTCACCAAGACGGACTGGTTTTTTCGTTGTTGTAGCGTTCATAAAACGATGAGTGGATAAAAAATACAGACAGTCTGTAGTATTTCACAGGGATGTATACGATCGCGTAGTATCCCATGTATAACTTATCCCAGATAAATTCTCAGACTGAGGCAGCCGCAAACCGAGTAAGCCTTTCCGTTACCCCCCCACTACTTAAGCAGCGCGGCAGACTTGAGATCCAGTAGTTGGATAGGTTTACTGTGGTAGTGATATTGGCTCATCCGCGATCGCGTACCCCGAAGTTAACTTAGTTAACTCTGCACTACCCCCAAGTTAGGCACAGCAGCAGCCATTTCATCAATCAGGCAAGGGCGTTACGGAAGATTGGACACACCCGTAAAAAAAAGTGAGTGGGTGATTGTGGATAATGCCACGTTTAATTGGTTGAAGCCGCAGGGTGTCAGGTGGTCTATCTGCCCCCCTATTCTCCAGACCTCAATCGCATTGAAAAGTGTTGGGCATGGTTAAAAAGCCGGATTCGCAAATTGTTACGCTCCGGCGATCGAAGCCGTTCTCAAGCAAGCAGCGTCCTAATAAAAGTGGCTATGGCTATACTACTCTAGAATTAGCTTTCAGACATTCTTTTAGCCTGTTGCCAAAGCTTTTCTAATTCATCCAACGTGTAATCTGAAAAGGGGCGCTCTGCATTCGCTTCCATTTTTTGAAGCCGCCCAATAAACCTCTGGTTGGTTCCTTGTAAAGCCTCAGAAGGATCTAACTCATACCAACGGGCGAGATTAATCACAGTAAATAGTAAATCTCCTAGTTCCGCCTGTTGGTGGGCTTTGTCTTCCTCCTGAAGTGCTTCTTGAAATTCTGCTAATTCTTCGTTAAACTTCGCCCAGACACCCTCGACATTATCCCACTCAAACCCAGCAGCGGCAGCTTTTTGGGAAATCTTCATTCCAGCCATTAGCGGCGGAAGTGTACGAGCATAGCGGCTTAATTTACGACTAAGCAACTGAGTCTGTTGGGGGGTTTCTCCTTTTTCAGCCGCTTTAATTTGCTCCCAGTTCTGATGGACTTCCTCAGCGCTTTGAACTTCTACATCTCCAAATACATGAGGATGACGTCTAATTAGCTTTTGTATAATTCCTTGTGCTACTTCTGTCAGGCTGAAGTTACCTTCCTCACTGGCAATCTGAGCTTGCAGCACCACCTGTAATAGTAAGTCTCCTAGTTCTTCTGCGATCGCATCCTTGTTTCCACTGCCAATAGCATCCACAACCTCATAAGCTTCTTCTATCACATAGGGCGTTAGCGTCTGGGGCGTCTGAGCTAAATCCCAAGGACAGCCACCATCAGGCGATCGCAACTGGGCAACCACTTCAATCAGCTGTTGTAGTGCTGGCAATGCAGAAAGTTGAGGCGACTTCTGATTGGTGCTATCGGAACTAGACATAAAGCAATACGCTAAGTGTACGCGCGAAGCATTGGTACAGTCAAACTGGAGTTTAACAACAAATTGGATAGCAATGCCTTCTCCCCTCCTTTTTAACGCTATTTTTCGCCTATGCCCATCCGCTAAATGCTTCTTACTTTTTCCTCTGCGTCCTATTCTTGGGGCTAGCTTTTGGAATACGCTTTTTTGTGGCACGTCGGGGAGATTTGCTTTTGCTGCTAGTAGATTTACGAGTTAGGGTAGCGTGGGTAGAGTGCGATCGCTTTTTCTTCTTCCCCAACTTAGGTATCACAGCTTTCAATCCCCCCTTTTTGAAGCGCTTGTAAGCTGAACCGCCCCAGTCACTGAAGGAATGGCTCATTGCTCCCAGTTCCAAACCTGCAAGCAGTGCTATTAACTGAGGATAGTGTTGAAATAGCGATCCCACTGCATCTTCAGCCAACCGTTGCCAACTCCACTCATCTCCCCACCACAACTGAGCAACAATCAATCCCAGCAACCCCAGCAATAGCAACCAATTAGCCAGATAAACTACCCGCAGCGTTGTCCCGATTACTGGCCCGTGAGAAAAAATAGACCGATGGCGCAGAGTCTTCTGGTAAGGTATCCATATCCACCGCAGCCAACCCCAGCGGATGAACTGCCGCGAGTGAATATCTAAGTCAGGGCCAAACATCAGCCCACTGAAGAGAAAGCTTCCGGCAACGATTAAAGTCAAGTCGCTACTCTTGGTTAGCCCAAAGGTTAGCCCAGCCACAAATGGCAAGCTCCAGAGGGTAATGCGATCGTGAGTGCGACCAGAAGGCACAAACTTTAGTCCTGCGAGTACGAAGTTTCCAAAAATATTAGCAGTATCGCAGTTATCTGCTATAGTAAATATTCGTAAGCCACACACGGGCGGTTAGCTCAGTTGGTAGAGCGCCTGCCTTACAAGCAGGATGTCACTGGTTCGAGTCCAGTACTGCCCATAAAAAAAATGTCGAATAACACTTTATTTGTCGTCGTTAACAGATTCGTGTCGCTGTTAACACTTTAGTGTCGTCATTAACAAATTATTGTCATCTAATTCGTTCCAATGGCTGATAACAAATTATTGTCGTCCAGATGACCCCAAACCAGTAGAACGATATAACCGACACTAAAGTATGACCTCATCATAACTTGTAGAACCACAAGGATGAGCTACTATCCATGCCTAGTCTTGTTTTGTAAGGCAGGCGCTCCTTTCAACCCTTCCTAAAAATATTGTCAATTCTCAAATTTTTAAATCGTTTGCTTACATTAAGCAGCGTTAACATACCTTGCATGGCAAGCAGGCACAAGTCTTTTCTGGGCTTTCAACCCACCCTACTGCGGGAGGGTTGATGAAACTCCTGTAACCCTGCAACCAGGGCAACCCTACAAAAGCTTTCAACCCACCCTACTGCGGGAGGGTTGATGAAACCATGGTCGGGGTGCCGACTCCTAATACAGTTGATGCTTTCAACCCACCCTACTGCGGGAGGGTTGATGAAACCGCGCCCGCTGAAACCCTTGTCTAGACAAGTTCGCCAGTACATTACTGTTGGCTGATTTTAAATTGTTCATTTCAGACCTTTCCCAAGCCAGGAACTGACTGATGTGAACGTCTAAAATCCAGAGAGGACAAGAGTTTTGAACTACTGACGGCAACTCAGGGATTTTGCCCCCGCTTTGAGCCGTCAAAAAAATATTAGGGAGGGCTCCCCCAAAGGGGACGAGTTCGGAGCCACCACTGTGGTAATCCACACCCTTGTTAACAAGGGCTAAGGCTTTGGGAAAATTTACCTTCTCCCTCAGCCCGACCACATGAAAGCTGGGAGCGCACCTCCCATATACTGTATACTTCGGTATTCAGATACGGGAATTTTCCCACCGATGAAGAAGGTGTCATCGGGGCAGCATCACGGGCGGGTAGCTACCAGGGCTCAGAAAGTAAAACTGCCTTCCGGACAGTCAAACAGACCCTAACTTAGCGCTGTACAGAGGCAATAAGCATGTACGAGCGGCGCTGTTAATTAAGTAACATTGTTTATTTATATTGTCAAGGTTCAGGAAAGGTTTACCTAGCTAGCTGATACTTTACGGTTTTTATAGGCAGCTAGCACTAAATTCCTTGCTTTCTCTTGAGGGGTGTGCCCATGCGGTTGGTGTACTTTTTCTGTGGCAATCCCGGCTTTTTCGGCTTTAAGCTGAATAGACTCAGCTAACCTGTTGTAACTCCAACGGTGAATGCTGGCACGATAATCCTTGGCGTAGCGATCTTGAAGCTCTTTATAGCCCGGAAATTTTTGTTCGGCTCTAGCCCGGACTTCACTCTCAGCCGCTTCCTCGATATTTCTCAAGTCAGGTAGGACAATACTGCTAGCTCGATACTGTGAAGCCAATTCCACAATCGCTTTGGCTAGCAGCCTATCTACATACTCTCCTTGTTTCGATTCTCCAAAGTTACAAGGAGCACCATTTTTCTGAGCATTGTGGCGTTCGTGACTATTGAGGCGTTGTTGCTCTCGCCTACGCTTGAGGTGTTCATACTGAGTCTTTTTCTTATTAGTTTTCCCTTCCTTGATTGGCTTGCTCAGTAATTGCTTAACATCACGGTATGCTAAAATTGCGCCAGTTTCGATGCTGACAACCGCAACCGTTGCTGGTTTAGCTCGACCGAAGCTTACCCCAATGACAATTGAGGGATTGCCCTTGTAGCCTGCTCGACTGGGACGAGAGAACCCCCGAAACGATTGAAGTCGCTCTAGAGAAGTTTCGTCATCTTTCAGCTTAGGACTCCGGCTACCTTTTGCTTTCTTGCCGTCGATAATTTTTTGCGTTTTCGCAATTTTCTCGGCACGGACTTCCTCAGTTCCCTGTGCCGTCCATAAACGAGTTTCAACAGAGCAGTGAAGCAGCAGCCGATGCACTTGCCAAGGTTCGCCCTCACCTTCACCTTCTTGCCAAACTAATCGAGCAGAACGTAGAGTCAACAATCCAGCAGGAACCTGATCCTTGTTCTGCGTAAAAATTTTGTAGTCTTCATCAAAGCGTTCAAACCAGCGTAGTTGGCGCTGGTCACAAAAGACCTCAAAGGTATGGTGGCTAATGCCTTTGCCATTGAAGCTAACGCAGATGCGTTTGTGTTCATTTCTCGACCATCGCACGTCGGTGTTGGTTTCGTAGGATATTGGGAAGGGAACAGGACTTGGTTTTCTGGTAAGACTGGCTTGCACTTGTCTCAAGTGTTCGTCATCAATGATTAGTCCCTGCGCTTGTTCCAGGGCTTCCAGCCACTCTTGGTCAGATAAGTTTCTTCCCTTGGGAAGACGACTCTTAAGTTGTTCTTTGAGGCGTTCGATTTGGATTTCCTTCTTGCGCCGCCGCCGTTGATAAGCTTCGGGGTCTTCTTCTACTTCGCTAACCTGGCAGCCATTTTTCAATAAATAAGCAGTAGCGCAGCGTCGCCGGAGTGATTTGGATTTATCGTAGGCTGTAAAGAGGTTATCCCATAGAGCCTTGGAGTTGTCTGTAGTGGCTTGGTCTGGTTCTGCTTCAGCCTTCTCCTGGGTAAGAATTTTCGTAGCTTTAGTACGCAGCTTCTCCAAGCTCAAACCACTTTCTTGTTCTAGTTCCAAATCGCTCCTCAACAGAGAAAACCAGCGCTGTTTTCTCAAGAGACGAAACCTCCGTTCTTCTTGTAGAGCGAACCAAGACTTGTAAATGTCTTTGACTAATTTCTCAGCAGCATTGGCGAAACGACCTGGCATATCCTGGAAGCGAGATTCAGCTCTGAGGCTTTTGCAGAGTCCTTTGATAACGTCGGCTGTAATGTTTCCTTCTTGCAACCAGTTATCTAAATTCGGGTGAGTATTAATCTGGTTTAGCAGTTCATTGACCAAAAGTGTATTTTTCTCCACCATTAGGCTCCAGAGATGGCACAGGGACTCTAATGGTGCTTTGAGTTGGCATTGAAGTGTAATGACGCTCATGGCTTGGAAAACTAAGAGAGTAAAATTCGAGAAGGTGAATGGAAACAGGTGTACTACATAACCCCAGACAAAAACAGTTGTTCTAATTACAGGGAAAGCGATTGCCTCTGGCACCGCCCTTTGGGGCGATCGCAGTTTTTACTTGGGAGCGTGATAATCGATAAACCTCTTTGGATGGAACCCATTACCATTGCCATTTTCCGGCAACGGCTCTCCAGCCAAATCCTTACCCATCGCCCTATTAATTCTTGCTAACAGCGCCTGTGTCCTCGCTTCAAAAAATGCCTCAAAATCATTGTTGTGCAAAGTTGTCGGCTCAATTAAGTGCGATCGCAAAATCTCATCAATTCTCTGTCTTGACATCCCCTGTGCTTCTAGCTTCGCCAGATACTCCGATGGGGCTTTTCCCCCTAAAAACTTATTCGTCTTCGCCGTTAGGGGTGTTTTGTTGACAATGCTGTTATAACGCGAGCGGGGAATGCCTTGCCCTTTGC
This sequence comes from Aphanothece sp. CMT-3BRIN-NPC111, assembly GCA_019359765.1. Taxonomy (GTDB): domain Bacteria; phylum Cyanobacteriota; class Cyanobacteriia; order Cyanobacteriales; family JAHHGU01; genus JAHHGU01. Next base: position 16,782 of record JAHHGU010000071.1, read on the forward strand.
ACCACTGTTGAGGGAAGATGTGGTGGTTCTCAATCTTCTCGTCAAAGTAGCGAGCCGCCGTAATGGGTTCGCCACTGACAAAATCTAATGCCCCATCACGTCTGAGTAAAGCAGCGAGCGCTCTGTAAGTTGCCCCTTGAGAATTGACTAAACTCTGCAACCGTTCTGCGTTCAGGTGGGCTTCTCTCACAGTCGTCGGTGTCTCGCCACCTTTGAGCCATTGGGGGACTTCGAGCAAATTCTTTGCTGCTACCGCTTCTCTAGAACGGGAGTAAATACCTGATGCAGATTCACAATAAAACCACTGCTCGATACGCTGTCGCACCCGATCTAGCTTCGTTCCCTCTCCTAAAATTGCAAATAGAGGAGCCATGACCACAAGCTGCATCGGATAGGGCAGATCGTCAGCATCGAAAATGGCTTGGGTGTGGAGAAAACGAGCTGCCTTTTCAAAGGCTGCAGTGATAGGTTCCATCCAGCACTGGTACTGCTTCAACTCCAGACACAGCACGCCCTGACGGTTGCAAGCCACTTTGGGGAGTTTATCAGGATGGCAACCGCGCTGCTGAGCATTGACTCGTCGAGCATAATTAACCATTAGGGCAATCGCCTGTAAAAAATCTGTTGGCTTTAACAGGCGCAAAACTTGATGAGAACTAAAGCGTTTCTCTCTGGCTATCCAGTCTGAACGCAAGTCAAAATCAGTGGCAGCAAAGGAGGAGGTTAATAGGTCAAAATGGGTCAGTTCGGAGGGTCGTTTGTTATTCTCCTCAAAGATGTAGCACACTGCTTCTTTGGGCAGTTCGGCTCTCAGGACAAACAGCCCCATCTGGTAATGCTCGAATTTTTTGATGACCAACGCTTCAAACTGTTCGATGAGGTCTAGCTTTTGCGGATCGTAGTGCCAGTATTGGCAGTATTGAGAGCGCCACTGGGGGAAATTAAAGACCTGGGAAATGGGAAACAAACCGAGTTCAAATTCTTTTTTCGGTGTCGAACAGTCAATTACAGGTTGTCCGGCCCGGTAGAGCTTTTTATCAACCGTTAAGCCCCAGATAGCATCTCGGCGGTCGGTGTGGGGGTAGTCGAGGGCTTGGGCAATGTCGATGTAGTACCACCGTTCCTCTGGTGGGTAGCGTTTGCCTCGGTCAATCCACACGGGTTGGTCAGATAGCAGGGACATAAACAGGCTGGTGAGGCGTTGCTGTCCGTCAAGAATCAAAGCTGTCGGCACAGGAGGATTAGCGAGGCTCAAGCTTTCGACAAGGCGGGGTTTGAATTTGACATCCGGGTTGCCTTGCTGAAGGAGCATTACCGCGCCCACTGGGAAACCAAGGGAGACGCTAGCAATTACCCTTTCGATGCGCTCTTCGTCCCAACACCAGGAACGCTGAAAATCTACGAGCTGTATTTTACCCTGTTGGATGTCCCGTAGCAGGTCGAGCAGGGGTTCTTTGGTGATATCGAAGGTGGAAATGGAAGTCATGCCCTTGTTCGCGATAAAGGTCGGCAGCAGCAACGGAGTACTTCTAACCACCCTAAAACGTTCTTCTGTGACCAGATGAGGCATGAATCGGATTCCTCTCAATCTGATAGGTTTTTGTTAACTTTGTTTAAATTACTCTTGACTATTAGGCATAGGGCATAAATTGGCTTTCAGCCTGTCGGGAACTTCTTCAAAATGCTCGATGAATAAATCTGCAAGTGCTAGGTAGCGCAAGTGGTATCGAGTTGGTGGCGAAAAGTTGGTTCCTCGCTCAAACCAGCGTTGGACTGTGGCGAGGGAACATTGACAGATAGCTGCCATTTGCGATCGCGTTACGTTCCACTTGGATTCAAAGGTACGGGGAGACATCCCTAACTGGCAGTTGGCGTAGAGACGAATTAACTCCAGTTCTCGTTGTCCGAGGGGACGAGGAGAGGTCATGAGTTTGTCTCCAAGGGCAGAGGTTCGAGGTGTTCTTCCCAGCAGGTATCAGCGACACAGAACTGAGCGCTGGGAGAAGAGGGAGCGAGGAGAATTAGATATTTCCACGCCCACTGGCAGTGATGAGGAGCAAAGGCGTAGAACCGCCCAATGACGATGCCCCTGTCGGTTTCGTCTGTATCAGATAAGGGCTTCCACTGGACACGATCGCCATACAAAAACGTTGGCGTTTGGGCGCTATCAGGGAAGTGAGGTGGCAGGCTGAGGCTTGGAACTGAAGTATTGAAACTGAGCGAGGGTAAGCCAGAAATTGAATTGTCTATTTGGATGGCTTTGATGAAATCAGAAACCTGTTGTTGGTTCAGGCTGTTAGCAAGTTGACAGATTAGTAGGGCACTTAGTGAGTCGAGTTCTCCTTT
>JAHHGU010000075.1 GCA_019359765.1 Aphanothece sp. CMT-3BRIN-NPC111
GCACCGATAGCGTTCAATCTGCTATCAGTTGGACTTTAGGAGCCAATGTTGAAAACCTTACCTTAACTGGAACTGGGGCAATTAACGCTACAGGAAATACCCTCAACAACTCCATTACCGGCAATGGTGCTAACAACATTCTCAGTGGTGGTGCTGGCAATGACACCCTAAGTGGTGGGCTAGGTAACGACACCTATATTGTTGAAAATGCCGGTGACATCATCACCGAAGCAGTTAATACTGGCACCGATAGCGTTCAATCTGCTATCAGTTGGACTTTAGGCAATAACCTGGAGAACCTTACTTTAACTGGAACTGGGGCAATAAACGGTACAGGAAATACCCTCAACAACACTATTACCGGCAATGCGGCTAACAACACCCTCAACGGTGGCGCTGGCAACGACATTCTCCTTGGTGGAATGGGCGATGATATGCTAGTGGGAGGTTTTGGCAACGATATCCTCACTGGTGGTGGGGGACGCGATCGCATTAGCTTCAATTCCGCAAATCAAGGCATTGACACCATTACAGATTTTGTAATTGTGGATGACACTATCGACATCTCAGCTGCTGGTTTCGGCGGCGGATTAACTGCCGGGGTGGCGATTACGGCGGCTCAACTCTTCTCAGGTGCAGGTGTGACGACAGCAACCAGCGCGAATCAAAGGTTTCTCTACAACACCAACACTGGTGCTTTATTATTTGATGCAGATGGCAATGGGGCTGGTTCCTCAGCTTTGCAAATAGCAACGCTAACAGGCCACCCTAGTATTACCAATGCTGACATTTTTGTGACGGCGTGATAAAGAAGCCTAACGCCTAAAGGCGCGGCTAGACGAACAAAGACCGCCTACGCGGTCTAAAACACCAAAATTTCTTTAACCTGCGTAGCATAATTGTAGGTTGGGTTAAACGCAGTGCAACCCAACACCAAGCTGATTAATGTTGGTTTCGTGCCTCAACCCTGCCTACGCATATCTACGCGGTCTAAAACACCAAAATTTTTCTTAGCCTGCGTAGGCAGGCTTCGTTCGTGTAGCCCCACCCTTCAGGGTGGGGCCTACTGCTGCCTCCTCAGCATTTTACTCGACCCAAATAACTCCTTTATTATCTGCGTTTAAATTAACTGATTTGTTTTTTGCATAAAAGCTCCCACCATCAAAAACAAATGCTTTACTATAATCGCCTTTCTCAACCTTTATATCGTGATGGGAAATCCAAAATCCATTAGAGTTGTTCAGTTGAATGCTACTAACCCCTACCCACCCCTTGTTAACCGCTCCTAATTTAGTTAGTGATACATCAAGTGGATTTGAGCCATTAAACGGTACATATTTACCACCCTCCTCAGTCCAAACCGCGAATCGGAAAGGATTCCCCTGCAAGACGTGTACGTGCAACATCACCTCACTGCCTTGACGATACACTTTCATTGTTGCTTTATAGGTGGGTGATGGGGGTGGAGTTGAGAATGATGTTACGGGTTTTTGTGGAGATTGAGCTTGAAAGACTGTTTTGTCAAGAATATGAATGGTTACCATTGCCAAAACAGTTGCCACTATTGATGCCCAGACAGGCTGATTACGAAAAGGGGGTTTAGACATCTTGATGTTACCACTCACTATCTAAAGCTTCTAAAGCGCACAGGCGTCTGCCCTTTGTCATCAATAGGTACTCTAGAGGGGGATGCCCTAGCAATAAATCTTTGTTAATTGTAAAACTGTTGTAATTGATGGGAAGCAATGAGCCTGATGAGCAAAACGCCCCAGCTAGGGTTGGTATGCATCACAACGTCTGACAAAGTACGCTACCGCACTGTTACACGCAAGCGATTGTTGCAGTTGACACCAGAGGAGCAAGAGCAAGTTTTGCGGCAACTTTATATGGAAAACTTGCGGCGTCTCAATGGGGCGCTGGATTTTTGTGATGCGAATAACATCAGGCTTTATCGGCTGACTTCTGCTTTGTTTCCGTTTGCTGATACCCCAGAAGGCGAAGGCGTCCTGAATGAATTAAGTGCAGATTTGAGGATAACAGGCGATCGCGCTACGTCCCTAAACATTCGATTGGTCGTCCACCCAGATCAATTTGTTGTCCTTAGTTCTGATAGTGCCTCTGTAATTGAGAACAGTATCAAAATTCTCCAGATGCACGCCACAATCTTTGACAAGCTAGGTCTAGTGCGATCGCCTTGGGCAATGATGGAAATACACGGTGGCAAAGCCAACCGTTCCGAACGACTCATAGAGACAATCGGCAACTTGCCAGAAGCAATTCGCTCCCGTTTAGCGCTGGAAAATGACGAATATGCCTATAGCGCTTCCGAAATTTTGGATGTCTGCCGCGCGGCAGATGTGCCGATGGTGTTTGACGCTCACCATCACGTAATTCACGAAGGTTTAGACACTTACGAAGATCCCAGCGTTGCCGAAATGCTGGCAGCAGCCCGCACCACTTGGCCTGTCCCGGAATGGCAGCTAGTTCACATTTCCAACGGATGCGAATCATTTGGCGATCGCCACCATAGCGATTTGATTACAACAATGCCCAGTTCCTACTACCAAGCCCCCTGGATTGAGGTGGAAGCCAAGCTTAAGGAACAGGCAATCGAGAAGCTGCGGTCTGAATGGCTGCCTGTCTTGACCGCTTAGCGGAGTTATGAGTTATGAGTTATGACTTTTGAGTTAAAAACCCAAAACTTTTGAAAAAAGTATTGATATGGGTTTTTTAGTACGCAGATGAAAGCAGATGCACGCAGATAAACGCAGATGTATACAAAGATTCCAGCGAATGCGTGCAAGAGACTTCCATGAGTGCTCTCGCTCACCGCTACGCGGAGTTATGAATTAAAAATTAAAAACTCAAAACTCAAAACTCAAAACTTTAATCTTAGGCTCCCATCCCGGAGTAATGCTTCAATCCCCGCCGCCACAGCCAGCGGTTCCAGACGAAAAACAGCGCACCCCAGCCCAGTATTGACAATAAGCCGCGCACCACATCCACCTCTAGCCCTACTAAAATTGCTGCTGGAAAATGCACTAGATATGGAAATGGTGTCCATAGCACCACCTCACGCACAGGTGCCGGGAACAGTTCTAGGGGTGCAATTAGACCAGAAAGAAATAAATAAAACAATAACCAAAATTGCTCAATTGCACTAGCTCGTTCTGTCCAAAAGGCGAACAGGGCAAAAGTGTACTGGATAAGAAAGCGTAGGGCAAAAGCAAGTCCTGTTACCAATAAAAACAGCAACAAAGTTTTAATACTCGGTAGCCAAAAAGCTTGGGGATACAGGAAGAAAAACAAAGTTACTAATGCGATCGCAAATGGTAAACGAGCCAGACGTTCGGAAAGGTGCGCCGCAACGTGATGCCATACCGGGTCTAGTGGCTGTAGCAAGCGCGGGGACAGTTTCCCTTGTACTACTTCCTTTTCAAACTCCCAGACCACCCAGACCACAGTAAATTGTCTGACGAGAAATACCGCCAGAAAGTAGCGAACTAACTCCTCAGGTTCTAACCCAAATCTCCCCCCTTGAGCAGCCTGTATCCACACGCCCATAAGGATTAGCGGCAAAGAACCGGAGAGCGCCCACAATATTAACTCAGCCCGATACTCCAGCATATAGGCGTAGTAAACAGTCAACAAAGTCGTAGCGGTTCTGATCACTCGGTTCATCAAACTACCCCGGAACGGAAGACCCGACCAATCACTTCTTCTACTGGTGGATCAGTCACGGTTAAATCTATAACTTCTAGCTCTGCCAGAATCTGGGCTACCGTGCGCGTGAGCGCCTCCCGATGCACGAGAATACGAACCTCACGACCTTCCATTGCTTCCAGTTCGCCGTAGGGCAACAACTTAGCTTTGGGCAGGGGATGCGCTAGTTCCAGCTTTACCTCCCGATAAGGGGCGAAGCGCTCTAATAGTCTCTCCAGATTGCCGTCGTAGATCATCTGCCCCTCGTGGATCAGCATCACGCGATCGCACAGAGCAGTAATATCAGCCATGTAGTGGCTAGTTAAGAGGACTGTCGCCTGGTGGCGCTGATTATACTCCCGCAAGAAACCTCGCACGCTAACTTGGGCGTTGATATCCAGTCCCAGGGTTGGTTCATCCAGAAACAACACCTGAGGTTGATGGAGGAGTGCCGCCAGCAATTCCGCCTTCATGCGTTCGCCCAAGGAAAGTTTCCGCACAGGCTGGTTTAACTTGCCTTCCAGTGACAGCATCTCCACCAATTCACCCACCCGCTTACTAAACTCTGCATCAGAGATGCCATAAACAGCAGCATTTATTTTCAGCGAGTCCATTGCTGGCAAATCCCAGATCAGTTGCTGCTTTTGCCCCATCACTAACGTGATTTTTTGCAAAAATGACGGCTGACGCCGGAAGGGAACGTGTCCAGCTACCCTCACGCGACCGCTAGAAGGATAAATTAAGCCCGTAAGCATTTTTAAAGTAGTGGTTTTTCCCGCACCGTTGGCCCCCAAAAACCCAACTACCTCACCCGTCTCTATTTGAAAGGAAACGTCCTGAACCGCCTTGACCATGCGGTAGTTACGCCGTAGGAAGTGAGTCAATGTACCTTTGATACCCGGTTCTTTGACCGCCACCGGGTAAACCTTACTTAAGTTTTCAACGACAACTATGGGCATAAGCTTTAAATTTTATCGTCAACTACCCACCGCTGAGAAAGTTCGCCTGACGGCTCACAAATACAGTGGGGGCTTGCATCTAAGCTCCACCGCAACTCCGAAAACCTTTGCAGGACTTCGGCTTTGGCTTCATTACTCGATACATCAGGGGATGCTGACAAGATCCCCGTACTCATCCAATCCTGTCGGACGAGTAGCGTTCTCAGTGCGATATTCCTACTTCCCACCAAATCAGCGTGTAACTCGAAACCACAGCATTCGCAGCGAAACAGCAAGCCTTTATTCGGTCGATTAGCTTTAGATGTATGTCCGCATTTAGGACAACTCTGTGACGTATAATGCGCTGGGACTTTCGTTGCCACGCTGCCAACTAAGTTAGCTTTATAGTCAATATAGCTATGTAGTTCGGCGAACGACCACTTAGCTTTGTCCCTATTGGCTCTGCGTTGTTTTTTACTAGCCCTTTTACCAGATTTAGACTTATTTCTCTCCCGTATTCCGTTCAAGTTCTCCAATCCAATCAGGCTGTTCGGTCTAGCAATCTGCTTGGCGATTTGGTGGTTGGTATCAGCGATAAACCGTCTCTCTCTGCCAGATAAAGCGATTAGTTTTCGCTTTGCCGACCGAGTGCCTCTACGCTGTAGGGATTTTCTAGCTTTGTGATAACGATTAGCTTTGTGTCTAGCAGCTTTTCCTGAGTAGAATTTAGCCTTGTTCCGAAGGTCTACTTCTACCGCTAAATATCTTTGCCCGACATCCACACCAGATATCCTGGTGATTTTTGTTGGGTCGATACTTAGAGTAGAGACTTCCATGCTCACCATCAGGTAGTAAGTTTTAGAAGAACGCTGATAGACAATTTTAGCTGCCCCAATCTTGGCACAGCTAGCTATGAACTGGAGATGTTTGCTATAGCCTTCATAGGGTACGATTATTCGACCATTTAAAGTATTAATGCTGACTTTCTGTTCGGACTTGAAAGAGTAGTCTCTTTGATAGTTTAAGGTTACAGTCCGTGAAATATATTTAGGGGCTTTGTCTAACCCTTTATATCGTTTCTTTGTATGTCCAGCTTTAATTGCCGCCACATTCTGTTTAACCTTAGTCCACAGAGATTTGTATGTGACAGATACTTGTCTTGGGACATTGCAAGCCATTTGCGCTCCAAGTCCGAACCGAGCGCGTAACTCGCTGTAGACAGCCTTCTGCAACTTAGTGCCATTACTGGTTTTACCAGCAGCAAAAGCTACCTGCGAAGTATAGTTCAAGGCATCCCGATAAGCTAAAGAAACCCCACGCAGAGCGTCTTTCTGCTCGGCTGTAGGGTTTAACTTTAGTTTGGCGGTAATGACTTGCATATTATTCACGGGATAATAATGTTATCATATCGCGTGAAGGTCAGAATGAAAAGGTACGGACATGATATTTGTTCGTTTTGTGTTTCCCTGGCTTTGATATATGGTTAGAAATACTGGGTATATTGTGTTCAGAGTTGAGTTGCCTTAAATGATTAAATTTTTAGCAATAGTATTGAGTTTAATAATTAGCCTCACCTTTCCCCTCAAAACTTGGGCTGCCACCCTAGAGGAAGACGTATTGCAGATTATCCGCAATCATCCAGAGGTGATCATAGAGTCTGTGCAGCAATACCAGATCCGAGTACAACAGATTCAGGCGGAGAAACAAGCTGTTGCTCTTAGTGAAATTAAAGCAAATCCCCAGGCATTTATTGGTTCATCTCCAAGTATTAAAGTTAATAACTCGAAGATTTTTTTGCTAGAGTTTTCAGACTTTCAATGCCCCTTCTGTGCCCAGGCGCATAAAACAGTTAAGGAATTCATGGATCGGCACAGGGATGAAGTGACTTTGGTATACAAGCATTTTCCTATTACTCAGATTCACCCAGAAGCTATGAACGCTTCCCTCAGCGCTTGGGCAGCAGGTCAACAAGGGAAGTTTTGGGAATATCACGACCAGTTGTTTGACAACCAAAATAAGCTTGGTGAAGAATTCTATGTGGCGATCGCAAAAAACCTCAAATTAGATGTAGAAAAATTTAATCGCGATCGCCGTAGTGATGCCGCCCGTAATGCAGTAATGGCTGATGTGCAATTAAGTGAGAGATTAGGGATTAACAGTACCCCATTCTTTATCCTGAATGGGCAGCCGATTAGTGGTGCTGTACCATTATCAACATTAGAAGCAGCAGCGGGGCTTTAGCTAGAGCAAAGTAGTATTGAACAGCAACAGCAGGAAAGCCTTAAAAGACAAACAGAAGGTTCAATAATAGACACTAGAGAATTTTTCTATGGTCGCTTTTACCACAGGAAACAAGGGTGCTGATTCTACAACTTTACCCGTTAGTTATGCTGATGTGGAAGCAGCTGCGAGTACCCTAAAAGGCCAAGCCCACCGGACGCCAATTATGACGTCCACCACCGTTAATGAACGCACAAATAGCCAAGTATTCTTCAAGTGCGAGAACTTCCAGCGCACAGGTTCCTTTAAGTTTCGAGGCGCTTACAATGCTTTAGCACAATTATCTGAAGCACAAAAGCAGCGAGGTGTGCTGACACATTCGTCTGGGAATCATGCCCAAGCGATCGCACTGGCAGGAAAGCTACTGGGCATTTCCACGACTATTGTTATGCCAGAAGATGCCCCAGCAGTCAAGCAAGCCGCAACCCGTGGTTATGGAGCCGAGGTGATTTTGTACAATCCTTTAGAAACTACACGGGAAGAATTGGCTCAAAGTATTGCTGGCGATCGCAATCTAACCGTGGTTCCCCCTTACGATCACCCCCATGTCGTCGCCGGACAAGGTACAGCAGCCAAAGAACTTATTGAAGAAGTGGGTATGCTAGATCTACTTCTAGTATGTTGTGGTGGTGGTGGCTTGGTATCTGGTTCTGCTATTGCTGCCAGTGTGCTGTCGCCTTCGTGTCGCGTTATTGGGGTAGAACCAAAACAAGCAGATGATGCCGCGCGCTCATTTTACTCCCAAACCCTGCAAACAATACACAATCCTCAGACAATTGCCGATGGTGCCAGAACCCCTAGCTTAGGAAATATTACTTTCCCGTTGGTACTGCATTATGTCCACGATATGGTAACTGTATCTGAGGACGCTATCCGTAGCACAATGTTTTTCTTGTGGGAACGCCTGAAGATTGTTGTTGAACCTACAGGGGCGCTGGCAGCAGCGGCACTGCTAGAAGGCGTTGTCTCTGCACCCAATGCCCGGATTGGCGTTATCGTTAGCGGTGGAAATGTAGATTTGCAAGCAATTGGCAAACTTTGATGTTCCTAGCCTTTCAGCTTCAGAAGCGGCGTTTCTGGTTAGTCGGGGGCGATCGCGCATTGCCATACCGCGCTGGTGTGTTCTCAATGGCGATCGCCTTGCTGTCTCGGCGCACAAGAAATGCCTCCAGGCACAGCACACCATGTGTCTTTTTTCCTCTGGAGATAATCTAGCTAGCCGCGACCTCACACTGGATGCTCTCAAGCCATATTCTCATTGCTTGGCTATTCGTACCCCCACCCCTGACACATAAGTTGCGATCGCGAACCGGGGATGAAAGCATACTTTCAAGACAGGTCTTTTGATTGCTCCAATTTCTACAACACCATTGAGCCAGCCCTGAGATATGCAACAATTCCTAACACAGCTACGGGTAAGACACTACGAGATGGACGCCCTGGGACACGTCAACAACGCTGTATACCAGAATTATCTGGAACAAGCAGCTATTGAACACATGGAACATCTTGGTTTTACCTTGGATCGCTACCGGCAGCTAGGCGGCGTATTCGTAATGCGACGGATAGAAATTGACTATCTCCGCCCAGCTGTTGCTGGTGATACCCTGGAAATTACTACCTGGATCAAGGAGATGCGCGGCCCACGTTCCCCTCGACGCTATGAAATCCGCAAACAGGGACATGACGAGCTTTTGGTGACAGCAGAGGCATTGTGGGTTTGGGTGGATACTAAGGTAATGCGCCCACGAGCAATTCCACCTGAGTTTTTAAGCATCTTTGAGCCACAATGTCAACCAAATATGGCTAGCTGAACAACCTGCAATTAACGCGATCGCTGGCGCTATAACATTCTTAATTCTCCCAAGTGGTTGAATGTATCTTGCGGCAGAAGGTACTGCTGTAGCTAGAACCGTAGAATCTCTCTCACATCTATATAGATCTCAGGTCTTTATAGGTGGCGTTAGTCATCATTTTGACTAACTTATTGCAAAATTAGACAAAAAATCAGGAGATTTACATGCAGCACATTCTTTCAGTCGTAGGGCAAGCTTTTCGCAAGACCATTTTAATTTTAAGTTTGATCAGTTTGCTGGGCCTCTCAAATTCATTCATTTTTGCCAGCCAGCCTGCTTACGCAGCGAAGCTGACTCCAGAGGAAAAAATTGACCGCGCCCATAACTATAGTGGAGCGGCTGGTATTCGAGAAGAAAGTTACGAAGAAGAAGTAGAGGAGGCTAAAAGCCCTGCCAAGATGGAGAAGGCTTACGAAGAAGATTTAAAGGAATACAGAGAATCACAGCCAGATAAGGGTGGCTTAGTTGAAGGAGCGAAAGAACTCGTTGAGAAGGTCACTGGTAAATAATTTTCGCCCATAGTTAGTGCATCAGGCACATAAATAAACCGTCGGTTAAAGGGCTTTGGGTATTGAGAACAATACCTATAAAATAACCGGCGGTTTTATACTTGGTAGAGGTTAATGATGATATTTGCAGCATCTAAACCAAATCCTGAACCGATGAATTTGGTGGCTTACGATCTGTGGAAATTCTATGGTGATCGCCAGGTGGTCTGTGGTGTTAACTTCAACCTCAACCCCGGAGAAATTCTTGGTTTATTAGGACCTAACGGAGCGGGAAAAACTACCACAGTAGGGATGTTGTACGGCTCCGTTATTCCCAGCCGTGGCTTTGTACAATTGGGGCTTCATCAAGTACAGACGCAAGCCTCGCAAGCTCGCTATTACATGGGTATTGTTACTCAGGAAGACAATCTTGATCCAGACTTTAATGTTTTGGAGAACCTGATTTACTTTGCCCATCACTACCGTATCACTGGCTCTTCCGCACGACAGCGAGCCGGGGAATTACTCGCACAAGTGGGACTGCAAGATTATGCACAGCGACGCATTGATGAACTATCTGGCGGCTTAAAGCGGCGGTTAGTTTTAGCACGGGCTTTGATTAACCATCCCCATGTGGTGTTTCTCGATGAGCCGACGACAGGTTTAGATCCAGATGCTCGACAATACTTTTGGCGGTTGGTGAGTGAGTTGAAACAGCAGGGTTGTGGGGTATTGTTGACTACGCACTATATGGATGAAGCCCAACGCCTGTGCGATCGCCTTCTCGTACTCAGTCAGGGCAAAGTGATTGACCAAGGTACACCCACAGAACTAATTGAGCGCACTGCGGGTCTAGAAGTCGTGGAAGTTGAGGGCGTCTCTGAAGCCATTATCCAACAGTTGGCAACTCAAGCTAAAACCTGGTATCGCCCCTTTGGTAGCAGCTATTTGATCGGATTACCACCAGTAAATCCACAGCTGCTTTGGGAGCAACTAGCAACCCTTGAGCTAGGACGCCTCAACCGCCGCCGCACTAATTTGGAAGATGTTTTCTTGCTACTCACCGGCACTTCTTTAGATTGACACTCCCCTGGCTAAAGCCGAGGGGATTCTAACTTCAACGTAGCCACTTGCTCTACCAGGCTTGCGCCAAGTAGCGTAGAGGTCGCTACTCCATTAGCGTTACTTCGGGATTGCCCATCCCTAGAGACTGCTTTACGCAGAATGTTTATTGCCGCGTTCCAATCCCTTTGTAGAGTCAGTCCACACGAGCAAACGTGGGTTCTGGTGCTGAGGGATTTTTTGACTATCACCTTACACTGACTGCATTCTTGAGAGGTGTATTGGGGTGGAACGGCAACAGCTAATCTTCCAAACTTGGTGGCAAAATGTTCTATCCACTGCCTGAACTGATACCAACTAGCATCAGAAATTGACTTAGCCAAACAATGATTCTTGAGCATATTAGCGACCCTTAAGTCTTCATAGGCGATTATGTCGTTAGACAAACACACGTTACGCGCTAGTCTTTTAGCGTGTTCATTCCGCTGCCTACTTACTCTTAAGTGTTTCCTAGAATATCTAGCTCTTGCCTTACGGCGTCCTGTTGAACCTTTGACTTTTTTGTAGATACGACGTTGTGCGTGTGTGATGTCAGACTCAGCTTTACGCAGAAATTTAGGGTTAAGCTCTTGATGTCCGGTTGAGTCCGTATAGAAGGATTCAATACCCACATCTAAACCAATCTCTTTACCTGTTTTTGGCTGGATATCAATACACTCAACATCAACAGCAAACTGACAGTAATATCCATCAGCGCGTTGGACTAAGCGAACTCGCTTGATAGTCTTGACGGGATATTGATGAATATCCCACTTTCCCAAAAGCTTAAGTTCGCCAATTCCCTTTTTATCAGTGATGGTAATACGTCGCTTGGTTGGATGTAATGACCATCCAGAAGTTTTGTACTCTACTGAACGGTTATCTTTCTGAAAGCGTGGGAAGCCTTTTTTGCCTAATTTCTTAGACTTACAATTATCGTAAAACCGAGAAATCGCAAGCCATCCACGCTCGGCAGCAGCTTGCACCGCCATTGAGTTGAGGTCTTTTACAAAGGAAAACTCATTGCGTAGCTCGGTTGAATACTTATTCAAGGCAAACCGATTGATTTTGGAGTCTTTGGGCGCATCCATCCAGTAACGTATAGACTTGTTTCTGATGAATTGTACCGTTCTGATAGCCTCATCAATTGCCTTATATTGCTGCGGTTTGGCTTTGATTTTGTATTCGAGAACCAGCATTGTGTTTTTCCTCCTTGTTGTCTATGATGTTGGTCTACAGACCATATGTCAAGACCAATGGGACAAAATTATCGTCACGCCAACACGTCAGTTACGTTGATTAACTATCACTTTGTCTGGATACCAAGACGCCGCAAACCCGTGCTTGTAGGTGAAGTGGCTCAAAGATTTGAGGAATTATTAAGAGCAAAAGTAGAAGAGTTGGATTGCCAGATTATTGCTTTAGAGGTGATGCCAGACCACGTACACCTATTCCTTAACTGTCCTCCTACTGTTGCGCCATCGGACATCATGCATCGACTCAAGGGAGCAACAGCTTACAAATTAAGAGACGAATTTCCTCATTTAAAAAAGCTCCCAAGTATGTGGACTAGGAGCTTTTTTTGCTCAACGGCTGGAAATGTCAGCAGTGAGACGGTTAAGCGCTACATTGAAAATCAGAAGACCAGATAATTTGGTCAGCTACGTACCTCCGCTGACCCGCCAGAGCAATCCCACACCTAAAAGGATGTGGGTTTTACGGCGTTTCTATAAAAAGCACATAGGTTACAGATTAGGGAGTTGGTTCAGTCCTCGCACCCATAGTATTTGTACTTTGGGAAGCTAGAACCGCCACCATCATCTAATTCAGCTGTTAGCTTAGAGGCGGCTGAGTGAGTTTTTGCCCTAGCTGGCTAATAGCTTCAAACATCAATTCCTAGTAGTAAATGTCTTACGCCGATCTGGGCAGTAGGGGCCGCTCGGTCTGCCATCATTGGGGCAGCAGAACCCTACAGGTGAGCCAGGATGGCACTGTTGACCTTTCACTACATCTCCCCATGCAGGGAAGCTGGTCAGCACAGTACCGAAAAGGGAAAGAGCTACTAGCAGGTGATGCGGGTATACACTAAGTTTCATTGTTTTCAGTTCTCCGTAAGTTGGTACAGCACACTGGACAGTTGCAATTAGCACTAGTCCTTACTAGGGGTTGGAACTTGCGTTTTATGCACCAGTGGGTGAAATAAAAGCAGATGAAACTCCCTCTGATTGTTTGCTAAATCCGCTGAGTCTCTGTTGTAGATTCATTTATCACTAGCAAAAAGCTAGAGCAAAAAATCTAGAATGAGAGCGTCTTATATGAAATCTTTCCCTTTCTATGCTGTTCTACTTGGGTTGTGCATCTGTTGGCTTGGGAATGAGCGCAGCTATGCCAACAATCGGGTTGACTTAGAAAACTCAACCCCAGTTAGCAGCGCTAAACCCCTCATTGCTGCGGTTCCCGCCAATGTTGAAGAATTTATCGTCCGAGGTACTGAACCATTTTGGAGTGTCACCATCAGCCGCAGTGGGATTGTCTACTCAGCACCAGAGACAAATAACCGAAGATACCCTTACACCGCGCCCATAACAGCATCTAGTCGTCCTACTGATTTAGTAAGAGTGTATCGGCTCAACGGTAAATCAAACGGTCTACTGGTGCTCAAGAAAGTAAGCGCTTGTAGTGATGGGATGTCAGATCGTGTCTATCCCTACGATGCGACCCTCATTTTGGGTAATCAGGTGCTGGAAGGCTGTGCTGAAAAGAAGTAATACCATTTTCAACTAGAACAGCAGGAGTCCCGCGTTCTAGCCAATTCCTGATCTACAAAGGTGTGAAATTTGGCGTAGATGTGATGTGAGACTGGTTGATCCTCATAATAGCTTTTGACAATCGACCTCACTGCCATGCACGCATAGTAGAGACGCCCTGCCAGGGCGTCTCTAATTTCTGAAGGATTGCTAAAAGCCAAGTGGTATAAGACTGACGCTCAGACACAGGGGCAAGGAGGCGAACTAATCAAACGCGCTTGATATGACAAGCTTATTTCAACTTTGTGGTTTGATTGTTTGAACGAATTTCAAGAAACTGTCAGTTTCAGAATCTCCTTGTATGTCCAAAGGACGAACGTTAAAAACTTTTGTGGAGCCGTTTTGTAGCTGCACTTTCATTGGCACTACTTTACCTAAACCATAGGTTGTCACTGCCTGCTCTACCTGTAAGCAACCTAGAGCAAAATTCCCCATGTTTGTTCTGCCGTTATTGGCTCGATATTCCCATTCCATCACCTTTTCAATTTCCCCAGAGTAGGGTTGAGTGCAGAAAAAGTGATGACTCAAGGCAATCAGACGTGCCACATGGACATCATAGCGACGCATCTGACCTCCAAAGGCAGAAACTGTAGTGTTGCGGTCAGGTACTTCAAAGTATCCCAGCCTAACACTCGCATCAAGGGTATCCTCCAATCGAATAGTATTAATTGGAATAGTTGTGGTGCTATTACTTTTAGCATTCTTAGCTTGAGCAACACTTGCCAGGGCAATATCTGGGCTAATAGTCCAGAAACCAATAGCAGAGGTAAGCGGAGCTATGCCAAAGGCTATTGTTACACTCGTGATTGTTTTAGCAATTTTTTTCAGCATGGAAGCGTCAACCCGTCAATAATTCAAGTACTAGCTAGGTGAAGCCATTCTGTATTGGTACTCCCCAACTTTAGGTACGGGGATTATTGGCTTACTCAGATAAACTTCAACTTCATATTGTTAATTTCCTAAAAGGAGGAATTAACTTAGCTCGACTTGCTTAATTGGCGTGGGCGATCGCTTGTCTTCAACGCTCTAGTCAACTTATATCATGTCCGATTGATTAGTTAGTAATTGTAGGTTGGGTTAAACACAGTGCAACCCAACACCAAAAATCAATGTTGGGTTGAGGCACTCGCACCCAACATACTCATATCTTCATTGTTTAAGTGGACATGATATCCCTCCAAGCCAGCCGTTACCGCGCTAACTTAGAAGATGTTTTCCTATAACTCACCCACACTTCTTAAGAATGAAAGGCACATCGATTACGGCTTGGGGAGTTTATTCAGTTTGGCACCGACACGCTAGGGTTTACCAAAAGACTTGGCTTTTCAATAGTTTGCCCCCGCTATCAGAACCGCTAATTTACCTGGTGGCTTTCGGGTATGGCTTGACCCCCCTGGTGGGAGAAGTTCTCTATGCGGGTCAAACTGTGAGTTACTTGAAGTTCATTGCCCCTGCGATGATTGCCATAGGGGTGCTGTCTCAGTCGTTTTTTGAGGGAGCCTATGGAAGTTTCATTCGCCTGAGCTTTCAAAAAACTTGGCAAGCTCTATTAACAGCTCCTTTGAGTTTCACAGAGGTATTCCTGGGCGATTGGCTGTGGGCGTCTACAAAAGGCATGATAGCTGGAATTTTGACGGGTATAGTAGCGGTATTGTGGGGGTTATACTCCGGCTGGCATTTGCTTGTGTCTTTGCCCCTAATTTTTCTGGGCAGTCTCCTTTTTGGTGCGATGGGACTCCTCACGGCAGGGGCGGTACGCACTATAGACCAAATGAATGCGCCGGTTTTTCTGTTGATTTTACCGATGTTTACGCTTTGCGGCACTTACTTCCCGCGAAACACACTGCCGCCACTGCTGGGAAAGGTGGCGAGTGTATTGCCTCTATCCTCCCTAGTTGACCTGTTACGATGGCCGCTTGGACTCCCAAATTTTTGGCCTATAGAATTAATTTGGCTGCTGCTATTGATCGGTGCCTTTGCTGTGTTGGCGTGGCGGCAGATTTATCCTCAGCTATTCCAGTGAAATTTAAGTTACGGCTTCTAGGTGCATAATCCGAAGTCAGAATGAATTTGATAATTGAGAATATGCAACGCTACCTGCACGTATTAAGGTTGTTCTGGAGTGCGGCGATCGCCGCCGAACTTGAATACCGAGTCAACTTCATCCTAGCAGCCTTAAGTAGCCTGGGGAACCTTGCGGGCAGCCTGTTCGGTGTGTCTTTGTTCTACCGCAACGGCTACACATTCCCAGGATGGTCTTGGGATGAAGCCTTAGTAGTGCTGGGAATCTTCACCATCCTTCAGGGCTTTTCCAGCACTTTTCTCGCTCCCAATCTCAACCACATTGTCGATCATATTCAACAAGGCACCTTAGACTTTGTACTTCTCAAGCCCATCAACAGCCAATTCTGGCTTTCCACTCGCACCGTTTCACCCTGGGGGCTACCAGATGTATTTTTTGGCTTGGTATTAATTGGCTATGCTGGTGGACATCTCCAATTAACTCTCAGTGACTACATCCTGAGTGCGGTGCCGCTTCTCTTTGGCTTCGTGATTCTCTACAGCCTGTGGTTTATGCTGGGAGCCACTAGCGTCTGGTTTGTCAAAATCTACAACGTTACTGAGGTACTCAGAGGCTTGCTTGAGGCGGGTCGATACCCGATGGTTGCCTATCCCACAGCTTATAAGTTTTTCTTTACCTTTATAGCTCCAGTGGCATTCCTCACCACCGTGCCAGCTGAGGCTATGCTTGGTCGAGTCCAACTCAGCTGGTTTGTGGGTGCTGGGATTCTGGCACTGGGACTGCTGTTCGTTGCTAGCATCTTTTGGCGGTTTGCGTTGCGCTTTTATACCAGTGCTTCAAGTTAGGGAGAATTGACGACGTGAAATGTGCTTCAAGCTTCGTCCCACTATGCAGGGCGAGGCCAATCTAAAATTTAAAATAATTTGACCGTCAGATAGACGACTTCTCCTAGCCAATCTTTCATCAATTTGACATACTCCCCGGCGTGAACGCACGGGGATTCTTGTTCATGGCTCATAGAAGTTCGCTTACTGTATCAAGTTTCCTATCAACAGCAGAGGCGATCTTCTCCCCATGCTTTCCAAGAGTGCGAGGCGGATTCCCAATGCCCTTTGGTACCGTTTTGCCACTTCACGCCTAAAATCTTCATTCCTTTCTGGAGGATATTGATCGCCGCATTAGTATCGCGACAAATATCCACCCCACAATTAGGGCAAGAATGAGTTCTAGTGCTGAGCGACTTTTTCACTCGATGACCACAATTAGAACAATCTTGAGATGTGTAGCTAGGTGAAACCGCCACTACTGCTTTTTCCCAAATCTTGCCATAGTAGTCTAACCATTGGGTGAACTGATACCAACTAGCGTCGGAGATTGACTTAGCCAAGTGATGATTCTTGACCAGATTTGCAATCTTTAAATCCTCATAGACTACAACATCGCTAGATGCCACTACGCATCGGGCTTGCTTAATCGCCCAATCTTTACGCTGCCTTTAAATTTTTAGATGAATTTTACCCAGTCGAATCCTTGCTTTATGGTAGTTGCCTGACTGAGGTTTTGCACCTTTAACAAACTTTTTGCTTAACCGTTTTTGAGCTTTTTTTAGTCTCCGTTCAGCTTTTCTCAAGAACTGAGGATAGATAACAGCGTTATCATTTTGGTCTTTTGTGAAATACTTCAGTCCTAAATCCAATCCGACAACATTACCTGTGTACTCTCTCTGCTCCTTGCGTTCGGCATCAAAGCAGAACTGGGCATAATATCCATCTGCTCTCCGCACTACTCGGACGCGGTTTATTTTGAGCGTGTGTAGGTCTTCCCTTGTTTCCTTGTTACAGAATAAAGACAAATTCCCAATCTCGAACCCATCAGTAAAGGTAATGCTCCTGCAATCTTCTGATATTTTCCAGCCTGACACCTTATACCAAGTTGCGGTCAAACATAGTAGACTGGCAAGAGCGCATGGCTGTTGAGAAAAGCAGTAATACGAAATCTGGGTTGACTATCGCTTGATCAAGAAAGATAGTCTCCAACTTTCGCG
>JAHHGU010000076.1 GCA_019359765.1 Aphanothece sp. CMT-3BRIN-NPC111
GGATTTGCTGCGTACCCAGCTGGTGTTAGAAATGGATTTAGAGGCGCTTTCCTCACAGCTAGCGGCGGACATCGAACTGGTGCCAGATGCCGGTGAAGACCCGGATCTGATGCGGCTGCAACTGGTAATTTTGGAATCTCTGGTAATTCGCCGCGATACAGCAGCCGATCCTCTGGGTGGCTCCACTTCGACGCGACTGCTAGTGGAGGATGGAGACCAAATTGCTGCTGGTGCTGTCGTAGCGCGCACAGAAATTCAATGCAAAGAGGCAGGTTTGGTGCGGGGTATCCGGGAAGGTGCAGAAGCCATTCGCCGCATCCTGATAGTTCGCGACGCCGACCTGCTGGCAGTAGATACCGAAGGGAAGAAGCCAACAGTTAAGCCAGGTCAGCTGGTGGTTGCTGGTACTGAAATTGCTCCAGGAGTTATTGCTCCTGAGTCTGGTCAGGTGGTGGCTCTAAACAAGGAGTCTACATCTTCTGATTCAGGAATATCTCTAAGACTAGCCCGTCCTTATCGGGTATCAGCCGGTGCAATTTTGCACATTGACGATGGAGATCTGGTGCAGCGGGGGGATAACCTGGTGTTGCTGGTGTTTGAGCGCGCCAAGACAGGCGATATTATCCAAGGTTTGCCTAGAATTGAGGAACTCCTGGAAGCACGCAAACCGAAAGAAGCCTGCATTTTAGCCCGACGAGCTGGAACTGCTTCTGTGATTTATAGTGAAGACGAAGTTACGGATGTGAAGGTGATTGAGCCAACTGGCATCGTCACTGACTATCCCTTAGGGCCAGGGCAGAATGCGATTGTTTCCGATGGTCAGGAAGTTGGACCTGCTGAAGCGCTCACGGATGGACCAGCCAATCCCCACGAGATTTTGGAGATTTTCTTTGACCTATACCGAGAGGAACGGGGTGTTTATGAGGCAGCCCTATTAGGGCTGCAACAGGCACAGGCGTTCCTGGTGAACGAGGTGCAGTCGGTTTATCAATCACAGGGTATTGATATTTCCGATAAGCATATTGAGGTGATTGTGCGGCAGATGACCTCCAAAGTGCGGGTGGACGACGGCGGTGATACGACAATGCTGCCAGGGGAACTGGTGGAGTTGCGGCAGGTTGAGCAGGTGAATGAGGCGATGGCCATTACCGGCGGGGCACCGGCGGAATATACACCAGTGCTACTGGGGATTACGAAAGCATCGCTAAATACTGATAGTTTCATTTCAGCCGCTAGCTTCCAGGAAACTACCCGCGTCCTGACAGAAGCAGCTATTGAGGGCAAATCTGACTGGCTGCGCGGCTTGAAGGAAAACGTGATCATCGGGCGCTTGATTCCGGCCGGCACAGGGTTTAATGCCTATGAAGACCCTGGCATGCTAACCAGTTCAGCTGACTCTGAGTTGGGCGTTGCTTCAAGTCAAAGTGTTTATCCCTTTGGGGAAGGTGCTGGAGTTGCTACGGATGACCCGCTGGATGTCGTCCTCGATGACCGCACAGCGCGCAGCTTTAGTTTGGAGGAACAGACAGGTTTGGCTGCCGGGGGTCGGGCTAAAGGCGATACCTTCTCACCTGTCTTGGATGATGATGATGATGACATAGACTTTGAAGAAGATTGGGAGGATTTAAAGGAAGACTTTGATGATGATGATGATGATGATGAGCCTTAAAAAAGGCAAGCATCTAAAAGTAATACCAGTTCTCCAAAAGTAGGCAACAGATAATGACGCGGGGATTTATGTGTAGCTAGATTTTAGAGAATTGGTATAAAAAGGCAAAAGAGAAAATTCTTTTGCCTTTTTACTTTTTTCAGCTAATTGTCATTCAAATTGCATCTCCGTGTCTGGAGCGTCTTTGTGACGATCCAGACCCGTGCAACTTAAAGGCACATCAGCTTAAGAAGCCTTTTGTAGTTCCCCGGTGCGAACCGCCAGTAATGATGTTTGGTTGCCGCGCTGCACCTTCATCTTTAGCAATGTACCAAGGCGGCTATTCTCGACAATGTTCTGCAACTGTTCAGCAGTGGTAACGGGTTGTGCGTCGATCTCGACAATAGCGTCCCCACGGCGCAGGCCAGCCTCTGCCGCTGGTGTGTTAGGTAAAACTCGCACAACTAGGACGCCATTGACTTCTGGTACCTGTAAGGGAGAATTGGGGTCGCTGTTGTTTTCAGCGGCCAACTGGGGGGTTAGGGTAGTCATCTGAATGCCCAAATAGGGATGGGTGACTTTCTGCCCCCTTGCTAGCTGGGAAGATATTTCTTTTGCTTTATTAATAGGAATCGCAAACCCAATTCCCATAGCACCGGCACGAATAGCAGTGTTGATGCCAATTACTTCACCTTGCTGATTTAACAGGGGTCCTCCAGAGTTACCTGGATTGATAGCGGCATCGGTTTGAATGAAATCTAGTCGCTTGTCAGGAATACCAACAGCCGCGCTAGAGCGTTTGAGGGTGCTGACTATACCCAGTGTGACAGTGTTATCCAGCCCCAAGGGATTGCCGACCGCGATCGCCCAGTCTCCCACCTGCACAGCGCTGGAATCTCCCAAGGATGCCACAGGCAAGTCATTGCCTCCCTGAATCTTAACCACAGCCAAATCTGTCACCTCATCCACACCTTGCACCTTCCCTTCCAAGGTGCGTCCATCCTTGAGGGTGACAGTCACCTTATCTGCTTGATCGACCACATGGGCATTAGTGAGAATAATTCCACTGCGGTCAATGATGAAGCCAGAACCCTGACCGCGCAGACGCTCTTGCTGAGGCATCTGGGGCATCATCTGATCCCCGAAAAAACGCCGGAACATGGGATCATCAAAAAAGGGATCGACGCGACGAGAGATCGTGCGCTCAGTATCAATTCGCACTACTGCTGCTCCCACCCGATTCACGGCGGCAGTAACAAAGCTGCCTCCCCGATCAGGAATCTGGAGGGCGATGCTTTGTGTTGGTACTGTGGTGTTAGCAGCTGCGAAATTGAGCACTGGGCTTGCCTCAGATGGCAATGCACGCTCAGATACCAATGTCAAGATTACTACGAAAATAGTAGCAAATACATAGGTACTAATTTGGCGTAAGCAGAGAGCAAACTTTGGAAATTGCATAGCATCAATCTTCTGTGAGGGCAAATGTTCCTAAAAAAAATCAAATTTCGTTTTGTTACTACAAGTGTCCCTAGAGCTATTTTTACAACTTTGTGACATTAGCTCAGGTTTAGCTGTTGATGCCTGCTCTCTGTGCCCTCCTCCTTTCCCGCCAAAGGAATACTTATTTTACTCTCCCTGCTGTCTCCTCAGTATTCTTTAAAGTGCGAAAAAAGTAAGATTCCACCCAACTTTGAGCAACATAGGCAAGCGCCAGAGCCAATGTATGACACAATCAGTTTTGCGCTTAAGCTAGGATCTGGATTACATCTGCCGCCTTATTAACTCTGCATGATTGGATCAAACCCGTTAACTGACCAAACCCTACCCGTTGAAACTCATGTTCATGGGGATGTAGAACATAGCCATGCTCACGTCCACAGTGAAGAGTCACTGCGACGAGTTGTGAATCGCCTGTCTCGGATTGAGGGACACATCCGGGGAATCAAAACTATGGTGCAGGAGAGTCGTCCCTGTCCTGATGTACTGGTACAGATTGCCGCCGTCCGGGGCGCACTCGACAGGGTAGCGCGGATAATTTTGGATGAACACTTAACCGAGTGTATTGGTCGTGCTGCAAAAGAAGGCAATATTGAAGTGGAAATTGAAGAGTTAAAGGCTGCTTTGGATCGGTTTTTACCATAGCTCAAAAGCCCTTAGACTAAAGTGTGGGACTGTTGTACGAACAAAGCCTGCCTACGGAGGCTAGTAAGAGCTTTATAGAGTTGGATAGCGTAATCCAACTCTACAATTTAACGGGTGGAGAATCCCACAGCTTTAAAGGTGGCTCTAAAGAAGTGAATCTGGTTTTTGATATCAGCTTCAGCCAAAATGAAGAATCATAGAAGAGGGCGATCGCTATTAATCTTTGGTTAAACGTCCAGCTTACGTAAGCCTATTATTAAAAGTATTTTATGAGTGAACTACAGACAAAATTACCGACTCATACTTGGATTGTAGCCACTTGGGATGAATATATCCAGACAGTTGAAGCTCCGCGACTAGAAAAAGCCAAAAGCTACTACCACAATGAATGTCATACAACAACCTGATATTGTTTTTGCAGATGGTTATAGCGTTTAGAAAGACAATGATGTGGGGAAACTGATAAATTATCCCGAAAATAGATTAACCTTGATAATTAATACGCCTAGCTATTACAGATTATGTTTTTTATTGAGAGTGCGATCGCCTAGATATCAACTGAGCGATCGCAAAAGTCCTGCTGCTGGCAAGTAACTTATTTCATCCAGCGTTTCGCAATTCTTCCTGAAGCGTTTTTTGATAAATCGCTGGCAACTTCCTAGTCATGGAATTGCTTTCAATCCCGTAACCTAAACTTGTCCAAGTGCCAGAAAGCAGCCGCAACACCTGATTTAACTTTCCCTGCCGTAGCAAAGCTGGGATATCGGCCCCCCAAGCTTGGGGGTCACTTAGCCAAGCGTGAACTACGGCGTCCTGAAATTCGGGTTCAAAGCTGTAAGGTTTCCAAAACATCATACCTGGTGGTTCAGGGTGATAGCGCCGTGCCTTCTCATCCCAGGTCGTATTTAGCATCTGGTACCGCCCAGCCGCAGTTGAGCAGTTTCCTTTATTGGGACCAGCAACAATCGTGACACAGCGATTGGGATGATCGCTTAGATCCGATACATGCTCACCCCTGTAGATGATCGAATAAGGTTGGGGATCGTTAGCCTCACTGGCAGTGATGGTTCGCATCAAGGCGCGAATGTAGGGATCGCCCCCCTTCATCATTAGCTGCTGCGTACCGTATACCCCTTTAGTGGGAGTGAGCGATCGCGTTTCCCTAAACCCTCCATGCAAATTCAACAACAAGAACATTAACCCAATAACGCCGACGCCTCCTGTAGCAAGACGTCTCAAAGCTTTCTTCTTGAAAGTCTCTTGCTGTAACTGAGATTTTTGAGCATCTTTAAGGGATGAGAAACGCACGCTCACTATAACTTTCCTCGCGTTACAGAATAGATAACTTTTGCTCTAAACCCCATCAGGTGGCACTGGCAAACAGCTGATCCCAGCTTTTTTCCGGAGCCTCTGCCTTAGCCACAATCTCCACAACTTTGTTGCGGCTTGCCGCTTGAAACAGCGCCTCTACACACACTTGAGCGACTTTCTGACGAGGAATGCTGCCATCAAAAAGCGTGTCAGCAGCTGACATGACGACAGGATAGGTATTATCCTCATTCTTAAGACCACCAGGTCGCACGATGGTGTAAGCCAAACCGCTGTTCTTGATATAATCTTCCGCTTGCTTCTTCCACACCAAAATTAACCAGAATAAATTTAGTGGATGCAACAACTTAGAGACACAGAGGGAAGATACAAAGACAAAATGCTCTATTCCGTTTGCTTTAGCAGCGTCCACCAGATTTTTTGTCCCCTCGAAGTCCACCTTATAGGGACCCGTTGGATCGAAGCTGGGACTGGCACCCGTAGCACACAGCAGCACCGTACTATCTGCCAAGGCTGCACTTAGACTTTCTGGTTTCAGGACATCACCAACTACAAGTTCAGCCTCAGCAGGCAAAATTTCTCTTGCCTTCTCTAAGTTCCGAACCAACGCCCGGACGGGAATTTGGCGTTTGACCAGCTCTTGTACAATCCGGCGACCAGTCTCGCCCGTTGCCCCTGCTACAAATGCTTTCATCAAAAAATTACGCAGATCCTACCCCATATCAATTTTTGATTTAGGTGGACTAGGAGCCGCATCCTCCGTGTAAGGTTTACATTTAGCCCGGTTGAACGTTGCAGCAGTTGGAATCTTCGGGCTGCACATTTTCCCAACCGCTTTCAGTTCAAGGTGTGTTACCTAGAACCCTTGTCTTGACGCGAAATGAGAGCGTCTCTACATCTTTTGTTGGAGAGGTCTATTTAACACTTCGATGTGAGTTCGACCGCTGACCATCTCCGTAGTAGCGCCAGTTAGGGTAGCGTAATGGAAGGTCTATCTCCGTATATTTCCCATAGTTGAACCTTAGACTCGCAAGCTATGCTGAGTGGAAAGAGAATTCTCTAGTTTGCCAGTAAACTCCACCTTCCCAATTGTATGAACTTTAGAGAAAAGTCCTCGTCGTTATCCTAAATAGGCAATCGGCAGCGGGAATACTAAACAGAGGCAAACGGCAATCAACACAGGAGAGCAGGTGATGCAGTCGCAATTCATTCAACATCAACCGATTGAGGTTCCTGAAGCATTTTTGGATCAAGGGTCAAGTTTGAGCGAGCCAAACGATGTAGCCACAGAAGCGGCGAGTAGCTTTGAGGCGGTGCGCTTCCACACTCGCTTTGTAGACTGCATGGAGATGTATGCTGATGCCCAGACGGTTGCTCAGTATCTAGATAATCACCAAGGTTGGTTCTGCCGCTGCGCCCATCCGATGAAAGTAGAACAGCTGGGTAAGAATGGTTACGCCCTGGCGATCGGACGTTTTGGTTCTTTTGGCTATCAAGTGGAGCCGAAAATTGGCTTGGATCTGATGCCGGAAGAGCAAGGAATTTACCGTATCAAAACTATACCAATCCCGAATTACGTCGCTCCGGGTTATGATGTGGACTTTAATGCGGCTATGGATCTGGTAGAAGTATCCTCAGATAGCTCATCTGGGCAATCCCGCCTGCCATCTGCCTTAACGAGAGTGGAGTGGCAGCTAGATCTGGCAGTAGATATTCATTTTCCTAAGTTTATTTACAAGTTGCCCAAGTCTCTCATCCAAAGCACGGGCGATCGCCTCTTATGTCAAATTGTGCGACAAGTTTCCCGCCGTTTGACATACAAAGTGCAGGAAGATTTTCACAAAAGCTTGCAAATCCCCTTCCCCCAAAAATCCCAGAAGCGGTCAGCGGCAAGTATGAAAGCTGAAGGGTGTAATACTTAGCCCCTGTGTGTTGGATTAGCGGCAGTAAGTTACAAATATAGGACTTACGCAACTGGTTCAAGAGCCACTGTCGATTTGCGTAAGTCCTGAAATAGTACTTTATGCTGCTGGCCACATCTCGCCAATCAGCTTCTGTACAATTTGCATTCCCGTTATTGCCTGCCAGCCAAACAGCCCCAATAGTAAAACATTGAGAGCAATGTGGGTATAGCGTGCCCAATCTTTCCCTTTTTGCATATAGGGAGAGAGTGAAGCGGAAACTGCAATCAGCCCTGTCATTCCTAACCCTGCTAAAAGGTGAGGCTCTACAAAGAGCTTGCCTTTGTTGATGTAGGTAGATCCCATGCCGATCAGTGTGCCTATAACCATTAATGCCAAAAGCACTGAACCGATTTGGTAGTGCCTGATGTTAAACCTGCCCTTGATTAGCTCTTTCTTGAGTTCTCCTTCTGCTTTTCTGGTGCGTTGGACTTTAATGCCTAAATACAGGGCATAGAGGGAAGTGCCTAGCAGAATCCACATCCAAATTGGGTGAATAAAATTCAGCCAAGGTTTAATATCTGGGGGGATTTCTAAGCTCATAGGATTTAGATGATTGCTTAAGGAACTTTATAAAACTTAGCATAATTGCTCCAAGTCTTTTTAATGCTTCTAGAAGCCTTCCAGCAACGGCATAATTATGCTTGCGTAGTTACTTGCCGCTTTTGTCCTCAGCAAGCTAAGACCAGAAAACAGCACCATCTTCTCAAATGCCTGATTTAACGGTAAGTTGACAGTCATGACCTTCACTAAAGATGTCTTTTTAATACAGGCGGCTCTGAGTGGCGACCTCAATCGAGTACAAGCCATACTCGCTGAGGGGGTTGATGTCAATATCACAAATCGAGATGGCACCACGGCTTTGATGTTTGCGGCTCAGAAGGGCTACACCGAGATTGTGCGAGTGCTGCTGGAGGCGGGTGCTAAAGTCAACCAGAAGAGAAAACAGTTTGGGACTACAGCTTTGATGTTGGCAGCTGCCAACAATCAGGTTGATGTCGTGCAGATGTTAGTCGCTCATGGCGCTGAGGTAAATGCCAAAAATGATGACGGCAGCACCGCCCTGATGGCAGCTGCCCTCAAAGGTAATGTTGGCGTTGTGCGTCTCTTGCTTAATGCCGATGCTGAGGTCAATGTCAAAGACAAAGACGCGGATACGGCATTGAAATTGGCAGCCCAGCACGGTCACACAGATGTAGTGCAAGCCTTGCTAAGCGCTGGGGCTGATGTCAACGGCACAGGCGGGGGCGAAACCGCTCTGACTTTAGCCGCAGCAAAAAGCCACACGCAGACGCTTCAGCTGTTGTTGGAGCAAGGGGCGGATGCAAATGCTAAAACCAAAAATGGCAGAACCGCACTAATGCAGGCCGCGGATATTGGTGATCTGCATTCGACCCAGCTGTTGTTGGCTGCATCTGCTGATGTCAATGCCAAAGATAAAGAGGGTGAGACGGCTTTGACCCTGGCAGCTGACAAGGGCCACACCGCAGTTGTGCAAGCCTTGCTGAAGGGCGGTGCTGATGTCAATGCCCAAAACCCAGATGGGGGGACAGCGCTGATGGCGGCGGCGGCAGGAGGTCACAGGTCGATTGTCACAGCTTTACTCGATTGCGGTGCCTACATCCACTCTAAAGATAAAGATGACGAAACCGCTCTCAACTTTGCTGTTGTCGAAGGTCATGCTGATGTTGTGGAGGTTCTACTTAACCGGGGGGCTGACATCCAGCGGAGAAATAAGCTGGGCGACACAGCTTTAATGGTGGCGGCGTTGCATGGTCATACGGAAATTGTAGAGGCTCTTTTGCGTGTAGAGACGTTGCCTGCAACGTCTCTACTAAAGACCAAAAATTTTGGTGAGACAGCTTTAACTCTGGCAGCATTTCACGGTCACGCTGAAACAGTCAAAGTGTTGCTGAATGCTGGTGCTGATGCCAATAGCTCAGCAGATGATGGGAAAACAGCTTTAATGAAGGCGGGCGATCGCGGTAACACTCAGGTGATGCAGGTATTGCTAGCTCAGGGTGCTGATGCAAATCTCCAAGATCAAGCTGGTGCTACTGCCTTAATGTGGGCAGTTCATGGAGGCTATGCGGATGCTGTAAAAATATTGCTCGAGGCTGGTGCGGATGTGAATATTAAAAACAGAGGCGGCTGTACGGCTTTAATGATTGGGGAATTCAACGGTTCCCCCGACGTTGTGAAATTGCTCAAGGCTGCGGGCGCTCAGGACTAATTAGCTATAAAAGTTAATTTATGAAAATTTTTGTTCCAGGTCGCCTTTGTCTGTTTGGGGAACACAGCGATTGGGCGGGAGGCTATCGCCGTATTAATCCCGATCTGGAAAAGGGCTACACGCTGCTTGTCGGTACAAATCAAGGACTTTATGCTGAGGTAAAGCCCCATCCAACCCAGTTAATTCTAAGCACTTCCCTGAGTGACGGTAGCCGAAAAGAGTCGCTTGTGCTGCCTATGGAAAGGGAGACTCTACTTGCCGAAGCAGAAAAGGGCGGTTTTTTTAGTTATGCTGCTGGCGTTGCCTACCAATTTCTGACTCACTACCGCGTGCGTGGGCTGGAAATTGACAATTACTTAACAGATTTGCCAATTAAAAAAGGGCTGGCATCGAGTGCTGCGATATGTGTTCTCGTGGCTCGCGCCTTTAATTGCCTGTATGACTTAAAAATGACCATCCGGGGGGAGATGGAGTTTGCTTATTTGGGCGAGATCACTACACCTTCGCACTGTGGACGGATGGATCAGGCTTGTGCTCATGGCAATCGAGCGATCGCGATTACTTTTGATGGCGATCGCTCTGATGTCATCAAGCTAAAAGTCCCGAAAGATTTGTTCTTTGTAATCGTAGATCTCGGCGCAGGCAAAAATACACAGGAAATACTCAACAGCCTGAATCAGTGTTATCCTGTCGCCACTAACGAAGTGCAACAGAACGTCCAGAAATTTCTTGGCTCAATCAGTTCTCAAATTACTCAGGAGGCGGTAGAAGCCCTGCAAAAGGGGGATGCCGAACAAATTGGCGCACTCATGAACAGGGCACAAGCCGAATTTGACAAGCATCTGATACCCGCTTGCCCTTCCCAGTTAATGGCTCCTGTACTGCATCAAGTTCTCAATTATGAATTAATTCAACCCTATATATTGGGGGGGAAAGGCGTTGGTTCACAAGGGGATGGCACAGTACAATTTATTGTTAAAAATCAGGAAAGTCAACAAAAAGTTATTGAAATTATTAATCGGAATCTTCCCCAAATGCAATCTTTA
Organism: Aphanothece sp. CMT-3BRIN-NPC111; assembly: GCA_019359765.1. Classification (GTDB taxonomy): domain Bacteria; phylum Cyanobacteriota; class Cyanobacteriia; order Cyanobacteriales; family JAHHGU01; genus JAHHGU01. The sequence goes on from JAHHGU010000076.1 coordinate 10,360, forward strand.
AAACTGACACTGCATGCAGAAAGAAAAGTTCGCAAAGCTGTTATTCCAGCCGCAGGTTTCGGCACTCGCCTGTTTCCATCGACAAAGGTTGTCAAAAAAGAACTTTTCCCCATTATCGATCGGGATGGTCGTGCCAAGCCAGTAATTATGGCGATTGTTGAAGAAGCAATTAGTGCTGGAATAGAAGAAGTCGGGATTGTTGTGCAAAAATGCGATCGCGCGCTTTTTGAAGATTTCTTTAAGTCTCCACCGCCGATAGAACTTTTTAACAAGCTATCTCCGCAAAATCAAGAATACAGCCAGTATCTACAAGATTTAGGAAAGAAGATTACCATTCTGACGCAAGAGGTTCAGGAAGGCTATGGTCATGCCGTGTTCTGTGCTAAATACTGGGTAAACAATGAGCCATTTCTACTACTGCTGGGAGATCACGTTTACTCATCTGACACTGAAAATTCTTGTGCTAGTCAAGTTATAGAAGTTTACGAGCAGGTAAATCAAAGCGTTGTTGGTTTGACTCTGATGCCAGCCGAGATAGTTTATAAGGCTGGCTGTGTTACAGGTATTTGGGAGGAGTCTAACTCTCTTCTTTCTGTGACGCAACTGTGCGAAAAGCCCGCTCTTGAGTATGCACGCCAGCATCTTCGTGTAGAGGGAATACCAGAAGATCAATTTCTATGCATATTTGGTAGTTATGTACTCAACCCTAAAATATTTGAATATCTAGAAGAACACATCAGCAACAACATCCGTGAGAGGGGGGAATTTCAGTTGACATCATGTTTAGACAGATTGCGACAGGATGAGGGAATTACAGGGTACATTGTCAAAGGACGGTGTTTTGATACAGGGTTGCCAGAGAGCTACCGACAGACGATGATTGATTTCCGCAATGCATCTTTGTAGCTAAGTACAATTCAGCAATTTTAGATTAAAGATTAACTGCTAGGAGATGAGGGAGGTTTTGGCCCTGCATTGCGAACATTGACAAACTTATTTAGTATATCAAACCAAAAAGGGGCACCCATAGTAATAGCAAGAGCAGATAATAGCCAACCAGGGATGCTAAAAATATTGAAAGGGCCGGGGGGATTAAAAGATTTCCATCTAATAGGTATCTGATCGGCTTCTAATGTTGACTTTATATTAGTATTAATGCAATTTTGGTCTTGAGGCGGGCACTCATTGGCTGCATTCACGGCAGCTTGAGTAACTGCTTCACGCACTTCACCCTAACTGTATAAGCTTCTGGTCATATGAATTGCATCAGCATTTGCCAACAAGGCAGTTAAGAAACCTATGATAAGAAAAGAGCGTTTAGTATTACGTTTATAACTCCCGGAATTGCGCTCTTGGGAACGATCAAACCAGACCTCAATCTCTTTTTGAAATTTATATATTGGCATATCTCCTTGATTATCCTGGTTAGCTTTGATTTGCGATCGCCTAGCCAGCTCAGAAAGATAATGTCTCAAATTTTTAGGGAGGATATTTATTGGATTAATCGCCTTTTCCTTATCAAAAGTAACTGTTTCAGTGAGCGCTTTTGCAATAGATCAAACATATTGGAAATATAAACTTCATCTCAAACTTCCTTTAAAATCTCAACTAGGGCAATTGCAAACGTTTCTGAAGGAATATACGAAGGTCCATATTTGCTTTTAGGAGCTTTTTCATCCAACCCTAATGAAAAAGTACTAATAGATGCAATTAGGGAATTTTCATAAAGTTCCTTAGTAAGCTCCCAAGCCTTCTTTTTATCTTGTTTGTAAAGCTCTATCAGCTTATCCTTCAGAGACTTTGTACTTTCCTTCGTTGGCTCTCCGCCAAAATCCGATAGATTACCACTACCACCTAGCAGGATGTAAATAGATTGCTTTAATTGCTTAGCTCTAGACTCATGCCAATCAGCAAATAATTCTTGAATTTCAGAGGCTAATAAACTTAATATTAAGTAAATAAAACTTAAACCAATTGCAACATATAAAAAAGCAGGCAGATTTATATTCATATTATTGCGTCACTTCTTTTCAAGCTTTCTCACACACTGATAAGAGAGACTAACTATTCTTTTCTTATCTTGAGCTGAAGAGGAACACACTACTATCGGCTGTGTTCCTCTTTGCTCTGTCGCTTAAGGTGTTCCTATACACATATGGCAGCTAATCAAAACATCGCACACCTATGGGTTTGGTGGGAATTGCTCGTTTAGCTCATCTCCCGGAATCACTGTTGTCAAGAACCTGTAATTAGTGTTTAGCTGGTAACGCTTGTCTTGCTTGATTAACCGCATAAACTCTCTATGACCCGCTCTAGTGCGTCCTACAAGACAGCCAGCGCCAGCGTAGCTAATGTTATTGCGAGGATAATCAAACCCATAGTGCTGGTTGATGAAAAACTCACCCGTATAGAGCTTGTCACCTGTGCGAATGAAGTCTTTGTTTTTGTCTCGGTAAACGGCAATGGGTGATACCTGAACCAAGGCTTCATGTGGCTCGGCTCCGCCACCATAATGCGTACCGACCCGCCAAGCCTTATACTGTCCAAAAGCAATCCGGGCGGCTCCCAAACTGTTCATTGGGTTGATAGTATAGTGAGTACCTGGTTCCGTCGTACCTTCCCAATTTCCCTTGAGTTCTGGTACTTTATTGGGAATCTCAATCACCATGCGGCGGTCGTTGAACTGATTAGGTTTATCCGGATTAACCGTACCATCAGCGTCCAGCCCCTCAACATAAACGATATTGTACTTTTGAGAACCTGTAGAGATACGGTAAGACTTTGCCAGCATGTACTTGATGATGCGAGCTTCCAGGTCATTATTGGTTAAATTGAGGTCAGGCTGAGGTACTTCAATTGGCGAAGTCTCAATCAATTTCTTCGCTGTTTGCGGTCCTAAGAACCCTCTTTCAGCAGCTAAATCACCCATAATATCCTGAAATTCAATTAGAGCTTCAGTAGAAATGGGACCAAATTGACCATCAGCAGGTGGGTCGAGGAATTTTAGCCAAACTAGGATTTCTTGAACGTGTTTGGCTAATTCTTCGTCAGCCGCGATGGCCTCTATGCCAAATCTTAGACCTGAATTATAGAAAGCATCTAGTCTCATAGCTTTAAACCAAATTAAGGAATGTTGAAAAATTATCGATTTTCTAGTGAAAAATCATCTCATCAGGATTCACAAAACCTGATAGCATTAAGCCGTTACTATGCTTTCTTCCACGAAAGCAACTAGCCGATCAAATGAGCCGTTAAATCGATTTCTGTCTACTTTTCCACTAACTCCAGCAACAGTACCGTCCTCTGTATGTTGCCAGAATGTAAAACCCTTTCTTCCCCAGTTATTAGCAGGAACTTTAGGCTTTTTATTACCAGGGTTATTGGCAGGGTTTACATAATTTGCAAGCCATAGTGCGTGGTCAGTAAAGGCTTGAGTGTCACCCATAAACTCCTCCCAGAAACTCGGGCTGGTATAAATAATAGGCTTGCGTCCCGTTTTTTGCTCTACTTTATCTAGCCATGTCTTCGCTCGGTCGATACGTTCATTAAGTGAGAGTTGGTCCCATTCCACTCTCACTTTATCTGGAAAATGCTCCAGGTCTAAGGCAGGCGGCAGGTCGCTCGGTGCAAGCTTTACAACAACGTCGAGAAAGTTCTTTACCTGCTCTTCAATGCTCTTCAAGGGCCGAAAGAAGTGATACGCACCGCGAATAATACCTGCATTTTGTATTCCCCGCCAATTGGTGGTAAAGGTACTATCTTTGAATGTGCCACCCTCAGTTGCCTTTACAAAAGCAAATGAAATATCTGCACTTTTGACATGTTGCCAATTAATTGAGGTACCGTTGTGATTAGAAACATCAATGCCAAATTCCAGGAGATCTGATGTATCTGCTGAGCTTGCAACAATAAAAATATCAATGCCATCACTGCTGATTTGCTTGTTAGAAGAATTAAACCCTTTGGCAATAATTCTCCGCTTTCCTCTCCTATTAAATGGGCAAACAACAGACCAAGTACCGTTAACAACCTTTACATCACCGAGCAAATAAGTGTCTTCTGCCAGAAGTTTAACCTGAATAACACCATCATCAGCAGTTCCTTTAAATTCAACAGCGTTTCCTCGCTGGAATTGAGATCCATTGGCTGGATTAGTTATTTGGACGGGCATTTAAACCTCCGTTGAGTTATGGCATATAAGTGAATTGTCCTTTTTACATAGCTAGATGCAAGTTAAGATGTTTTTGGCAACGACAAATCAAAGCTTCTAGCTTTGTATACTCTTTGGTCATCTAGTTCTGTATGTAAGACGCTTCTAGAAAGTAATTTGTGAATTTTTAGAATTTGATGCTTTTGCTTTTGTTAGGTGCGGATCGTGTGTAACTTATCTGTTACATCAAGCCCGGCATATTTCCGGAGCGTCTGTGTATCTCTGTGTCAGCCCTAACTATGGCTATTCAGCCGGACACTATATTACATCCCACAGGTCTAAGGTTTGTTGTGAAGATTTTTTTGCAAAAAACCCTGGAATTCTTACTAAGCAAGAATTTCAGGGTTTCTTCGTTCAAAAAGCTTATTGAGTAGTTATTATCGATTTCTGGCAACTATCGACTTTAAAACTTACCTATAGCGCTGTATTGCTGATTGCATCGTAAGCCATCAGGCCGCTTTGCTCGTGGGTTCATTCAAAGTCAAACTGAGGCATCAGCTGTAGTAAACCTAGACCTAATTCTTTTGCTGAGAGCGATCGCCCCTCGAACAAAGCCATCATGTCGCGCAGTTGGGGATTGCCGCGAGATGCTCCAGTCAGCCCCTTAGCAATAATTAAGCCACAGTACCCGTGGTTTTTCTTACAACGCTGGTCCCACTTCTTGCGGGCAGCAACATGAACTGGGTCATCCTCCATAAACTCACCAAACAGATACAAACTTCCATCTTCAGTCTGGAGAATTCCTAGATCGTAGCTATCCCCCTCCAAAGGATCTTCTCCCGGATTAAAGCAAATCCCTTTTAGTCCCCCGGCAGCCTGGATATTCTCAATTATCGCCTTTGCCTTGGGGCGGGTAGTTTGAATTAAGATCACAGGCATTTCATCTCCCGAGTGCGTGACTTCCTGGGACTGATAATAGTCAACACTAGAACGCAGTAACTCCAGCTTCTCCCAAGGCATCATACCCAGGCTTCGGAACGAACCTTTAGGCACCAAGTCATCCCGCAGCGGCAGGGATACCTCATCGGTGTCGTCCTCATCCTCTGCTAACTCAGTCATCTCAAATAGCTCTAGCGCTAACTCCGGCATGGTTGCCACATTAACGGATATAGTTTGTTTTGCTCCAGCATCCTCAGGGATTTCTATGCGGTAACGCTTGTTAATTGCTGGCAAAGTTTCTCCTACCAGCTTTTGCTGTGACGCCTGCACAAATCGATGCAGAGCTTCAATTGCCACGTAAACTGCGATCGCTTCTTCCTCATAGAGAAACGGTCGCATTCCCTCTAATGGATGTATCGTTCCAAAATTCGGTTGGATTTCTGAAGTTGGCAGCTCCGCTAAATCAATTTCCAAGTCTTCTTCATATTCTTCTTCGTCATCATCACCCCGCTCAAAAGTCACAAACAAGCAATCCTGCCCTAAGAAGGCTTCTTCCATCTGCTCAAAAGATTCCTCTGCCAAAACAGAAGCGCGAAACCGCTTCAGAGAATCTAGAGAGCGATACAACAAAATCCCATATTCCATGCCCAGCATTCCCATAACCGAGGCGTAAAGCGTCCCGATATCCCACTGGTTTAGCTCAATTGAGATAATCTGGTGGTCATTGAGCAATTCCCAGGGTGCTTGCTGCCAAATTTCATAAGCCTTTTCCACCAGAAGGTCGGCATACTCAGGAGGGAGCTTAGGTGGTCTACCGCTAGCGATCTCCTGGAACCCCCGAAACAACTCATCAATCAAGGGTAGCTCTGGAGCGTAATCAATCGTAATATCTAAATCCTGAAGAACGCCTCGCAAAAAGAACTGGATTTCCCGGTCTCTGACCACAATTTTCTGAGGCCGTGCTGGTCTAGCAGGACTCTGGGGATGCTCCATAGCCCGTAGCAAGGCGCGAACAGTTGCTTCCGGCCCTATGTCCGGTGGCACGACTTCCATCGCCCGCACAACTCCTTCCACACCATCTACCCAGATAATGCATTCACCGTTTCCCTCCATGTCTGGATCTGAGCTTTCTGTCAGACCCGATAAGGAACGGCGATCGCCCTCCCACACACTGGGAATTTGGTGTAACTGTTTAAGCCGACGCTGGGTAGAGCGATTGATAGCAGTCATATATTCAGCAACTTAGGTGAAGAACATGCTATAAACTTCCCCGCGCTAAAGCGACGGGGCTTTCAGTAGCCCTAGCTTCAGATCGTCAATAGGACAAGCTAAAGCTGAATTTCCAAGCCTGCTTACAGAGGCTCCAATGTTTGCAATATTAATTGCACCATTCAAATCAGCGTCACCATGCCATCCACAATGCCCACACCTAAACTTCTTGTCAGTTCTCAAGCCAATATGCACACACTGGTTGCAAGTCTGACTGGTATAG
>JAHHGU010000077.1 GCA_019359765.1 Aphanothece sp. CMT-3BRIN-NPC111
GAAGCTGTTTCCTCTTCTTTGCAGCAATTAGTCGAAGTTGCAGAAGAATTGCAAAGCTCTGTATCTCGATTCCAAGTAGAGAAATAATAGCAGGGGGAGCAGAGGGAGTAGGGGGAGCAGAGGGAGATGAGTAGAGAAGCGATTAGAGATCATAAAGACTTAGAAATTTACAAGATGGCTTTTGATGCAGCTATGAATATTTTTGAGGTGTCTAAAAAGTTTCCGGTAGAGGAACGTTACTCACTAACCGACCAAATTCGACGGTCATCACGTTCTGTTTGTGCAAATTTGGCTGAGGCTTGGCGTAAACGGCGTTATGAAGCAGCTTTTGTGGCTAAATTAAATGACTGCGAAGCCGAATCAGCCGAAACTCAAACATGGATTCAGTTTGCTGTTAAGTGCAACTATTTAGATATCGATACAGGTCGAGAACTTTATGGGACATACAACCAAGTTTTAAGCGGTTTAGTAAACATGATTAACAACCCATCGCCTTGGCTAATGAAGCATTAAGCTCCCCCTGCCTCCCCTGCTCCCCCTACCCCCCCTGCTCCTTAAATTAAATGAGTACTTAGACAAAAGAGGAAAAATGGGATTAACTGCTGCGAATTTAGACGCTATTCTGCAAGAAGCACGCGCCTGCTTCTTATATGAAGATGCTCCAGACTATTTAGCCATGTTTGAGCAGGGGATGCAGCAGCTACTCTCAGGTAATACTGCTATCAATGTTCAGGCTGAATACACAACTTTAATGCGAGCCACACACTCGCTAAAAGGTGGCGCAGGTTTGGCTGAATTACACATACTCAGTAAACTTGCTCATAAGCTAGAAGATCTGCTGCAAGCACTACATGAAGGGCGCGTACCACAACTAGAAGATGCCTATGAGTTATTGTCTTTGGGTTTGGAACAAACCCGCGATTTAATAGCAGAAGCTAGCAGCAGTCAGAATAGTAAAGCAAACTTAGGAGATTCTTCCCTTCCTATAATCACTGTTATTGAAAGCTTTCTTCAGGATTTGCCCCAGGTTACTCCCGATGAGAAACAAAACTATTTAGGGAACTTGCCACCTATCCCTGTAAATGCCTCGATTTTAAAAACAGCTCTAGAGATTGATTTAGAAGATTGTTTACAGCGGGTTGAACAGTTAGTTTCAGGACAGGGCAAGTCCACTTCATCAGCGATTCTTCAGCAGGCTCTCACAAATCTTGTGGAAGAGTGCTTACTACTAGGAGAAATGCTTTCCTTAGCTTGGTTGAGTGAGATAGCTGAGCGAGTTCGTCAGGTGCTTAATCAACCCAAGCCACCTCTGAAAAAGCTTGCCATAAAAGCGATCGCTCATATTCGCAAACGGCGGTCAGAAACCCTTAACCCAGTAGCAGTGGCGCAGAGAAGCAGTGGCGCAAAGGAGCAGAGGAGCAAAATAGCAGAGGAAGAGAAGAATTACTCTACAAGTAACTCTTCCTTAAAAATTCAAACGGCTCAACTTCGTCCTCAAGCATCTAACGGTAGCACGGGAACAGAGAGAAATGCTTTAAGCCTGAATCTACGAATTCCGGTTTCTAGATTGGATCGAATGAGCAACACCGTCGGTGAACTGCTGATTAATCACGAACGCCTTTCCCTATATCAGGTGCAACTATTTCAGGCAAATATAACGTTGAGAAAACGAACTCAACAGATGAACCCAATCCGGCAGCAAGTACAAGAATTCTATGATCGCACGGCAACGTCACACTTAGCAGCCAGCAGTGGGCAGTCAGTGCTTGGCGGTATTAATTCATCCTTCAACAAAGATGAATTTGATGCCCTGGAATTTGATCAGTACACAGAAATTCATAGCACGCTGCAAGATTTCCAAGAATTGATGGTACGGGTGGAGGAAAGTAGAGCCGACATTGAGTTAATTGCCCGTGATTTAAACGAAGGACTCGATCAATTACGCCAGCAACTTGATAGTCTGCGTGGCGACTTGACAGAGTCACGATTAGTACCATTTAAATTTTTAGCAGATCGGTTTGTTGCACCGTTGCAAACCCTCAACCAGCGGTATAAAAAGTCCGCAGCCTTAGAAGTTGTAGGCAAGGATACACTAATCGATCAGGTAATTCTAGAACAATTACAAACACCTTTAACCCATCTACTTCGCAACGCCTTCGATCACGGTATTGAAACTCCAGAGGAACGGTTAATACTTGATAAGTCTACAAAGGCGAAAATTACTTTATCAGCAAGTGTTCAAGGCAATCAAGTTAAGATTACGCTCTCAGATGATGGTCGCGGTATTGACTGTAATAAAGTTTATCAAAAGGCTGTCCAGAGCGGTTTGTGCAGCTTAGATGCAGCGGAATTAACGAGAGAGGAAATTATAGAATTCCTGTTTACACCCGGTTTTTCTACAGCGGCAACAGTCACAGATATTTCCGGGCGAGGGGTAGGGCTGGATGTAGTGCGATCGCAAGTTGGGCGACTACACGGCAAGGTTTTGGTCAAAACAGAGTTGGGGCAGGGAACAACCTTTAGCATTACGGTTCCCTTGACGCTGAGTATTTTGCCTTTGTTACTTTGCCGATGTCAGCAACAAACCCTCGCTATCCCTTCGCTCAACGTCCTAGAAATTATTGCTTTATCTGAATTCTGCGAGGTAGGGGTATCGCAACCCAATGCAATTGTCTGGCGCGATCGCCAAATTCCTCTCTTCTCCTTGATTAAATTACTCCCCTACGCCCAAGCAGAAATTTTTCGACCATCAGCTACATATAATCCCTATCTAGGAATTGTTCTAGATGTGGAGGGTGAGCAGATTGTCGTTGCTGTAGACTCTCTTGTAGGGGAACGAGAACTTGTCCTCAAGCCCTTTGATAAAACTATTCCCGTACCTGCGTATGTTGCTGGGTGTACAGTTTTGGGTACGGGTGAGGTTGTGCCGATTCTATCTCCTTTCCACTTTGGTGAGTTAATAGCACGGACAAAGCAAGCAAAACCTGCCATAACTCAGTCGTCCACACCGGATATAAGCCGAAGAGAATCGGACTATAATAATGCCTACAGTATTTTAATTGTCGATGATTCGATAGCAGTTCGGCGCTTGTTAAACCGGATTTTGAGCCAATCGGGATATCAAGTTATGGAATGTCGAGATGGTAAAGAGGCATTAGAGGAACTAAATCAATCTCAAGGAGGCTTCGATTTAGTGATCTCTGATATTGAGATGCCCCGCCTTGATGGTTTTGCGTTACTGCGAGAGATTCGCACCCATCCCCGTTGGCACAGCTTGAAAATTATGATGTTGACCTCGCGAGAAAACGACCGCCACCGTAAAAAAGCTATGAGTCTGGGGGCAACGGCTTATCTCACTAAGCCTTTCCACCCAGCTGAGCTACTGAAGGCAATTTCCACCCTTCTAAGTAAGACCACTTAAACAAGACGCTTTTAAGCTCCTCCCCCGCACTCAATTCAGGGGATTTCACGTTAGTTGATAATTGTTAATTGTTATTTCCGACAAACTATTGTAAAGACGTTCCGGCGGAACGTATCTACACTCCGGGCGGCGGCGATTCCTCCAAGGATTGAAACACGGAGGCTGACTCACCGCCCCTTTTTGTAATACCATTTTTAAAAAATCATGCAACAGTAGGTAGGGCTGATAAAATGTAATCCCATCCAGTTATGGATGCTATTGTTTCTGAAGAAAATTCTTTAAGGTAAGCGCAAACTTTTTCTTTAAGACTATCTAAGTCATCATAAATTTCCCAACTCAGTTCTTGTTTGATGTGCTGCCATACTCTCTCAATTGGATTCAATTCAGGGCTATATGGTGGCTGGAAAATTAAGATAACATTATCTGGTATTTTCAGACTACTACTATGATGAAATCTACCATTATCCAATTGAATAACATTCAAATGCTCAGGATATTTAGAGGCTAGTTGCTCTAAAAAAGTTTGAAAACATATGCCGTCCAAATGTGAAAACTCTAACCATAAACTTTCTCCTGTTTTTGGGGCAACTGCCCCATACAAGTAGTAAGCTTTAAAATTCCATTGAACTTTACCTATTGGTTTAACTCCCAAAGCCGTAATTTTTTTTCTTTCAATCGTTTTTAAGCCAATTCTGGTTTCATCTTGGCACCAATACTTGACCCCCTTTTTTGCTGGGTTTGGTGTCGTGGATTCCAACCAATCAGCCATTTTTAGTAAATTTTTGAGTTTTTTTTAAACTCGATAGCTGCCGATTGGTCTTTTTTTATACTTGAACGTCTTGGCACTTTTAATTTGGCTTTCATTCGAGAGTGTACTTGTTTGTATAATGTGGGATATTTAACTGATATTTGATAGTTGTCTTTTATCCATGCTGCTATTTCTTTATAACTTTTAAATTCACAAGATTCTTCACTTAATTTCTTTGATAGTCCAGTTATTACGGCTGAAGGGATTACTCGCGGTCTACCAGTTGGTTGCAGTATTTTTAATAGTGATGATAGACCTCCAGTACTATACTGCTTTAACCACCTATATACCGTAATCCTATGTATACCTTAACGGAGAGCTACATCTGTAATGCTTTGGCTATATCCCGCTTTTAACCAATACAGTGCCTGAATTTTTTGTCGGTTCGTTAGATTTCGCTGCTTCGACAAAATTATTTTTAACTCCTCGGCTGTTAAATCAATTCTTTCTTGATAGTTTACTTTCATAAAACATTCCTCAAGTTCTCCAATCTATTGTTGCATTACTTTGGGAAAATGGTATTACTAAGTTTATCCAGCATCCTCCATAAGAGGGGGCAGGCTGTGGTATCTTTTATCACAAAGTAAGTTGAATTAATCAAATTTAATTGATGGTTGGTATTTCATGCCAATCTAATAGTATCAGTTGGCGATCGCTAGTTTGGCTATATTATTACCTGATTATGAATCTTGAAGAAGGTCAGCGAGAAATTTTTAAGATTTACAAGTATGCTTTAATCCACATCGGTGTGGATTTTACACGAGAAGATGTACAAGAAGCTCTTGAGCTTTCTGTTGAGGGTATAGAAAATGCCTGTAGGGCAACTATTGACTACTGGAGAACCGGAAAAATGCAGTATCCTAGCGCATTTTTTATCAAGGCTTTGTATGAAAAATGGCAGCCATATCAGTGGGATTCTACTTGGATGAACGATCCCAACTTTATCAGCCCTGGTCAAAAATGGTGGAAAGATGCAGAGGGTGGAATTGGTAAGGATTTACGAAATGCTTTGGTTGTAGATGTTATTGAACCTGAGCAAGGGGCTGGCTATATTGTGTTTGCTAATGGTAGAACCCTTACCATTAAACTAGCTCAAGCTTGGGGCTGGCAAAAAGTTCTAGAGTATGCTCAAGTGCCTAAAGGGGGAAGGTGTGTACTCCCACTTAACTAAAAGTAATTGGTAAAGTATCAAAGAATGTAGAGACGCGCCATGGCGCGTCTCTACTTGCGCGATCGCTAAGGGAAAATTACGTCAGAATTAAGGAAACCTCTATTGGGGAATAGTTATGGCTAAGGAAAAGGGTAGCAAAGAAGCTAAGAAACCCAAAAAGGAATCTGATGGCACTAAAAAGCAGAAGAAAGACCCGAAAAGACATGATGGTCCCGGGGGAAAGCTGAACTAAAGTACTCCGCACGGGGTCATAAATTACATAGTGCCTTGCATCCGTAGAGCAAGCTGGCATTGGCTGCTGCCAATTATGGCATCGCTTTATTGAACTTCCCCTCTTGAAGGCAGGGCTGATTCATTCTCATGGTAGAAAAATTTATCATTTGAGAAAACCAGATTTGGGGGGGCTCCCCCCAAACCCCCCGTTGGGGGACGGTCGCGTCCCCCAAGCCCCCTCCGAAAGGTTTGGTCGGTTTGATGCCTTATTTTCCTTTCTAGACAGTGAATCAGCCCTGCTCTTGAAGGGGGGAAGTTCATTTATTGAACAGCTTAAACGCTTGCTGTATAGGCTTCCATTGGTAGGCAAGAACAAACTAAGTTGCGATCGCCATACGCCTGATCGATCCTTCCCACCGCAGGCCAGAACTTATGTTCTCGCAATGAAGCCACCGGATATACAGCCTTTTCGCGAGAGTAAGGACGGTTCCACTCGCTAGCAACTAAGTCTGCTGGCGTGTGCGGTGCATTCTTAAGGGCGTTATTTTTACGGTCTACTTGTCCTGACTCAATCTCGTTGATTTCCTCCCGGATGGCAATCATGGCATCGCAGAAGCGGTCTAATTCTTGCTTAGACTCACTTTCAGTGGGTTCTACCATGATCGTCCCTGGAACAGGCCAGGAGACTGTCGGAGGATGGAAGCCGTAGTCAATTAGACGTTTGGCAATATCATCCACCTCAATTTCTGCGGTTTTCTTGAATTGGCGTAAGTCCAAAATACATTCGTGGGCAACTAAATCGTTTTTCCCCTTATAAAGAACGGGATAGTAAGACTCTAGCCGCTTGGCGATGTAGTTAGCGTTGAGGATAGCAACTTCGGTAGCTTTAGTAAGTCCAGCACTTCCCATCAAACCTATATACATCCAGGATATCGGTAAGATACTGGCGCTGCTCCAAGGGGCGGAGGCGATCGCACCTATCCCCTGTTCAACCCCCACCGGAACTACCGGGTGCTTGGGTAGAAACGGCACTAAATGAGGCATCACACCAATTGGCCCCATACCTGGGCCGCCGCCACCGTGGGGAATGCAGAATGTCTTGTGCAAGTTCAAGTGACAGACATCAGCGCCAAAATCACCAGGACGACATAACCCCACTTGAGCATTTAGATTCGCCCCATCCATATAAACCTGTCCACCGTACTGATGTACGATTTCGCAGATTTCTTGGATAGATTCCTCAAATACCCCGTGCGTAGATGGATATGTCACCATCAAGGCGGCGAGTTTATCTTCATGCTTCTGGGCTTTTGCCTTGAGGTCAGCTACATCAATATTACCTTGGTCGTCACAAGCGATCGCTACTACCTGCATTCCCGCCATGACTGCACTTGCGGGATTTGTCCCGTGTGCAGATTGGGGAATTAAGCAAATGTTGCGATGACCTTCACCCCGCTGTTGATGATACTCGCGAATCACCAAAAGTCCGGCATATTCCCCTTGAGAACCGGCATTCGGTTGTAAGGAAATACCTGCAAAACCTGTAATTTCTGCCAACCATTGCTCTAACTGCTGGAAGAGAATTTGATAACCTTGAGTTTGTGCTAAAGGTGCAAACGGGTGCAACTGTCCAAACTCCGGCCAAGTTATCGGCACCATTTCCGATGTGGCATTCAGCTTCATCGTGCAGGAACCCAGAGGAATCATTGCAGTAGTAAGGGATAGATCCTTAGACTGCAAGCGATACATATAACGCAGTAGCTCAGTTTCTGAATGATACTGGTTAAATACGGGGTGAGTTAGATAGCTGCTGGTACGAGTTAGAGAGTTTTGAGTTTTGAGTTTTGAGTTTTGAGTTTTAGAGTCAGCTTCAACTTGATTGATTAGTTCTTCAAGGGTAAAGGGCAAGAGAGAGTTTTGAGTTTTGAGTTTTGAGTTTTGAGTTTTAGAGTCAGCTTCAAGGGCGAAAATCTCTAACAGATCGATTAAATCTTGCTTAGAGGTTGTTTCATCTAGGGAGATGCCAATATTGCTGTTATCAATCAGGCGGAGATTGATTTGATGTGCGATCGCTCTTTCTAGAATCTCTGGCGCATTTTCTTTGACTTTGACTCGCAAAGTATCGAAAAATAATTCTGAGCCAATTTCATAACCCAACCGCTGTAATCCCAATGCCAGCAAAGCCGTTAATTTGTGAATCCGTTCAGCAATCTGCTTGAGTCCTTTTGGCCCGTGATATACCGCGTACATACTGGCTATTACCGCCAGCAACACTTGGGCAGTACAGATATTACTGGTAGCTTTTTCACGGCGGATGTGTTGTTCTCGTGTTTGCAGGGCTAACCGTAACGCCGATTGCCCGTGGATATCTTTCGATACACCCACAATTCGCCCTGGAATCTGCCGCTTATAAGCTTCCTTCGTGGCAAAATAAGCCGCATGGGGGCCACCGTAACCCATCGGTACGCCAAAACGCTGGGTATTTCCTACAGCGATATCGGCACCAAATTCTCCCGGCGGTTTCAGCAACGTCAAACTTAAAATATCTGCCGCCACGATTACCATTGCCCCCGCTTCATGGGCGCGGTTGGCAAATTCCTGGTAATCATATACAGTACCGTCACTTGTGGGATATTGCAGCAACACCCCAAACACTTTTTGGTCAAAATTGAAGGTTTGGTGACTACCAACAATAACTTCAATTCCTAAAGGTATGGCGCGTGTTTTTACTACCTCAATTGTTTGAGGATGGCAATCTTCAGAAACCCAGAATGCCTTGGCACCGCTTTTTTCCTTGATGCCATAACTCATCGTCATAGCTTCAGCAGCAGCGGTTCCCTCGTCTAGCAAAGAGGCGTTGGCAATTTCCAAACCTGTGAGATCTATTACCATCGTTTGGAAGTTCAGCAAGGCTTCCAGACGACCTTGGGCTATTTCTGGTTGATAAGGGGTGTATTGCGTGTACCAAGCGGGGTTTTCTAAGATATTGCGCCCGATGACAGGCGGCGTGATGCAGCCAGAATAACCCATACCGATAAATGAGCGGAAGATTTGGTTTTTGGATGCGATCGCCTTCAATTCACCTAGCAATTCATACTCACTCCGGCTTTCCCCCAAGTTCAGCGGTTTGGCAATGCGGATAGCTGGAGGAATTGTTTTATCAATCAAAGATTCCAGGCTGGAGAACCCTAACAACTCCAACATTTGCTGCACTTCATCCGCATCAGGCCCGATGTGCCGCTGCACAAAATTATCCCCATGCGCCAGCCAGTTTGGTTCTAAGTCGGGCTGCTGTTGGGGCAAAGATTTATGAGAATGCAAACCGTTATGACTGCGGATCGGAGTTTGGGCGATCGCATCCACCTGGGACTGAGTTCGATCTGCATAGCTCAACTCAGAACTGCTCAATCCAGGTGTACTTTGCTCGTAGCTTGAAGATTCTGACATAGAAGGTTTTAGCCTAGAGAAAATAAGTCCAAAATTGCATAAAGCAGCTAAGTAGGTAGGTGAAAATAAACGTTACTCTTTAAGGCTGGTGATAGGTGATTCCTAATACTGCCTTACCGATCACCGCTCGCCAATGACCAATCACCGACCTCCACAAGAGATGTTTAATTATGTCCACCTCTCCAGAGCTACACACTTAATATTTTGCAACAATTGCTCAGGAGTAGTTAGGAGTCCTTCAACGCAAAGATAATGGAATTGTCCCCATGACACCGAAGCCGGGGGCTGGAGACCTATTCGTGTTTTGGTCAAAACTCAAAACTCAAAACTCAAAACTCAAAACTCAAAAGTTTACTCTCCCTCGACCTGTGCGCGATACTCATCCGCAGACATCGCATCATCTAGTTCATCGGGTTCGTTGACGCGCACCTTCAACAACCAGCCTTCGCCGTAGGGGTCTTCTGCTACCTGTTCTGGAGCATCCACCATAGCGTCGTTGCGTTCTATAACCGTACCAGTCACCGGGGATTTGAGGTCTTCAACAGCTTTAACAGATTCAACAGTGCCAAAGGTTTCTGCCTTTTCTACCGCCTCGCCCACATCTGGCAACTCTAAAAACACAATGTCGCCTAGCTGATCTACGGCAAAAGCGCTGATGCCAATAGTGGCAATCTCGCCCTCCAGCCGTACATATTCGTGGGTGTCGAGGTACTTCCGGTCATGGGGATATTCCAGAGACATTTCACTTCCTCACTATATAGGTATCGAAGGATTCAACTAATTACGGTTGGTGAGCAGATGGCGTGGTAGCACGGACTAGCAGATTTGACAGCAGTTAGTTATTAGTACAGATTATTTGGAGTTTATGACACAGCCTTTAAGTTTACAACTTTCAGTTAGAGGCGCTACGCGATCGCTCAATGTCAACTTTATCGAAAACACCAACCACGAAAGCAATCGGCACTCTTAGAATGGACAGGCAAAGGCTTAAACCCCTGCTATTCAGCCAATTTTCCTTTAAACGGCTCGTGCGTATTTTAATCTTCGTTTACGCTTTTCTTTGCTTCTACGCTTACTTCTTCTCGGACAGGATGATTTTTCAACCGCAGCGCTCTAGCTATGAGGACACCAGCCAGATTATCAAGCTGACGACATCTGATGGGGTGCAAATCTCAGCGATTTATCTACCGAATCCGCAGGCTAGGTACACAATTCTATACAGCCACGGCAACGCTGAAGACTTGGGCGATCTCCTGTGGGTGTTTACAGAACTGCGTGAGATGGGGTTTGCAGTCTTCGGCTACGATTATCATGGGTATGGTACAAGCCAGGGAAGCCCCACAGAGCGCAATGTCTATAGGGATATCGACGCCGCTTATAACTATTTAACCGAGCAACTGGGCATTCCGCCACAGCAGATAATCGCCTATGGGCGTTCTGTCGGTAGTGGCCCAGCAGTTGATTTAGCTACTCGCCAAAAGGTTGGCGGTCTGATTTTAGAAAGCCCGTTCCTTACGGCTTTTCGGGTTCTCACGCGCATCCCGATTGTGCCTTTTGATAAATTCCGTAACATCGACAAAATTAAAAGGGTGCATTGCCCAGTTCTAGTAATGCATGGAAAGCGCGATGAGGTTGTTCCCTTCTCAAATGGAAAAAAGCTTTTTGAAGCTGCCAATGAACCCAAGCGGTTTCTGTGGGTTGATGCAGCAACACACAATGATTTGATGGAAGTTGCAGATGACCAGTATGCAAAAGCTCTGCGGGAGTTTGCCCAATAAGTTCACCCGTTTTAAAAAATTGTTGCCGCCCATTAGTAGAGACGTTCCGGTGGAACGTCTCTTAAAAAATTATGAGTTTTCGGATAGGCTTTTAAAGCCAGCAACAAAAATGAATATCATTCATCTTTTGGGGGGATTTCGCTGCATACTTCATAAAAATTTATTTTTGGAGCTTTTGCAAACAAAGGCGTCATCTGCTGCAAAATAGCGTCGTTTAATTCGCTTTGATTGGCTTCCATTTTTTCTAAGCTTTCCCAAAGAATTACGGCGATTCCTTTATCAGTACCAGGCTCTTGCAGTAGATACGCTCCCTTAAAGCCTTCTGTGTAGGTCGCTACTGCTTTTTCAAATAGTTGCTCGGCTTCTTGAAACTTGCCTGGTTTGAATTCGCCGATCGCCACATAAGCAAATTTATACTTGAGAAAATCGAGAAATTCTGACATTGTTACCTCTTGAATAGATAGTTTAGAGAGTGGGGGTTAATAGGGGGAGCAGGATTAATTTTATTGGCTGGAGAGGCGGCTGGGTGAGCGATAAAAAGGTTTTTTAACGACAACACCTGAGTAAGCTTTGCCCCGAATTTCCACTTCCAGCTGCTGACCAATCTTAGCGAGTTGGGTGGGAACGTAAGCTAGGGCGATCGCACGTCCTAATGTTGGAGATAAAGTGCCACTGGTGACGACGCCCACAGCCTCGCCAGTAAATAGCACCGGGTAGCCATGACGAGCAATGTAACGCCCTTGCATTTCCAGCCCTACTAAGCGTCTTTTTACACCTTCTGCCCTCTGCTGTTCCAGGATGTCACGCCCAATAAAATCGCCTTTGGTATCTAGGTGAACTAACCAGCCTAAACCTGCTTCTAAGGGGGTGGTGGTGTCGTCAATATCTTGCCCGTAGAGAGCCATTGCTGCTTCTAGACGCAGGGTATCCCTAGCACCGAGTCCGCAGGGAACTACACCCGATCCCAAGAGCGATCGCCACAATTGTACCCCCACATCTGGATCTACCATTACCTCAAATCCATCTTCCCCGGTATAACCTGTCCGGGCGATGAAAGCAGGCTCACCTAGTACTGTTCCCTCGAGATGACCAAAAGGCTTAACTGGCGTCAGTTCTTCCCTGACAAATTGCTGAAGATATGGAACACCTTGCGGCCCTTGAACGGCAATCAGAACCTTTTCTGATGATAAATCTTGGAAATCAACCTTACCTGATTCTAGATGTGCCAACAACCAAGCTTTATCTTTATCTTTAGTTGCCGCATTAACAATTATCGTTCCCCGCTGTTCACCGACAGCATCCTCGCCTTGGTAGTAGAAAATGATGTCATCGATAATGCCAGCTTGGGGGTTTAGCAGGACTGTATATTGCGCTTGCCCTGGTTGCAAACGACTGAGATCTGAAGGCACTAAGGGCTGGAGTTGGTCAATCAGCTGTTTCCCCTTCAAGACAAATTTACCCATGTGGGAGATGTCGAACATTCCCGCTGAAGTTCGCACAGCCAAGTGTTCTTGACTAAGGCCCGTGTACTGTACTGGCATTTCCCAACCGGAAAATGGGATGAGCCGCGCTTTTTGTTCTAGGGCAAGTGCATATAGGGGAGTACGCAAAAGGGCGATTGCTATTTCTGGGTTTAATTCTTCTGACTTAGCCACAGATCGTCATTCCGCTGCCAGCAACATCTTTAATATCCTAAGCTTTGATATATAGCTTTTAGCAATTAGCTAATTGCCGTTCAAGCGTGAGAGCAGCACTTCTGGACACATAGGGTTGAGGTCTATTGTCAAGATCTCTTATGGCGACTGCTATACATTAAAAATCTGTATGGAAAATTTAGCCTTTACTTGCATAATGGCTGAAAACCTTAGAGAGCAGTACTTTAACTTATCTTAATTATGGAGTTATGCGGATTCGAACCGCAGACCCCCTCAATGCCATTGAGGTGCTCTACCAACTGAGCTATAACCCCTTACGGTGCTTTATTATTCTGCCTTAACTACCAACACTTCGTCAAGCCCCTGGTGAGCAACTCTGAATTATTAGAATCTATAGGAATGCTGAGCCATTTGCGCTAAATAGCCGATATAGCTCCCCATGAGGAAATAGACCACCATCATTGCCGCTGCTGACATTGCCACCAAGGTTCCAGCCAGCATCAAAGAAAACTCCTGCTGCTCAATTGCTTCCTGCATTAGGTGTAACGACCAGGCAACCAGAGCTACATCAAACATTAGAATAGCAATCAACATAGTTTACGAAATGTAACAGTCCTTGCTTCTAATATTACACACTGTTTCTAAGTATTGCTACTCGGTAAAGAGGGGCTGTACCAGCAGGAGGAAACACTTGGATGCTATAGCAAGCGTACTGGCACCTGATGAGCTGCTAGGTGTTCTTTAATTTCAGCAACAGTAAGTTGTCCGTAATGCAGTAGGGAAGCTAAAAGTGCTGCTTCTGCTTTGCCCTCGGTGAGAGCCTGATAGATGTGGTCGCAAGTACCAGCACCCCCAGAGGCAATGACTGGAATTTGCACTTGTTCTGCAATAGTGCGAGTAAGCTCTAAGTCGTATCCGGCTTGGGTTCCATCCGCATCCATACTGGTAACGAGCAGTTCGCCAGCACCACGTTGCTCGACATCTTTAGCCCAGGCGATCGCATCTAAACCTGTATTTTCCCGTCCTCCCCGCACATACACATCCCAACCCGGATGGGCTGGATCTTGTCGCCGTCGTGCATCAATTGCTACAACGATGCACTGATTCCCAAAGCGCTCGCTCGCTCGGTTAATCAGGTCTGGATCTCGCACCGCTGAGGAATTAATACTGACTTTATCCGCCCCCGCTCTTAACAAATTTTTAATATTTTCTAAGGATTGAATTCCACCGCCCACAGTTAAAGGGATAAAGACTTGTTCAGCGGTGCGATATACCACATCAATAATAGTGTCCCGGTCTTCATGCGTTGCCGTAATATCCAGAAACACGAGTTCATCTGCACCCGCGTGATTATATGCCTGTGCCAGTTCCACAGGGTCACCAGCATCGCGCAGATCTACAAAGTTGACGCCTTTTACAACCCGTCCCGCTTTCACATCCAGGCAAGGTAAGATTCGTTTAGCTAGCATGGCAATTTCAGAAGCTCCTAATTCGTCAACTTTTCCAAAACTACGATTATAGTCACTAACTCCCGAAAAGCTGAAGACTAGATTAATTGCGCCTCTACAACAAGCATGGCTATCATCTCCTCGAAACAACAAACTCCACAACCAGACGGGAAACCCAGGAAGCGTAAGGGTTCGCCCGAACCTGGCAATTTACGGAAAGCTGCCCCAAGTAAAGAACTTTTGCAACCAATAGCGGCGAGTGATGAGGAGGGTAAGCAAGAAGAGGGTATTCGACCCCAGCGACTAGCTGACTATATCGGGCAAAAAGATCTTAAGGGTGTCTTAGAAATTGCTATCCAAGCGGCAAAAGGCAGAGGGGAGACGATGGATCACCTGCTGCTGTATGGTCCCCCAGGATTGGGGAAAACCACTATGTCCCTAATTCTGGCGACAGAAATGGGGGTGAATTGCAAAATTACTGCTGCACCAGCCCTAGAACGCCCCCGCGACATTGCGGGGCTACTACTGAGTCTGAGTCCGGGGGATATCCTCTTTATTGACGAGATCCACCGCCTGTCTCGCCTGACAGAGGAACTGCTTTATCCAGCTATGGAAGACTTCCGGCTAGATATTACAAGGGGTAAAGGTCCAACTGCTAAAACTTGCAGTTTGCCACTCTCTAAGTTTACTTTGGTGGGGGCAACAACCAGAGTGGGTTCTCTGACATCTCCATTGCGCGATCGCTTTGGCTTGATTCAACGGCTGCGCTTTTACGAGCCAGATGAACTAACTTTGATTGTGCAGCGAACCGCAGAGATTCTCCAAACTTCTGTTACTGAAGATGGGGCCGAGGAAATTGCTCGTCGTTCCCGTGGAACGCCTCGGATTGCCAATCGGCTGCTGAAACGGGTGCGCGACTATGCCCAGGTGAAGAAATACAGTGAAATTAGCCAGGATGTGGCGGCAGAAGCTTTGGAAATTTTTAATGTAGACCCCAGCGGTCTAGATTGGACAGACAGACTGATGCTGAGTGTAATGATTGAACAGTTCAATGGGGGACCTGTCGGTTTGGAGGCACTAGCGGCGTCAACTGGCGAGGATGCCCAAACAATAGAGGAAGTCTACGAACCGTATCTGTTGCAGATTGGCTACCTGCATCGAACCCCACGCGGTCGCGTTGCCACCCCAGCCGCCCGCAAACATCTGGGGTATGAGTAGTTTTGAGTTTTGAGTTCTGAGTTTTGAGTTCTGAGTTTTGAGTTTTGAGTTTTGAATAATGATGCCTTGGATTAGGACTTTAGGAAATTTGTTGCAAAAGTGCGCTCACCCTACAGGATGGCACTACACGAACTCACCCTGCCTACGCAGGCTAAAGGGATTTGAGTTTGTTCGTATAGCCCCAGCATCGAGGTTGTGGGGAACAGGCGTTTTGGCAAGAGGTGTGCTGATTCTCCTGCTTATTGTTGTGTCCGCTGGGTTAATTAATGTCCCGTCGGTAATGGCGCAAGTTCAGGCAACACCGAGCATTACTGAGTCTCAATTGCAGGAGGGGGATGCACTAGCCGAGAAAGCCTTGAACGCTACAAATGCTGGTGACTTTGCTACAGCTGAACAATATTGGACTCAGCTAATAGAGCGATTTCCCAGCAATCCAGCTATCTGGAGTAACCGGGGTAATTCTCGGGTGAGTCAGAATAAGTTGGAAGATGCGATCGCAGATTATAACAAAGCGATGGAACTCGCTCCTCATGCCACTGACCCCTATTTGAATCGCGGTACGGCCCTGGAAGCATTAGGACGCTGGGATGAGGCTATTGCTGATTACAATCGTGTGTTGGAACTAGACCCCAATGATGCGATGGCTTACAACAACCGAGGGAATGCTGAAGCCGGGTTGGGAAAATGGTCAGAGGCGATCGCCGACTACCAGCACTCAGCGGATCTAGCTCCCAATTTTGCCTTTGCTAGAGCTAACTATGCGATCGCCCTCTATCAAACTGGTAACACAGAAGAGGCGATTCGCAATATGCGTAATTTGGTTCGCAAATACCCCAACTTTGCGGATATGCGTGCGGCCCTGACTGCTGCCTACTGGGAACAGGGAAAACACGGTGAGGCTGAAAGTAACTGGGTTGCCACAGTTGGACTTGACCGACGATATAGAGACCTTAACTGGGTAAAAAATATCCGTCGCTGGCCCCCTGTTATGGTTGCAGCCTTAGAAAAGTTTCTAAATTTGCAATAAAGCGGTAAGTAAGAAGGGATAAGTAGATATACCCTCTTAAACGTAAGATGCCCAATATCTGCCCTCACTGGGAACGGCTATTAGCTAATTGCTAAAAGCTAATTGCTAATTGCTATATAAGTTCTAAATAATGT
>JAHHGU010000087.1 GCA_019359765.1 Aphanothece sp. CMT-3BRIN-NPC111
TGGGAATGCAGGTGCTAACATCCTCGACGGTGGTACAGGTAGTGACAGCTTAATTGGGGGCTTAGGCAACGACACTTATATCGTTAATGTCGCCACTGATGTAATTACCGAAGCCGCAGGAGCTGGCACTGATAGCGTGCAATCGGCAGTAAGTTGGACCTTAGGTGCCAACTTAGAGAACCTTACTTTAACTGGCGCAGCAGCCATTAACGGTACCGGCAATACCCTCAATAACACCCTCACTGGGAATGCCGCGGCTAACACCCTAACTGGGGCAGAAGGAATTGACACCCTAACTGGTTTGGGCGGCAATGATATCCTGGTTGGAGGTTTTGGCAATGATACCCTCACCGGCGGTACTGGCGCTGATAGCTTCCGTTTCAACGCCCCTACTGAAGGTATTGACAAGATTGCTGACTTTAAACTCCTGGATAATGACATTCTGCAAATCTCAGCGGCTGGTTTCGGAGGTGGGTTAGCTATCGGTACCCTGACATCTGAGATGTATCTCTCTGGTTCTGGGGCAACGACAGCGACAAATGCTACTCAGCGGTTTATCTACAACAGTACCAATGGGGGTTTATTCTTTGATGCAGATGGTAACGGCGCTGGGTCTGCAACAATCCAGATAGCGACTTTAAGTGGCCTGCCCGCACTCAACAATAGCAACATTGCGATTATTGCTTAGAGCTAATATCTGTTGACATCTTCCCAGACTTCGTGCCAGCAGTTGGGGATTTCTTTTATTGTTGAGTTTTAAGTTATGAAGAAATATTTTTAACTCAAAACTCAACATTCAGCACTCAAAACTATTTCAGTGAGCTTATTGAGCCAGCTTGTCTTATCGTACAGACTTCAAGCTCTCAAAATTTTTCGTAAACAAATCCGTAAATATGCTCATAACAGTGCGCGATCGCACCTTGATATTGGCATTCAGTGACATCCCTGATTGCAAGGGAACTTGTTTGCCATTAATCACCAAAAACTGTTGAGCTAGCTTAATTTTTACCGGGAATCTATAAAACTGATGAACTTGATCCGGCGGTAAAGCATCTGAACCAATCGAAACTAAACTCCCCTTAATATCACCAAACTCGCTAAAAGGAAACGAATCAATTCTCACATCTACATTCATCCCCTTTTTCACAAAACCAATATCTTTATTAGTTATATAAACTTGAGCAACCAGGCTGTTATCTGGAACAATTTTCAGGATAGGTTCACTGGCGTTAGCTACAAAGCCCGCTCCCTTAGCCTTGATATCGAATACGGTTCCATTAGCTGGCGCTCTCAGCTCTTGATACTGTAACGTCAAGTTAGCTTGGCTGATTTGACCGTCAATTTCCGAAATGCGTTTTTCATTTTCTACTAAGGCTTTGCTGATTTGACTATCAATTTCGGCAATGGCTTTTTCATTAGCCGCAATTTTATCAAACAACTCTTTTCTCGAAAGAGAGCCACTATTTGTTAACTTTTCTTTGGCTCCAGCAATTGCTAGTTGTAGACGACCGTATTCTTGCTCTAGTTGGTCGATTTCGGTGCGACGCGAACTCACTTCCTTTTGCTGCTTGCTTAATTCCGTTTGGGCGTCGGACAAGGTTTGGAGTTTTTCTAACTGTAGGCGAGCTTGCTCTTGGGCAAGTTGGTCTACGTCACTTTGGCGTGTGGTCACTTCTTGTTGCTGCCGAAGTAATTGAACTCGTGAAATAGCTCCAGCGTCAGCTACAGGCTTAATATCTTTATAAATACCCTGGTTAACATTCAATAAATCTTTAGCACTAGCTAGTTTGACCCGATTTTGATTTTCCTGCTTTCCTAATTGACCAACTTTTGACTCCGAGCCAGACTGAATATTTTTCAGAATACTTTGGTTAACAATTAAGAGATTTTGAGCACCAGCGCGCTGTACTCTATTTTGGTTTAACTGCTTTTCTAGTTGGGCGACTTCCAACTCAGCGGCAGCGATGCGAGAGTTGAATTCCGCTTGGCTTGATTGCAAACGTTGCTTTTGGTCGTTACTTAAGTTAGCTCCTGTTACGTTACCATTCAATTCAGCCCGATAAAGTTGATTTTCTGCGGCTAAAGTACTTCGGCTTTTAGTTAGAGATACTAACTCGGGCTTTAGCTTGAGCGAAACCATATCTGAGACCGTCACTTGAGCGGCGTTAGCTTTGGTCATTTGCGCCCGATAAAACTGATTTTCTTGGGCTAGCGATGAACGAATACTTTTTTTAGAATTAAGTTCAGCTTGCGTCGCCGTAGGCACCATGCTAATCAGCAAATCTCCTTGATTCACCCTCTGCCCATCCTCGATGTGGATAGTTTTAACTACACCCCCAACCGGGGCTTGAACTTCCTTCACATCACCTTGAGGTTCAAGTTGACCAACAGCTGGAATGGCTTCATCAATCTTGGCGACACTTGCCCAAATTAAAACACCAGTGGTGATGCCCATAATCCCCCAAATAATCGCTCGCGACCAAAGCGTCGATTGTTGCAACAGTACAGGTTGGTCGAAGCTGCTCAGGGAATCAAAGGAATCAAAGCTGGGCTGAATATCATCCGGAACTGGTGCCGGTGTCATATCTCGGGGCGGCTTGGTTATTTTACTATTGTTCATAGCTACCTTTTAAATGAGGATTGTTCAGTTGTTCAATTTGACTCTTATAATTGAGATTCTTGTTGTTGATATAGACAGTAGTAGCGACCTCTCATAGCCATCAATTCTGGATGAGTTCCATGTTCTACAACCATCCCTTGCTCCATCATCAAAATTACATCAGCCTGCCTAATTGTGCTTAAGCGGTGGGTAATGAAGAAGACAGTCTGCTGTTGGAAAGCTTCAGCCAGATTCAAGCATACTTGCCGCTCCGAATCATAGTCCAAGGCACTTGTCGCTTCGTCTAAAATCAGTAAACGAGGTTTTTGTAACACTGTACGGGCAATAGCAATGCGTTGCCGTTGACCCCCAGATAATGATGAACCCCGTTCTCCAACTGGCGTGTTGTAGCCTTGAGGCAAAGTCATAATAAAATCGTGGGCAGCGGCAATTTTCGCAGCTTGAATAATTTCTTCAGAAGTGGCATCGGGATTAGTAAGAGCAATATTCTCCTGTACTGTGCCCTGGAACAAGAGCGTATCTTGCAGCACCATGCCTAGCTGCCGGCGTAGG
This sequence comes from Aphanothece sp. CMT-3BRIN-NPC111, assembly GCA_019359765.1. Classification (GTDB taxonomy): domain Bacteria; phylum Cyanobacteriota; class Cyanobacteriia; order Cyanobacteriales; family JAHHGU01; genus JAHHGU01. Next base: position 3,173 of record JAHHGU010000087.1, read on the forward strand.
GAATGAAGTTCTACTTTACTGATGTCATAATCATCAATAAGAATGCGACCTGCTTCCGGTTCGTAAAGACGGGGTAGCAACTTCATCAAAGTACTTTTCCCAGAACCACTTTGACCAACAATCCCTACAAAAAGTCCCGCCGGGAACTCTATGTTAATGTTACGTAGTTGAGGGGCATTACTCTTAGGAAAACGAAAAGTAAGGTTCTCATACTTGACAGCCCCTTGAATTACCGGCATGGGGATGTTGAAACGGTTTGATTCATCAGTTTCCTGAGGAGCATCCACGATATCGGCTAGACGCTCAAGGGATAAGGCTGTTTCTTGAAAGTTTTGCCAGAGCTGTACTAACCTTAATAAAGGACTCGTCGTATAGCCAGCAATAATCCGGAAGGCAATTAATTGACCTAAAGTTAATTCTTGTTTCAGTACTAAATATGCTCCCACCCACAGTAGAAGCAAACCAGATAGTTTATTAAGAAAATTGCTAATTGAGCCAGCGGTAGTCGAAGTCAGGGCGGTTTTAAAGCCAGCACTAACGTAACGAGCATACCGCTCTTGCCATTGCCATCTAGAGCGTAGCTCAATGTTTTGAGCTTTAACAGTTTGAATACCTCCCAAAACTTCTACAAGATAGGATTGGGTTTCAGCGTTTCGCTCTGCTTTGGTGCGTAATTGTCGCCGCACCAGCGGAGACACCACCATTGTTAATAACCCAAATAAAGGCAAGGTGGCTAAGGCAACTATTGTGAGTAGCCAACTGTAGAACAACATCACAATGATGTAGATGATGGAAAAGACTGCATCTAACACCACTGTCAAGGCTGTTCCGGTTAAAAATTGGCGAATATTCTCCAGTTCATTAATCCGAGTCGCTAACTCTCCTACAGGTCGTCGTTCAAAATAGGGTAACGGTAAGCGAAATAAGTGGTCAATAATTTCTGAACCTAAAGTCAGGTCGATGCGATTGGTTGTATCTATAAATAAGTTAGTACGCAGGCTAGTCAGGACTGCCTCAAAAATAGCTATTAATATTAAAAAAGTACCCAATACATTCAGGGTGTCAATGCTGTTCTGCACCAGAACTTTATCAATAATGATCTGCGTCATTAATGGATTAGCTAGACCAAATATTTGTACAAAAAATGAAGCAATTAAAACTTCAATCAACACGCGCCTATGACGGCGCAAAGCTGGCAAAAACCAGTTCAATCCAAACTTCTGCTTAGGAGTATCCTTGGTCGGTTTAAGCAGCAGCACCTGTCCTTCTTTACCCCAGATTTCGATGAAAGCAGCTGGTTTTTGACGACGGATGCCAGTTTCTGGCACAGCCATAACCAATTCGCGATCGCTAATTTCATAGAGAATCGCAAAACTATCTTGCCATGCAATCATGACTGGGGCTGGCAGACGGCTAATCGCTGCTGAAGGCACCTTAACCAGTTGGGCATTCAATCCCATTAACTCAGTTACGGCACCGCAAAGTTGCAAAGACAAATTTCCAGTGCTATTAAGCTGGTTCGCCAGAATTCGGGAAATCACATCTCGGCGGAAGGGAGTTCCGAAATACTTACTAAGCATACGGAAGCAGGCTAAGCTGGCTTCTATTGAACCCTTGCCTTTGAAGTAAGGATATTTTTTGAGATTATGACGGTCTTTGCCCTGTGGTGCTGACTTTACCTGAGGAGGATGCTCAGGTGCATAGGGAATATCCTCGGCTGAGATGCCCCGTCCAATTTTTGGGGTGATGGCAGTGCTTTGCTGTAGCAAATTTAGTTCTTGGAAGCCTACTAAGCGACCCCCCAAAGGACCTTTTACTTCTATGTAACGCTGGGCAACTTTTGCGTCTACACGACTTCCTATGGTCAAGTTGGTTATACTACCTCCACTAACTAACCACAGGCGATTCTCCTCTAGCTGGTCTGTGGAATTTTTGCCTGGAGGCAGGTGACAGACAACAGCTTGTGACCAAGCTTTCAAAGCTAGTTCCTTGAGAGAAGTTACACCCAGCTGTTTCAGCATTGCGGTGCTATTAGCTTGTTGCTCTAGTTCCGCCCCCAGTAAGTCAAAGGCTTCAATGAGGGCACACTGTTCTGTTAAGGCAGCAGCAAATTTGGGTTCTTGTTTTAATAGAGCCATGAAATCTGCTGCTGCTAGGGTGAGACAAACTGCTTCAGAAGATGCAATCACTGTTTCACAGGCAACTCCCCTGACTAGCCCCACCCAACCGCAAATGTCTCCTGCATTTAACAACTTCAGTGATACAGGCTGCTGTTTACCTGGCTCATAACCCACTAAGCGAGCTTGCCCTTCATAGAGGACGACAACTTGAGTAGGCAGTTGTTCCCGCACTAGAATCGGCTGTCCTATGCGATAGCGCAGCAATTGAAATTGTTCTGACAATTTGGCACTAGCTGCTGATGACAGTTGATTGAAAGCAGTTAAGCCAGTGATAAATTCCTGAATATCATTTTTGGTATAAGTCAAGTCGCTTCGCTCCAATTCGTAATTCGTAGTTCCTAATTCGTAATTATTAACCCAGGCATGAATGCAGGGGCTTGTAGTAAGGATGCAACGCCAGTATCAAAGTTTTTCATAATTAAAATTAGGGGCTTGTACCCGGAATGAATTAATTATTAATTAGTTCATAATTCAGGAACTTTTAATTACGAATTACGAATTAGGAATTATTTTGGTCATCAAGCCATAGCGATTGTAGCGGCATTTAATAAATGTGCAGAACTTACTTTTGCTAGTTGCTCTTGCAACCATGCTGCAAAGAGTTCATTCAGCAGTCGCTGGCGCATGGCTTCATCAAACTGTGTTGGTATGAACTTTTCTAGGCGCATAATTACCAGCCATTCTCCTATGACTATCGGAGGATGAACTTGAGTCGGTTGACTTACGCAGAGCAACTGCGCCATAGTTGGATGAATACTGTTGAGTTCAACTGGACCGATTAATCCATTGGTTTGAGCTTCTGGTCCTTGAGAATAAGCTCTAGCCACATCCGCAAAGGATTGCTCTCCTTCTTGAATACGGAAATACAGTTCTTGGGCAAGACCCATATCTTTGAGACGAATTAAGGAATAGATAACTTTATCTAATTGTGATTTTCGACTTAGGTAGTAGGATTCTAGTTTATGTCCCCACGTGGCTTGTTTGAATGTTTCAATCCTTAATCCTCGCGTCGCTAAGGCTTTTAATTGCTCTAAGGTCATGCCATGACGTGCCAGCCAAACTTGTCGCTCTGTTTCAGTGGTGAGCTGATTTTGAGTGCAAAAGTGCTGGTAGGCTTTGGCTGACTCTTCTGGCGTGCAAGTAAAGGGGGCGATAGCTTGCTCGGTAATGATTTCACGCCAAAGGTAGGGTAACAGCTGGTAGCCTGCTAAGAGGGAGATAATTTCTTGGTCTGTGATAGTTTGCCCATTAATTTGTAGAAGCTCGGTCATACTATAGGCAGCCGTGAATAGATTAATGTAGAATTAGCGGTATTCGATAAAGTTAAGTTACATAATATGTAGAAACAAACTGAATAACAATAACAATCACTTCTTAATTGATTACACTTGATATCTAGATCAAGCAGCTAATAACCGAGTTGCCGGAATAACGGAGTGAAAATACTCTCACACTTTTATCCTAGCGGAAGATTTATATATTTAGACTACTGCTCTAAAAATATTTTTTCTAACTTTTCAGTCCGCATATGCAGGGGCGACGTCTGCGCCGCCCCTAAAAATAGGGCACACAACAGCCAGTTGTGTAAGTCTTGTTTTGTTCCAGCTGTGAGATATCCTACAGAAACAGTGAAGGCTGATTAAAGCTTATTGCAAGATTCACTTATTTACGCTAAACGCTACTTCCTCCAGCAAAGGATTGAAAATCAGTAGCCCCAAGATTCACTGCTTTAGCAAAGTTGATCGTGACATCCGTCACGCCGTCATTGTTCAGATCGAAAAAAGCAGCGGTATTAGAGCTATTGTAGGAAAGCCCACTCTGACCAAAGGTAAAACCTTGAATAGATAGTAAATCCTCACCTTGTGTAAAGTCAGTGATGGTATCAATCCCTGTGAAGTCGGTGTTTGCATATTTGAAGATATCACTTCCACGGCTACCTGTTAGGGTATCAGCCCCGGAGCCTCCGATGAGGATGTCATTACCCAGATCTCCTACTATGATGTCGTTACCACTGCTACCCAACAGGATGTCATGGCCTTCGCCACCGTTGATGCTATCGTTACCAGCGCCACCGCTGATGCTATCGTTACCACCCCCACCACTGATGATATCGTCGTTGTGGTCGCCGTAAATGGAATCGTTGCCACTGCCACCGCTGATGGTATCCTTGCCTTCACCACCGCTAATGAAATCGTCGCCACTGCCACCGCTAATGGAATCGTTGCCACTGCCACCGCTAATGGAATCGTTGCCAGTGCCACCATCAATGGAATCATTGCCACTGCCACCGCTAATGGAATCGTTGCCACTACCACCATCAATGGAATCGTTGCCAGCGCCACCATCAATGGAATCGTTGCCACTGCCACCGCTAATAGAATCGTTGCCAGCGCCACCGCTAATAGAATCGTTGCCACTGCCACCGCTAATGGAATCGTTGCCAGCGCCACCGCTAATAGAATCGTTGCCACTGCCACCGCTAATAGAATCGTTGTCAGCGCCACCAGTGAGGGTGTCGTTACCGCTAGTCCCCGTATATGTACTCATGATAAATTCGCCACTGAGTTATAAAGCTTGAGTCATACTTATAAAGGATAGAGAAGCTTTATGAAGAAGTAGTGAAGGCAATCCTATTAGCATCTTTTTATTGATAACTATTACAAAAGTTTATGTAGATAATTTTAAAAACTGTTTTTACCTCTGAGCTTTGGCTTTGCTCTAAGCTTCTATATTTAAATTCCTATAAGTACCTACGATTGTTGCTTGGTAAAATAGCCTTTCTAAGTAAGCCAACTTAATTAAACTAAAGACCGATGTCAATTAAGGTAAGGCACGTAGGCGCAGTCTGAGCGCAGAGTAACTCAACATATGCAAAGCCTTGACTGGTGAGGCTTGCACCCTAACTATCCTACAAATAATTAACTGGCTCTAATTAGCCAATTTGTAATATTATAGCAATTAGCTTTTAGCGATTCTTCAGTTATAGCACCACTTCTGGGCGCATGAGACCTCGTGTCGATTGTCAAACATAATTATGGCAACTGCTATAATTATGTCAGCATAATTAATAGTAAAACAGCTGTAATCATCCAAATTAAAGAGTTGCACTGTATCAGAAAGCCAGATGTAATGTTTTTAGATTTATCTACTTAATTTACATAATTATTTCCCTAATAGGTTGCAGCCTACAGTCAACAGACCGTCAAGTCCAGGTAATTATCTAAGGCTTCAGCTACGCGCCTAAATACACCAGCCCAATCCCCAGGAGATTCCTGGCGAAACAGTCGCATCGTCGGATACCAAATGCTGTCTTGATGCCCAAGCATCCACCGCCAGTCGGGGATAAAGGGCAGTAGTACCCACACTTTTTTGCCTAATGCCCCAGCTAAATGGGCAATAGCAGTATCTACAGTAATCACTAAATCTAGCTGCGATATGACTGAGGCAGTATCAGTGAAGTCATGCAACTGGTCGCTTAAATCTTGCACTTTTGGTGTTTTCCTCAACTGCTCGATATCTGCTAAAGGTGGATCTTTTTGCAGACTATAAAGGGCAATTCCTGGGATATTTTGCAGTTTTAGTAAGTAACTGGGTGGATAAGATCGCCTGCCAGCGGTCGGATGCGTGGGTTTAGTTGACCATACAATTCCTACCTTTAATTGAACTTGGGGAAAAACCTCAAGTTCAATTAAAGGTATGGGAGGGGACAAATAAGGAATATGAGCAGGTACAGTCTCTAAAGTTGTACCTAAAATATAGGGCAAACTCATCAGAGGTGCATGAACGTCAAACTCAGGCAATGTTTCGCCTATTACTAGCAGTTGCTCAATGCCAGGAATAGATTTAAATAGTTGAATTAGTGGCGCATAGCACTCCACCAACACACGGCCTCCATATCCTGCAACTATTGGGGCATAGCGGATGAATTGAATTGTGTCTCCAAGCCCTTGTTCAGCATGAAGTAAGATAGTTCGACCTTCAAGGTTGGAGCCATCCCATAGAGGTTGAGTAAATGGGCGCGGCTGAATGTCATTCATTTGCCAGCGCCACTCGTGTTCAGCAAAACCACGGCGGAAGTCTCCAAACAGCAGTAACATCAGTGCCCAGTTCAAGTGAGCCTCAGCATAATTGGAATTAATCGCCAAAGCTTTTTGAAAACAAGTAATTGCCCCAACTAACTGACCCCGATCTCTAAGAGCTAAGCCAAGATTGTTGTGAGCCTCAAAATATTCAGGCTGAATTGCTACAGCTTCTTGGTAGCAGACGGTTGCTTCTTCTAGCTGCTCCCGCTGCCTGAAAAGATTGCCGAGATTATAGTGGCAGCTAGCATCCTTTGGGTTAAGTTCTAAAGCCTTTTGGTAACAGACAATAGCCTCTTCAACCGTGCCTACCTTTTTAAAAACAACGCCTAAGTTGTTGTGAAAAGCTGAATTAGAGGGATTAGCCTCAATAGCTTTACTGATGTATTCAATTGCTATTTCGTACTTTCCCACCTGTAAGCCAAGCAAACCTAGTAAATGCAGAGCCTGTGCATGATGAGGTTGCTGCTGAAGGACTTGACGATAAATCTGCTCAGCCTGACTGAGATGACCTTGTTGCTGAAGTTGAATGGCAGTTTTTAGAGCTTCTGGGATGGTTGCCATGAGCAGATTGTCAAGTATTTATTG
>JAHHGU010000078.1 GCA_019359765.1 Aphanothece sp. CMT-3BRIN-NPC111
CAAGAGATCCGTCAACACGTTCAGGAAGTAATGCAGAAGGGTAAGATGTAGCTTCGCGGCTATGTAGTAGAGACGCGGCATGGTGCGTCTCTACATTATGTATAATCTTTAAATTCTTGGACACGTTGCGTAATCCCTATTAAGTTTAACCTTACCTCGGTCATTCAATGTTGGATTGTCCGTATAAGGCGGAAGTTGGGGGCTAGCAATACTGAACTAATTATTTTTTTTCTACCATGCAAAGCCGAGGGCTTGAGACCTTTTTCGTTTTTGATGAGTCCTGAAGAGCCTTAAAATCTGAAGAGAAGATTCACAAGACTCATACACGTTAAATCATGGCAGTTAAAAAAGGTGATTTAGTTCACGCTATCCGCGAAAAGTTGGAAAATAGCCTAGAAGCTAAAGCCAGTGATTCGCGCTTTCCGCCCTATCTGTTTGAAACTAAGGGTGAGGTTGTAGACTTGCGGGGTGACTACGCCCTGATCAAGTTCGGTCAGGTGCCGACACCCAATATATGGTTGCGTGTCGATCAGGTAGAAACTGTCAAGTGATATTGAACCAGTAGCGATCGCTCCTCCCCACTCCTGGGACGCGATCTCACCAATCCTCTAGGTCTTATAGCCTAGCTCACATGGCAATGTACCGTCAAAAACCGACTGTTCCCAGCGTGGGAAGCAGTCGGCTTTTTCGTTAAGTTTTCCAGCCTAGCTTAAGATTTGTTAAGAAAAGCTTGCACTTGTTTTATGGCAATTGGCGCAACATTGAAAAGTGCCCAACTAGCTGCTGCGATCACCGGCAGCAAAACGATTAATAAACGAAAGTCAAAGTCCATACTAAGTTCCCTCTCCTAAAACTTAAAAATTCTTGAACAGTTCTCATTTTTATTTTTAGCTTAAGTGGGACAGTTTTTTACATTAATGTCGCTAGCATTACAGACAATTAGTGCATCGTCCTAAATCCAAGATCAGTACCCTTGCCAGCGTGAACCAGAGCCAGCTGTTCATAGCGTAGGGCGTGTTCGATGAGTTCTGCTGCCTCAGCCTCTGAGACATCGCGCAGCCGCTTGGCAGGGACACCGACCATGAGCGACAATGGCGGCACATCCTTGGTCACTACACAACCAGCACCAATAATCGTACCCGCACCAACTCTAACACCGTCTAGCACTACCGCACCGATGCCAATTAAGCTTCCCCGTTCAATGTGAGCCGAATGCACCACAGCACGATGACCAACGGTGATGTGGTCTTCCAAAATAGTTGGCTTACCAGGATCGCCATGCAAAATCGCTCCATCTTGGATATTTGTTCGTTCTCCAATTTCAATGCGCTCAATGTCTCCTCGCACCACAGCACCGTACCAAATGCTCACCCCGGGGGATATTTTTACCCAACCCATAACAACGGCATTGGGCGCAACAAAGGAGGCTTGAGACAAATCGATATGAGGCCAAGAGAAAACCGATAAGGGCAAGGGTTCGCTGGAATTACTCACGATAATAGCTGAGTGCCTTACAGAATACCTGGGTATTTTAATAGATATAATAAAGCCACTGAGGTGCGATTCGATGTTGCACCATTTGAGTGAGGAATAATCCTCCAGTACTGCGAAGGGGACAACCCGTAAGGGTCTAGCTATCTCAACACGGTTTTACAGAAAATATGCCAGTACGCACTTAATGATGAATCCCGGCTTACAGTATCCAATATTTGGCCCAGAGATTCAGTGCCCCCACTGTCGTCAGACGATTCCGGCTTTGACGCTAACAGACACGTATCTGTGTCCGCGTCATGGTGCCTTTGAGGCAGATCCAAAGACTGGCGAACTGGTTCATCTACAATCTGGACGTCACTGGCGTCGATGGAATAATGAATGGTATCGGCAGCACACGCATCCGGACGGAATTCGGTTTGAAATCCACGAAGCCCTGGATCGGCTTTATACCCAAGGCTATCGGGCAACGCGAGTGATTATTGCTAGTCGCTACCAGGAATTAATCAGTTCCTACCTAGAACGCAGTACGCCCTGGCGGGGTCAGTCAGATTCACCGCGACCCAAACTTTATGGCTTGCCAGTGGAATTTAGTCCTGATCCTCAAGAAGAGCCTTGCTGGGAAGTGATAAATTTCGACTTGGAAAAAGAGCCTGGGGTTCCAGTGCGATACCCCTATTTCCGATTATTTGAGTAATGGTAATTTGTTAGTGACCAGTAGCAACTGACAACTGGCAAAAATAATGCATCATGCTTCAATTCGTACCGCAAATATTCATCGCGCGATCGCATTTTACGAACAGTTGGGATTTAGTGTCTGCGAGCGCTTTACAGCTGGTATTACCCTTGCCTGCTGGATGGAGGGACTAGGGGGACGTATAGAACTGCTCCAGATTCCACAACCTCGCCCAGCCCCTGATGCCTTTGGGGATGAGCATTATGTCGGCTACTACCATTTGTCCTTTGATATTACCAATGCCTCAGCTGACCTTCCTAGCTGGTTGGCATCTCTACAAGAGCGCTGCGCCGAGGCAGTACAGGCTCAGCCAGATCAGTTTCAACCTCTGAAGGTACTTTTGGAACCGACTCAGCAAATGATCGGCGATCGCATTTACGAGGTGACCTTCATAGCCGATGCCGACGGTCTACCCCTAGAATTTATTCGCTTGTTAGGTAACGTACAGCAATCAAGCAGCTGATAGAAGAATTATTATCCTAAGCGTTCTGAATGTAAAGGTGTGAGATTGCGTCTCTGTCGGCGTCGAAGGCGACTCCAGAACAACACGCAGCCGAATATTAGCGTTGAGAGCAACACCACACTAGCTCCAGAGGCGATGTCGAAGTAGTAGCTGAGGTAGATGCCCACAAAGGCGATCGCAGCTCCTAGAACCCCTGAAATTACCATCATGTAGCCGAAGCGGTTACTCAACAGCCGTGCGATTGAAGCTGGAATTACTACCGCCGAAATAATCAGCGTCACCCCCAATACATTGAGCGTCGCCACCAGTAAAGTCGCCAGCATCAAAGCGAAGAGAGTATCCATCGCCAAAACGGGTACACCATGAACTTGGGCAACCTCTCGGTCAAAACACCAAAATAGCAATGGACGATAAAAGATAAAAATCAAGCTCAACAGGAAAATTGTTACGCCGGTAACAATCCATAGATCCTCGGGGGAAATTCCCAGCACATTGCCAAACAGGGCGGCTTCAAAGTTCTGACTAAACTTCCTATAGGTGCTGATAACGGCTACTCCCAGAGCAAAACTTGCTGTGGTGACAATACCAATTGCCGCATCCGAGTAAACTTTGCGCCCTGTCAGGTACTGAATCAGCAGGGCGGCGGCAAATCCCCAAATACCAGAGCCAATATAGAAATTAACACCTAAAACATAACTCAGCACCGCTCCCCCCAAAATGGCGTGGGAAAGACCGTGGGCAATGTAGCTCATCCGGCGGGTTGTAATATAAACTCCCATGACGCCACATAATAGTCCCGCCATCATCCCTACTATCATGGCGCGGCTGAAGAATTCGTACTGAAAGGGCTGAAAAATAATATCCATTATTTACTGTTTTTTCACTGTATTAGAGCTGGATTCACGCAAAATAGGGGGCAAGTTGCGCTGCATTTGATGGCGCAGCGAAGTCATGCCACTGGCGATTAAAATCCGGTCTTCTTGGTGGAAAACCACCATTTCAGCTCCAAATGTCTGCCCAAGCGTTGTGGGTGTGAAAACATCAACGGGTTGCCCTTGAGCAATCAAGCCGTGGTTGAAACACATTACCCAAGGTAAATGAGTTGCCACTGAGTTTAGGTCATGGGTGGAGAGGAGGATTGTCAAGCCTTGCTGGTTAAGATCTGCCAACAGGTGCAACAATTCGTGCTGAACGTGCAGATCCGAACTACTAGTAGGTTCATCCAAAAGCACGATATCTGGTTCTCCCACAAGGGCACGGGCAAGAAAAACTCGTTGCTGTTGTCCACCAGATAAATCGCCAATAGGTTGGCGGGCGATGTGTTCGACTCCAACGCGACCCAAGAGTTCTCTGGCAGCGGCCTTGTCGCGTAGAGAAGGCCAAGGCCAAATCTTCTGCTGCTGATAACGCCCCATCATCACCACTTCTTCCGCCGTGACTGGGAAACTCCAATCTACTGTTTCCACCTGAGGCACGTAGCCGACTCCTGGCGGCGGCACACCTGGCTTTAATCGTTTTCCTCGGAACCAAATCTCTCCTGCCCAAGGATGAATTAACCCTAAAATTGCCTTTATCAAAGTGCTTTTACCGCTCCCTGATGGCCCCACTAAGCCAGAGAGTTGGCTAGGGTAAAGGGTCACATTCACCCGAGTAAACACTGGCTGAGTCTGATAGCCGCAGGTCAGGTTTTTAACTTCTAATAAAGGTTCCATTGAGTTCCTTAGTCATATTACTTAATGTAACTTAATATTAAGTAATATTTTTCTATGAATTAATAGTGGAGCTGTGGTAAGCAACTTATTGTGGTGCTTGCCCTGTAGCCGTTGGGCCTACCACATTGGCTGTATTGAGAGCCTTAACTAAGCCAGGATTTCCCCCTAGCTCAGTGGCAAGAATGCGGAGGTTTTCCGCCATCATGCCAATGTAGGTATGCTGAGGATTAGTGTTTTCCATAGCATTGGCTGAACCTTCACCTGGTAAGTCGTCATCGCTGGTGTTAGCCGTTTTGACCTTGGCTTCACGAGCGATTTGTTCTGACACCTTGCTGGGGTATACCTCCGAACCAAAGATAGCAGGGACTTTAGTTTTACGAATCTGATCGACCAGCTTCGCCACATCTTTGGCGGAAGGCTCGTTAAAATCCGAAGGTTGGATGGCACCAATTACTTCAAAGCCATAATCTCTCGCCCAATATGCCCAAGAGTCGTGATAAGTCAAAAGTTTGCGGTTTTGGGAGGGAATACTGGCAACTACAGCGCGACTTACTTTATCTAGCTGATCGAGGCGTTGCAAGTAATTTTTTAGATTGGTGGCATAGTAATCTTTGCCTGCTGGGTCTAATTCGGTTAAATATTGGGCGGCTAGTTTGGCGTAGGCTTCAGCGTACTTGGGATTTACCCACAGGTGAGGATTGGGATCTCCCTTCTCTTTAGGGAAGCTGAAGTCGTAGATCCACTCGTCTTTGGTAACGGTTTTATCACCTAGTTGGTAAATTTTGGTGTCTTTGGGTTTAGAGGAGGAGGCTAGTTTTTGCGTAGGGGTTTCCAGGTTTAAACCATTGACAAGGATGAGATCTGCCTTAGCCATCAGATCGGCATCAGAGGGGCGAGGCTCGAAGGTGTGAGAGTCTGTACCTTCTGGAACAATGCCTTTAACTTCGACGCGATCGCCAGCAATGTTACTGACTATATTTGTTATCGGGGCAACTGTCGTCACCACTAAGGGTTTATCTTGGGAGTTGCGATCGCCGGTTGCAGCTGACGTACTCGTTGCTGAAGGGCTGGGGGATACTGCTGTCTTCTCAGGCGCATTGCAAGCAACCATTAAGAAGCTGAGTGTCAACAGCCATGCAGAGAGCTTCTTCATCGAAAATCAAAACCTTTTTATTCGGACAAACTAAAATTAGAGCTTGTTCGTGCCTAAAAAAGCAATGCCCCGTCCGGGCATTTACCAAGGATTTTTAGCTTGTTTTTAGATATTTTGGATAAAATCGCTCTCTAGGCAGATACGTCTAGTAGCTATCGTTACAAAAAGTGCAACTGCTGAGGCTTGCCGGAAAATGTGAGTTATGAATTAGAAACTATCCAATTTAGTCTTGATCCTTGAAGCCTTCTATGAAACTTGTCTACGCCATGCTGACAATTGTGAGTTTGATAACCCTTACCAGTTTTACACTTGCACAATTCCCTACTCAGCCGTCTATAAGCAAAAACTTCAATGTGTTACCAATTAAAAACCCTAAGTTTACCAACTCTTTGCTAAAAATAAGTTTTGATGGTGGATTATGTCCTGATGGTGATAATGGTCACGTCTGCCACACTGAATTAACAATTACTAGGGATGGTAAATATACATTTTATGGAGAGCAAGACAACAGAAAACAGGGAAACTTGGAAGTAGCAGAATTCAATGCTCTTATCAACGATATTAATAATGCTGACTTTACATCTTTGAAAGCAAAAAAGTTCACTGGGCTATGTCCAACAGCTTATGACGGGGCTGAAGAGACATATACTTTTTACACACCCAGAGGCTTGGAAATCATTGCTAGCTGCCAAGTGGCAATAGATGATAAATCACCATTATTTATCAAACTGCGAGAAATAGTATTTAAATATCTAAAAGATTGAGTACTGACTAATAGGATAAATGGCAATCGCCATCAGATAATTTACAAAAGTTGAAACATCCTGAATATTTTAGTCAGTCTCAGTGCTATGCGGAGTGAGGCACAAGCAGTTGTCCAACGCTATCAATTGGTACTAAGTCGCTTTATTACAACTTCCAGCTCATAACCTGTAATTTATGTAGTGTCAATCACAATGGATGTATGAGGTTTCCTTTGAGCTAAGGCTCCCGCAGTAACTGCATGGCCTCGTCAGTAAAAAAAATTGACCATGATGGATAATTTAACTGACCTCGTTAATCAACTTCGCGCCACTTTAGGAAAAATGGAGGTGGCGCTCAGTGCCATTGTTGAGGCGATCGTATGGACAGATGAGGTGGGCAGAATTCACTGGTCTAACGCTACGTTCGATCGTCTAGTTAATCGACAACGTTTCCAGGTTTTAGGAAATAGTCTCTTCGACTTACTGCCACTACAGCAACAGGGGCAAGACATCGACCGAGAGTTACACCCGTTGAGCATGACGCTCAACGGGCAAAATCGTGTCAATGGAGTTTACGAATTTCAACAAGGCAATAAAACATTTGTTTTAGAAACCTCCTCAACCCGAATTCAAGTTCAGGGGCAGCAAGCATGCGCTGTTGTGGTGATTCGTGATATTACCAAAGCCCAGATGGCACAAGAGCGTCAAACTATGCAGTTTGCTGTGACTCGCATCTTGGCAGAGTCCACAACACTGTCGGGTGCTATCCCAAAGCTGATAGAGGCTATCTGCTCCCTCACTGGATGGGAACTTGGTGCCTTGTGGCGGTTTGACCCTAATAACAACTTTCTACGATGGGAAGGCAGCTGGCATAGCCCCAATCTCGAAGCAGCAGATTTTGAGGGCATCAGCCGTGAAACTACTTTTACCCCTGGAATTGGGTTGCCGGGTCGTGTATGGGCTAGCAGGCAACCCGCGTGGATTACCGATGTCGTAACGGATAGCAACTTTCCCAGAGCGCCCGGTGCAGCTTCATCCAAATTACACGGAGCCTTCGCTTTTCCAATACTGAACGGCACTGAAGTAACGGGCATCATGGAGTTCTTCAGTCGTTGTCCCAAAGCGCCGGATGAAGACCTTCTGTGGTTGATGGTTGATATTGGCAGTCAAATCAATCAGTTCCTAGAGCGCAAGCGAGCAGAGGCAGATCTTTATAAAGAACAAAAGTTTTTGAATGCAGTGCTCAACACGGTAGAAGCCGGAATAATTGCCTGTAACCCAGCAGGTGAGATTACCCTTTTTAATCAAGCCGCCCTTGAGCTTCATGGCACTTTCAGCCCACCGAAAACAGCGGTTCAATGGGCACAAAATTACGATTTTTATCTTCCCAACTCCCAAATAAAAATCAAGCTAGAGGAGAACCCGCTTTTACGAGGCTTGCGCGGAGAACAACTCTCAAATTATGAAATAATGATTCTTCCGCATCATGGTACAGCTCGTACCTTTTTAACTAGCGTCCAGCCAATTTTTGAACCTGATGGTAACAATCTCGGTGCTGTTGTCGCCCTGCACGACATCACAGAGCGCAAGATGGCAGAAACTCAACGTGCTCAACTGCTCGTTGAACAGGCCGCACGAGTTGAAGCCGAAGCCGCGCAGCAACGCATCGAAAACATTTTAGAAAGCATTACTGATGCATTTATTGCCCTGGATACACAGTGGAGGTACACCTACTTAAACCCAGAAGCTAAACAGTTTTTCCTGTTGATGCAGCGAAATCCAGAGGAGCTAATCGGCAAAAATATCTGGGAGGAGTTTCCAGAAACCGTGGGTGACAAGTTGGAGCGGGAATATCATCGAGCGGTTGCTGAGCAAGTCACTGTTAATTTTGAAGAGTTTGTCCCAGCTTTGAATCGGTGGTATGAAGCCCACGCTTATCCTTCCCCAGAAGGCTTGTCAATTTATATGCGCGACATTACCGAGCAGAAGCGATCTGAGGAAGAAAGGGCACAATTATTAGTCCGCGAACAGGCAGCTCGCAAGGAAGCTGAAACAGCTAACCGTCTTAAGGATGAGTTTCTAGCAACTCTTTCTCATGAGCTACGCACCCCTCTTAACGCCATGCTGGGATGGACTCAGCTACTCCGCACTCGCAAGTTTAATGAAGTGACAATTGCTCGCGCTTTGGAAACAATCGATCGCAATACCAAATCACTGGCGAAACTCGTTGAAGATGTCTTGGATGTCTCACGCATTATTACAGGTAAACTGCGTTTGAGTACTTATCCAGTGGAACTGGTTCCAGTGATTGAAGATGCTATTGCTGCTGTACGCTCAGCAGCCGACGCTAAAGACATTCGCATTGAGTGTATCTTTGACCCAGCAGCCGGGTCTGTTTTAGGCGATCCCAACCGCCTACAGCAAGTTGTCTGGAATCTGCTCTCTAATGCCATCAAGTTCACGCCTAAGAACGGTCGCGTTGAGATTCAATTAACACAAATTAACTCAATAGTCCAAATTAGGGTAAGCGACACAGGCATCGGAATAGGTACAGAATTTTTACCTTATGTATTTGAACACTTTCGCCAAGCTGACAGCTCGATCGCGAGATCCCAAGGTGGACTTGGACTTGGGTTGGCGATCGTGCGTCACTTAGTAGAACTTCACGGCGGAACTGTCTCAGCAGCAAGCCTAGGCGAGGGGAAGGGAGCAACGTTCTGCGTGAATCTTCCAGTTCTGGCTGCTGCAATCCAGCCGGGTGAACCGGAGCCAATTGATACCCCAGTCGCTAGCTTTGAGCCACTTGACAACCCTTTGATTCTCAATGACTTGCGAGTGCTTGTTGTTGACGATGAAGCTGATGCGCGTGAGTTGATCGCAACTATACTTCAGCAGCACAGAGCGGAAGTAGTAGCGGTAGCATCAGCTGCTGAAGCACTTGAGGTACTCGAACAATTCAAGCCACATGTGCTGGTTAGTGATATTGGGATGCCATTCGAGGATGGCTATCAGTTCATCCGTAAAGTGAGGGCAATAGATGCCAATCGAGGAGGGCAGACTCCGGCTGTGGCACTGACAGCTTATGCCAGAGAGTCAGATCGCGCAGCTGCTGAGTTAGCTGGCTTCCAGAGGCATATACCCAAGCCAGTAGAACCAGACTTTTTAGTAGCAGTAGTTGCAAACCTTGTGGGACGATGCGTTTGATAAATCTATGTCTTGTTCCAGAATGTTATGTACATACTGAAGATGCGATCGCTCTTCTGTCACTCTCAGCAGAGGAAAATTAGTAATTTGCCTCAAAACTGGTCTGTGGAATAGCACGCTTGAAATAATATTTATCGAACTCCAAGTATATTATTAAGCCGGAGATGCAACAGCCAGCTTATGCATCAGGTCTTTGCTCTTTGGATGAGCATGTAGTAAGTATGCTAAAGAAGGGTGCGTCAAGTAACAATTTTTATGTCAAGATTTATGTCTTTTAGAGCCGCTTGGCATCGATATCGTCTTCCCATTTTGCTGTTCAGCCTCTGCCTGACTGCTGTAATAATCTTTGCAGGTGAGGCTACTTCTATCCAGCCAGTTCGTCCTAATTCATCAGTCCCAGCTCCAGCAGGTGATATTAAGAGCGAAAAATTACCTGTCATGGCAGCGACTGATGAGACATCCCTCTCGCTTACCCAAAACGCCCGCAAAACAGTTTTGGAAAACGGACTCACCGTACTGACTAAGGAAGTGCATACCGCGCCAGTTGTCAGCGTCCAGGTGTGGTATAAAATCGGGTCGCGCAATGAAGCGCCGGGAGTGAATGGAATTGCTCACCAGCTCGAACACATGCTCTTTAAAGGCACCAAGAACCGCCCAGTTCAATTTGGTCGCTTATTTAGTGCTTTAGGGAGCGAGTCGAATGCTTTTACCAGCTATGACCAAACGGCTTACTATGGCACTGTGGAGCGGAACAAACTCAATGCTCTGCTGGCGCTAGAAGCAGATCGGATGCAAAATGCCCTGATTAATGCGGAGCAGCTGACGAGTGAGAAGCGCGTAGTGATTTCAGAATTGCAGGGGTATGAAAATAATCCTAATTACCGGCTGAGTCGCGCTGTAAAGCGGGCTGCGTTTCCCAACCAGGCTTATGGTTTGACAGTGGGCGGGACTAAGGCAGATGTGGAAAAGTTTACACTTGAGCAGGTGCTGTATTACTACCGCACTTACTACAGCCCTGATAATGCCACGCTTGTTATTACAGGTGATTTTCAAACTGAACCCACGCTGAAAGCGGTAAAAGAGATATTTGGCAAAGTACCTAAGCAACAAAAAGCAGCTGGGAGTCAAGAGCCAGCAGTCAAAAATCAGAATGCGGATTTAGCTCAGAACTCAAAACCCAAAGCTCAAAAATCTCCTATTGTGTTGCGGGAACCAGGAAGTGCGGCGCTATTGCAGGCTGTATATCCGGTGCCAAATGTGAATAGCCCGGATGTCCCAGCGCTAGATGTGATGGATTACATCCTCACAGAAGGGCGGAGTTCTCGGCTTTACCAAGCTTTGGTAGAATCGGGGCTTGCCAGCGATGTTGGGGGTGGTGCAGCTAACTTGATTGCCGGAGGCTGGTATGAACTTTCTGCTACGGCTGCTCCAGGTGCTGATATGGCAAAAATTGATGGGGTGCTAAAAAGTGCGATCGCTGAATTAGGAAACAAAGCCGTTACTAATGAAGAACTGAATCGAGCCAAAAAGCAATTGCGAGCCACTGTACTCCTACAAAACCGTGATATCACCAGCCAAGCGATGCAGTTGGGTAATGACCAAACTACTGCTGGCGATTATCGCTTCACAGATCGCTATCTGGCAGGGGTGCAAGAAGTTAGTGCAGCTGATGTACAGCGAGTAGCTCAAACTTATCTTAAAGAAGCCAATCGCACTGTGGGCTTTTTTGAACCTACCCAGCCAGCAGATAAAGGTGCTGCTGGGGCAACTAATAATACAACCCAAACGGCAGAAAGCTTCAACCTAGGAACACCTGTAGACCCAGATGAAGTGGCGAAGTATCTACCCAAAGTAGAATCAAACGCGGCTTCCACTACTCAATCTTTGCCAGTGGAATTGAATTTGGCAAATAATCTCAAGGTGTTGCTATTACCAGATCCCAGTACCCCAACAGTGACGCTAAGTGGGTATATACAATCTGGTACAGAGTTTGATCCTAAAGCCAAGGCAGGTCTTGCTAGTATGACGGCAGAGAACCTGATGAATGGCACTAAGACTAAGGATGCTTTGGCGCTTGCCAAAACTCTGGAGGATCGAGGAGCCAGCCTAGATTTCAGTGCTAACCGCGAGGGCGTGAGCATTGGGGGAAACACCTTGGCGGCAGACTTGCCCACACTGATTCAGGTGGTGGCTGATGTCATGAAAAACGCTACTTTCCCAGCAAATGAGTTAGAACTAAGCCGTCAACGTGCTTTGACTGCTCTGAAGGTGGAATTGGATAGCCCATCGCGCTTGGCACGACGACAGTTTCAACAACAGATTTATCCAGAAAATCATCCTTTTCACGCCTTTGCGACTGAGGAAAGCCTGAAGAGCATCACTCGCGCTGATGTGGTGCAATTTTACCAAGAGCATTATCGGCCTGATACCACCGTGCTGACGCTTGTGGGGAACTTCGAGCCACAGCAGGTGCGATCGCTCTTGGAAGCTCAGTTCGGTAGCTGGAAAGCTAGCGGCAAGCCACCTACACTTAAATATCCGTCAGTAAATCTGCCATCAAAGGTGGTTAAGCTCAACCCAGTTATTCCTGGCAAAACCCAGTCTGTTACCTATATAGGTAACAAAGGACTTGAGCGGAAAGACCCAAATTACTATGCGGCCTTGGTACTCAATGAGATTGTTGGTGGCAATACCTTATCGAGTCGGTTGGGAACAGAAATCCGCGATCGCGAGGGATTGACATATGGTATCTACAGCTACTTCCAAGCTGGAAGATATGCAGGCCCGTTCTTGATTCAGATGCAGACTGCGCCCGAAGATGCAACGAAAGCGATCGCACGCACTATAGCGCTGCTACAACAAATCCGCGATCGAGGCTTGACTCCTGCTGAAGTGACTGCTGCCAAAGCGTCAATTACTAGCAGCTACGCCGTTTCCCTGGCCAACCCTGATTCTGTAGCCTCTGAAATTTTGATGAATGAAGTTTATGGGTTAAGCAAAGAAGAAATTCGTGCTTTTTCCCGCAAAATTCAGACAGTTACCCCAGAGCAAGTTAATCAGGCAGCAAAAGAGTTGCTTCATCCCAATAATCTTGTTGTGGTGACGGCAGGCCCGGCGGTATCAGCTTCGCGCTAACCAGACTATAATGCTTTGAGTTTGTAAGGGCTGGTGCTTTTTGTGAATCAATTTTCACTCTGATATAGCAATCCGATTTGATTCGTGAAATTTATTACCGAATCGCTCCAGGCGCAGAGGGGATAGAGGAGAAAATGACTATTTCACCAATAATTGAGGATTGTTATAAATTCTTGCTAAGAACCAGCCCTTACATATTTTTTAAGTTTTGAATTAACATCTGCCATAACTCATAACTCTTGAACTAACTTCAGACTATTAAATTTGCTGATCCCACTGGAATGAATGTCCTCTATCAGCTATTTGATGGCTTTCGGGGGCTACTTGGCTATTCCTGATAGCGCGGTTGTCAGGCTCAATTGCGTTAAAGATTTGAGACATCCAAGCTCGAATCAGCAGTAATACTCCCAGTACTATCAAGAAGGCACAGGTAGCTAAGATCTGAATCCAGGGAATTTCCAGCACTCCCCGAATCATGACTTCTCGCAATACAGATACAATTGACACCTCAACCGCTACTCCTACAGAAATGCGTTGCTCCTGCAAGTAGATAATCAGGAGTCGGAATAACTCAACTAAAATCAATAGGAATAGAATATTCGATGTCACCTCTGGGAAAGCGAGGGGTCGCACCAGGGAAAGGAAAATTTCTCCTAGCTGGATGGCCATCATACAGAACAGACCGATGCACAGACAAATCACGATTAAGTTCTGGAATGTTTCTAAATAGCGAACAACACGACCTCGCTCAAAACATTCATCCCATTGAGTTAATTTGCTGTGAGCTTGCCTATTTATCCCCTTCATGGAAATGTTAGTTCAATAATTGCAAATACTACTATTTCAAGTCAATAGCAAAGCAAAAAGACCACACAAAGCAATGCCATCAAATACTCCGGCTCCGCCGATACTTAGCACTCCTGGGGTCATGCTTTGAATTTCCTTCAGATGTAGCATATCGGCACCAATCAAGGTTCCCAATACGCCCCCGGCAAAAGCTACAGGAGCAGCATGAACTCCTACAATTAGCATGGCAGACAGAGCCGCTGTTAGAGGCGCTAGTAAGGGACTCATCTGGATACCAATTCCCGGCACCACTCTCGCTCCATAGTAGCTAACGAGCGTTACAATTGCAGCTACCAAGACAATTGCCAGAGGCTCTGCACGCCTAAACTGGTACAGCGCCAGTACTAGCGGAATTAGTCCACCTCCCACATTCAAAGCAACGACTGTAGAGCGCTGAACTTTCCTTAGAGGAATGCCCCAAAATTGCCGTAACCAGAAATAGGTAAAGTCATCGATCGAGTCAACTTGGGACTCGACTCGATATAGGGGGATGTTGATTGTGCTGCCCAGAATAACGGCTGTTAGTAAGAGGACAGCCATGCTGGGAGAGAATCCTAGTTTAGCTACCGCGATTTGAACAACATCCACTGCTAAAGTAAACCAGAGCAAAGGCAGTAGAAGTAGGAATAGGACAAATAAAAGTAGTGAGACTGGAAGATAAATCATGATAGGTGAGGAAATAATTACTATCTGAAACCTCTACCTTCTAGCTATTGTATAGGGTTGGCTGAAATTACCAGGTTCGGGATCGGGTAGGAAAATATTACTTACTTGGTAGGGTTTTCCCTACTGACGAAATTGCTTACTTAGAACACTATTAAATTAAAGGCAAATAAATTAGTCATGTGAATTAAAGTTGTTTGCTTTTCTACATTTGCAGCAACTCGCCTAAATTGACTATTTATTTGCCTCAGGTCAAGCAGCTTTAAGAAAGAAGCTGTGCATCATGCTAGTAAACTTAAACATTTAGTGACTGTAGACTGTAACAGAGGTGACTTAAGCTATGGCACTAATACGTTGGCAACCCTTCCAAGAAATAGAAACATTACGCCGTCAATTTGACGAACTGTTTGGCGAACTAGCAGGAGGTAAGGGCGAACCAGAGATGACTTGGATGCCTTCAGTTGAACTCCAAGATATGGATGCCAACCTGATTCTACGGGCGCAACTTCCTGGTCTTGAACCCAACGATTTAGATAT
>JAHHGU010000079.1 GCA_019359765.1 Aphanothece sp. CMT-3BRIN-NPC111
ACAACTATGCATTGGCTGAACGCAAGGATTGGTACAAGTCGCGCTCATGTCGAGTTAACGCTTGCTCTCTCCGATCCGAGTACATCATCCCCGCCGATGCCCTGCGTCCAACGTATTACACCCAAGCGGCTAACTTGACCAAGGCTAGGGTTGTAATCCCTGACCTTAAGGCTGTACACTCCCAAGTGGAGCAGCAGACATTGAAGCGCCTAGAGAAGGCTTTCGTGTCGATGTGGGAGCAAAACCACGGATTCCCCAGGTTTAAGAAGCCAGGGCGGATGCGGTCATTTGTGTTTCCTAAGCCATTGGCTAAGACGGTCAAGGGAAAGCACTTGAACCTCCCTAATATTGGGTTGGTTAAGTTCATCCAATCTAGGGATATCCCATCAGACGCAGCAATTAAACAGATCCAAATAGTTAAGAAGGCGAGCGGGTTCTATGCTCAACTTTCACTCTTTTGGACTGTTGACATGCCAGCGGTCGCACCGTCAGGGAACGCGATCGGGGTTGATGTCGGGTTAACAAGTTTTGTAGCTACCTCTGATGGGCTATGCGTCAAGCGTCCTAAGTTTTTTGTAGACCTCCAAGGCAAGCTTAAATTGCTGCAACAGAGAGTCAACCGAAAACAATTAGGATCGCAAAACTGGCGCAAGGCACAAGCGAAGGTGTCAAAACTGCATGAACACATTGCAAACACTCGGAAGGAATTCCACTGGCAGATCGCCCATCAACTTTGTAACCAAGCCCAGACGATATTTATTGAAGATCTGAACTTGATCGGGTTATCCAGGGCGATGTTGGGTAAGCACTGCTTAGATGCAGGATGGGGTCAATTCTTCCAGATCCTTGAGCAATGCTGTTTTAAGCGTGGTGTCTATTTCCAGAAAGTGGACGCCAAGAAAACCAGTCAGATATGCCCCAACTGTGGCACTGAGACTGGCAAAAAGGAATTAGCGGTAAGGGTGCATCAATGCCCCCATTGTGGCGACACAACGGACAGGGATGTAGCAGCCGCCCAAGTAGTTCTTCAAAGAGGACTTGCAGCCGTGGGATACACGGTCAAGATGCTTGCTGAGGGTAAATTCATTGGAATCCCGTTGAAGCAAGAATCCCCTAGCCTTTAGGCAGGGGAGTGTCAACACCAATTCTCTCGCAGCAGTTGGAAGTGGCTACCCAGTCGGGACTAGAGCAAGGACAGCGCCGAGTTGTGGAAAACCTACTCAGATTCCGCTTTGGTGCATTAGATAAGGAACTATCGGCAATAATTTCGCCCGTGTTGTCATTGCCGCTAGAGGAATTTACGCCGTTACTGCTGCAATTATCTCGTGAGGAATTATTAGCGAGGTTTGGAGGGAGCAATTAGAGGTGCGATCGCACTTTCCTAATATAGCAGTGGTAAATAATTCATAATTTCATACTCTCCGGCTGTCGCTGTCCCACCGTGCCTACGGCAAGGCTACACAGGGATGCTATTATATTGCACATATAAGTTAAAATTGCTATATAATATAAGATCGTGTCAACTTTGCATATCATAAATCTGGAAGTTTCCTATGTCCCGTATATGTCAATTAACAGGCAAAAAGGCGAACAATGCCTTTGCGATTTCTCACTCCCACCGTCGTACTAAAAAGCTGCAAGAGGCAAATTTACAGTGGAAGCGAGTTTGGTGGGCTGAGGGCAACCGTTGGGTGAGACTGCGCCTGTCCACCAAGGCTATTAAAACTTTAGAGCATAAGGGACTTGCGGCAATGGCAAAGGCAGCGGGGATTAATTTAAACCGCATGTAGACATGGTTCGGAAGTTTTTACGCCCCCCATATATAGTGGGGGGGCGAGTTATGAGAAGATTTACTAGTTATGTAAAGTTTTGTAAAAACTAGTTATTTTAGCTGTTGCGACTGGGCAAGCTTAAGGTATAAACACAGATTCTAGGCAAGTGGGGGAAGTGCGCGATCGCACCCTGCTAGCTTTTAACTTAACTGCTTCTCTAATGTGATCGCGATCGCAACCAGAAATGTTTTGGCATCACAATCAAAACATTTGCGCTGATCTATAAGAACTAATAAAGGCTAAGTATCTGCTTTGCTGCACGCAGAGGTTTCCAGCATGAATCAGAAGTTGAAAATTGCCCTCATCCGTCGCTCTAGCGAACAAGGGTTTGCCATGCCTGTTGCTCTAGGCATGGGTTTAGTTATGCTCCTTGTGGGAGCGACAATGATTGTTAGATCTCAGAGCGAGAGTGCAACAGGCTCCGCTCAGAAAAATACGTCGCTGGGATTAAGTGCAGCTGAAGCTGGTGTTACTAAGGTGCAATCTTTTTTAACGGCAAACCGATTTCTTGCCGTTAAAAGTTATCCCTGGACATCATCTCTGGTTGATGCTTCTGGAGTCCAGTGTACATCAGCTTCTGGCAGTGTATATAATGAAGCATTAGCTTTTAATAGCTGGCAAAGTATTAATAATGGTACTCAACAGTTTAAAGTTAGCAGCTATAGTTATCAAGTTACTGATAGCGCTAGCAATGAAGGTATAGGAACGCTAGTTGTAGAAGGCAAATCGTTTCAAGGCACAAGTGCCACCTCTACTTCTCGTCTACAGGTAAAAATTCCTGTCCAGCGTAAAATTGTCCCTTCAGTGGCACCACCAGGCTCGTGGGCAAATAGCTTTGATCTAGGTGGAAATGACTTTGTTGTTCAAAGTGTTATTGATTCTGGCTGCACAAGTAGCATCAGTACATCTCAACAAACTAGCAACTTTTCTAACCCAGCAGGGGGGGGGGTAACTGTTGTCAGAGATTCTTCTTACCAGCTCGGATCGCCGCTACCAGTTCCATCTCAATGCCCAGCAGCAGCCAGCTTTACCAATGCCAATAAACCCTGTGCCATATATGTTACAGGTCCAGTAACTGGGTCATCAAGTCCTGGTACTATATTCCCAAGTACTACAGATATAACTAATTATCCTGCTGGCACGGGCACCAAAGGGGAATACATTTACTATATTTCTAATGGTGGTGGTCTCAATTCAATAAATTTGAGTGGCGGCAATGGCATAGTCACGATTCGCCCCGATAAAAAAGTCAGTTTTTACCTACAAGGCAACCTGGATATGTCTGGCTCTAGCCGACTTGGGCATGACTGTTTTGATTCAGTTGCTTCACCAGACGGATTGCCTAATAACAATGATGGGGATGCGATCACCAACTACGGTAGCGATGGCTATACCATACTAGATGAAGGCGACAGAGCATCGGTAGGTGGAGTTGAATGTAAGGCAACAGATTTTCAAATATATGGAGGAGCCGCAACCACTCAGGTTCTATTGGGAGGGAGTAACCTCTTAGATGCGTTCATCTATGCTCCTAATGCTAGCAACAGTGGCATCAATGGTAGTGCGATGATTAGAGGTTCAGTCTGGTTAAATGAATGGGATGCCTCCAGCTCAAATCAGATTGTGGTTGTGCAAACAGGTGACTGGGATAACTTACCCACCTCTATGTTCCCGCCAAATCTTGCCTCTATTGGTTCTTGGGAGCGGCAAGTCGTACCTTAAATGTTCAAATATAAACCACCACAGAGAGAACAGGGATTTACTTTAGTAGAAGTGTTGGTCGCTATTCTAATAGTGACAACGTTTGTTACTGTCACAATGCAAGCGCTAGTGATTGCGGCTATTTTCAAAGTTCGTGGTCAAGAATACGCCGCCGCAACAAGTTGGATACAAGATAGCTTAGAGCCTGTGAAGCTTCAAGCCGCCAAATTACGGCTCGCTAAACTTACGGCGGCTATGGCAACTACAAATACCGTGCTTTCTGTGACTTCAGTTGATGGGTTTGCCGCCGGTGACGCGCTGATGGTAGGAACTGATTCTACCAGTAATATTATTCAGAGTGTTGACACGACGGCAAAAACCATAACTCTCACCGCTGCCCTAGGCACCGCCCAGACAGTAGGTGCTGTGGTGGTACCGACGACCAAATATACCACGTTGACTCTTGCCGCCGCCGCTAGTACTCCTACGCTTGTTGTGAAGTCAGTTAGCGATTTTGTAACTGGTGACCAGCTAAAGATTGGTACTGAAACCTCGCTAAAGGGAATTACAGCTATTGTTCCTCTAACAAAAACTATTACATTAAATGCCGGCCTAGCTCAAGCACACGCAGCAGGTGATACGGTAGTAGCGATACCCACATATTGTAATGCCTCTGCTAGCACTTCTGGGTTTGCTTATGCTTTACAGCAATTACTACCAGCTAAAGTTAGTGGCTCTTCATCAGTAGCAGTAACAATTAATGGCACTAGCATGAACTTTGATTTAATAGCTGATAAATTAGGTAGTAGTACTACTAGTAATATTAAAAGTGGTAAAAATTACAGAGTTTTGCGAAATACCGCGATTACCGCTACTGCTCCTTACAATGTTTTAGAAATAAATTATGCAGTTGTACCGGAGACTAGTACCACGCCTATAGCCGTTTTGCAAACCCAGGTGATCCCAGATGCTGCTTTTTATTGCCCACAGTAAAAGTAGGTTTTTTTTTAGTTTAGAACCAAGCAAGAATATTAAAGGTTTTACGCTAATTGAAGCCTTAATTATAGTTGCTATAGTCGGCATTTTGTCTGCGATCGCAGCTCCTAGTTTTCTGAGTATGTATAACAGAAGCCAGACAAACAGTGCTTTGAATCAAACACGAGGAGCCTTACAAGAAGCCCAAAGACAAGCGATTCGTTATAGTAAAAATTGTACAGTAGCTTTGACGACTGGAAGTACCGCAAAGTTGAGTAGCAACTGCTTTGAGTCAGCAGATCAATTTATCAAAGCGAGTGCAAGTGCAGCCAGTTCATCTACCAGTATTACTGTTACTTCATTGTCTGCTGCCATTCCTAGTGGAACTACGCTGGTATTTTCTGGGGGTGGTGTTGCTACATTGACAGCTAACGCAGCTAAAGCAGCTACTTCTCTGTCTGTATCTGCAACATCAACCGCGATTGCCAGCGGAGAAATGGCAAGACTCGTAGCTCTACCAAGTAAAGTAACGATGGCAACTAACATAACTAATACTAGAGTTATCTTTGATTTTCTGGGAACAGTAAGCCTTGGTACTACTGGAACAATTGTCTTTCTTCCTACCGACGGAGGTGCTCAAAAGAAATGTTTAGTGGTATCTAGTCCTTTAGGACTGATTAGAACAGGTGATTACAGTGGAGCTACTGCTACTGCTACTGATGTAACTAATGGTACTTGTACAACAAGTCGATGAAAAACTATTTTAAGGGATTGAAAAGTCTTAATTCCTCGGCTGGCTTTACATTGATAGAGCTACTAGTAGCCATGTCGATTGTGTCAGTAGTTTTGACTCTTGCTGGTTATGGCTTAGTTGCAATTATGACAAAAAATGAGACAGCCGACACTGAAACCACAAATAGAGTCAACATCAACCGTGCCCTTGACTTTATTAGTGATGAAGTGAAAATGGCAAGTAGCGCTATTGATAGTAGTGGTACAGCGCCTACTTGGAGTTGGACAGCTAGTAGCGGCTTGGGTTCAGGAGTTAACGCTACTGAAAAGTTATACCTACAGATACCTTTAAGCGTAGTAAGTATGACAGCTTCAACTGATTTAATTAATATTCCAAATCATAACTTCTCAAGTGGTAATGCCGTGATGTTTACAGGGGCTACGACCATTGCGGGAGGTCTATCAACTAATACAGTTTACTATGTTGTTACTGATGGAACTACAAATGCAAGCAATTTTAAAGTAGCAAGCTCATTAGCCAACGCAGCAAGTAACACTGCTATTGATCTGACAAGTAACAGTTCTGGCAGTGTGATAGCAAACCGGCTCCTTATTTACTATATTCGCGACAATTCAACTACATGGTTGGGAGCCAAAACTGTCAACCGTTCTGCTGGTCCTTGTTCAACTAGTTCTAATTGCCCTGTGCTTGTCGATTCCATTGCCAACAATGGATTTACAGCTACTGTAACTAATTTGCGACAAGTAAGCTTGACGTTAACTGGTCAGCTTGATGACAAGACTCCATCTCCAACACTTCTGAGTCCACCGGTGAGTACTACAGCCTTTGCCAGAACTAATTTCTAGCGATTAGCAAAAGAATTGATACTTATATCCACAATACTGACTTTACTTGTGGGGATGTTAATCCTCAACGGTTCGAGATGCGATCGCCCCAGCCGTCTTCTCCTGTTCCTGCTTCAAAACCAATGCTACTTATATAGGATAGCGATCGCCAGAAATCTCATTCACAGCAGATTGCCAGTTGGTGAAGATACGTAGGGGCAGTGCCCCTACTATTCCCCCTAGTTTATAATCATCCAGCGTGCGATCGCATCGCCGCCTTTGTCTTCTCCCTATCCAGCTTCAAAACCAGCACTCCCACCCGGTAATGACTATGGCGTTGGGGCGTGAAATTACAAACCGTGACCACAAACTCATCCGTATCTTTGGCACGGCGGATGAACACTACCACACTATGGCGGTTGTCACTACAGTCAATCCACTCAAACCCTGCCTCAGCAAAATCTTGGGTATACAGCGCCGCTTCGCACACCCTTCCCTTGCTAAGCAAGTGTGTATACACATCTCGAAACAGCAGCCATAAAGCGGTTTGTTTGATCCCCCTAAATCAGGGTGAAAAAGGGGGACTTTGAAATGGGTTCCCCCCTTATTAAGGCTATCGTGTAGACACAAGTGGAGTCTGAGCTAGTTTCCATCCTGCTTCTCGGCGATGGCGGATCGAGATAAAGTCTTCCTTTAGATAGATGGAATAATGCTATACCATATATCCTCAAGGGGAAATTCACGGCAAATAGTGTTAAACACTACCATTGGACAGATGGATAGGTAAAAATATCTAGGCAATATCAAGGTGCTTTCTACAAAACAAGCGGTCTTTGCTCGCTGTTGTTAGGTTGCTCCTAAGTAGGATAGAAGTCTTAAATGATTCATACATTTATATCTCTCAAAGCCGTGGGGGACTACAGGGGTTAGGTTGAATTTCAAAACTGGGAGCGGGTTGCTATATGCAAAAACTTTTTGGTGTTTTTCACGTCTGGAAAGTGCAGACTTTCTTAGAAAAGAGCGGGATTAATTTAGGGATTGCCAACAAGCTTGTTCAAAATCAAGCCTATGATGTCAGGAAAATAGCAGAGACACTTCTTTATTTGTAGTGGCTCAATAACTTGATGGAATATAGCTTAATTATGGAAGATAAAATGACAAATTTACTGTTAGTTGATGACGATGAAATAGATGTAATGACCGTGCAACGGGCGTTTAAGAAAAACAACATCAAAAACAACCTTTTCGTTGCAAACAATGGCTTAGAGGCATTAGCGATGTTACGTGGTAACGGTAACCCGCCTGTCGTCCCCTCACAAAGAAGGCTGATATTACTCGACCTGAATATGCCTAAAATGGGTGGGATTGAGTTTCTGCGCGAATTGCGCTCTGATGCAGAACTGAGGGCAACACCAGTGATTGTACTAACAACGTCCAACGAGGACAAAGATAAGGTGGAAGCCTACAATCTGAATGTGGCTGGGTATATTGTTAAACCAGTAACTTTCACAAAATTCGTGGAAGCTGTAGCGACGCTCAATCAGTATTGGACACTTAGCGAAATGCCGTAGCTAGCTGTCAGCGTATAGAGGGAGGCGGAATCTAAAATCGATAATTAAAAATAAAATAGCACGCCTAACTTCTAACTCCTGTACAAACGCGAGTCCTGGTTCGCGACCAGCTAATTGCTATGGAAGATATTCTGAAAATACTGGTGGTGGAAGATGATGAAGTAGACCGCATGGCGGTACGTCGAGCGCTCAAGAGTGCTGGTGTGCAGATGCAATTGTCGGAGGTTGAAGACTGCGCTCGCGCGATCGCCGCTCTTGGGGAACAAAGCTTTGACTGTGTGTTCATCGACTATCGCCTACCCGACGGCGACGCCTTGGCATTAGTTAACAATGTGCGTCGCGCTGGCTTTAAAGTGCCCCTGGTAGTATTAACAGGGCAGGGAGACGAACAAATCGCTGTTGAGTTGATGAAAGCTGGGGCAGCAGATTATATTTCCAAAGGCAAACTCTCACCAGAAAGTCTCTCCCGCAGTCTACGCAACGCCGTTCGTGTTTATAGAGCGGAAATGCAGGCATATCTGGTAACAGAGCGACTGCGTGAAAGCGAAGAACGCTATCGTTTAGTTGTAGAGGGATCTAACGACGGTATTTGGGACTGGGATATCTCCGCTAATCAACTCTATTGGAACGAGCGTCTATTTGAAATTACAGGACTGTCCCCAGGTAAATTTACCCCCAGCTACGAAGACTTTTTGCAACTGCTGCATCCAGAAGATCGCCAAGGTGTCGTAGATGCAGTTACGAATCACTTAAAACATCAAATCCCATACAACGAGGAATTTCGGCTGCTGCATACCTCTGGAGAATACCGCTACTGTCTTGCTCGCGGCAAAGCCCAGCTGGATATCAATGGCAAGCCTTTACGTATGTCTGGGATAATTAGCGATATCACCGAACGTAAGCGCACGGAAGAATCGCAGCGTTTCTTAGCTGAAGCAAGTATTTTACTCTCAGCCTCTCTTGACTACCAAACGACGCTGGAAAATTTAGCTCAATTAGCAGTACCTCGCCTTGCTGACTGGTGTGCGATTGACGTAATTGAACCAGATAAATCTTACCGTCGCATTGCAGTTGCTCACGTCAACCCAGGTAAAGAAGAGTTGGTGTGGGAGTTGCAGCACCGCTACCCCGCTAAAGCAAATGGGAACTATGGCTATGGCAAAGTATTACGTACCGGGGAATCAGATGGTTGTTTTGATCTTTCTGACTCACTACTGCTTGATTTGGCTGAGGATGATGGACACCTAAAGCTACTACGGGAATTAAATATAAAGTCCTATATTTGTGTGCCGTTGCGGGTGTGGGAGCGAACCTTAGGCTCGATTTTGTTTGTCTCAGCCGAGTCTGGTCGCCGCTATACTGAGGCGGATTTGCGTCTAGCTGAGGATATGGCGCGTCGTGCGGCTTTGGCAGTAGAAAATGCCCGACTTTACCGGGAAGCGCAGGAGGCGAGTACAAACCTGCGCCAAGCCATTTTAATTTTGGGCGAACAGCAGCAACAGCTGCGAACGTTGCAACAGCTAACTAATTTACTAAACCAACGCCTAACCGATTTACCCGGTCTTTTACGGGTGATGGTTCAGGCTGTTTGTGATGCGATCGCCGGTGCCCAGTTTTGCTTCATCATACTCAACAACCCCCAATGCAACCGGCTGGTATTGAGCGTAACAGCGGGGATTGGCACTGAAAAATTGCGCCTGGAAGATGCCTTTGCTCCTGAAGGAGGGTTGCTCAGTCATGTATTTGCTACCGGCGAGGCACAGGCGATTCAAGCACCCTCCTACGACCTCACAAGTGAGTTACCCGCCTTAATTTACGCGGTGCCAATTGAGTCTGTGCAGGCGGGACGCTTGGGAGTTCTGGCTATCGGCAATTGGAAAGACGCCGATGCCTTTGATATGGAAGACAAGAATTTGCTGGCGGCGGTGGGCGAACAAGCGGCGATCGCCATTGACAATGCTCGACAGATTAACACTTTAGAAGAGCGAGAGGAACGTTTAGAACTTCAGAACGAAATTCTCGCCCAACAAAACCAAGAACTAGAAAACCAGCGGCAGCAAATTCAACTCCAGAATTTACAGCTAATGGAAGCGGCGCGGCTGAAATCTCATTTTCTCGCCACGATGTCCCACGAACTGCGGACACCCATGAATGCGATTATTGGCTTTTCCCAGCTGCTGTTGCGCCAACGCCAGAATAAACTCATGCCGCAGCAGGTAGATATGATGGAGCGCATTCTCAACAATGGCAGACACTTGCTAACGCTGATTAATGAGATTCTTGACCTCTCCAAAATAGAGGCGGGTCGCATGGAACTGCAACTAGAAGAATTGAACCTGCTTCATCTAGTCAAAGCCACCACCGAGGAACTGCGATCGCTATCTCAAGAAAAGCATCTGAAATTGCACATTCGCTCAGATTTGTCAAATCCCTGCATTATCAACGACAGATCCCGCCTGCGGCAGATTTTGGTAAATCTCCTTTCCAACGCCATCAAGTTCACCGAGACTGGCAGCGTGCAGATAGAAGTAAAAGAAATAACTACCGATTTGGTGTCGATTATAGTTAAAGATACGGGAATTGGTATTGCCGAGAATGACCTCAAGCATATTTTTGAAGAATTCCGACAACTAGATCAAAGCCTAAAGCGCAAATATGAAGGTACAGGTTTGGGGTTAGCAATTGTCAATTCCTTAGTACAATTAATGCAAGGTAAGATTAGTGTAGAGTCCACCTTGGGTGAGGGTTCTACCTTCTGCGTAGAGTTGCCCCGTAAAATCGAAGTAGTTTAATTGCCAAAAAGATCGCCTTCAGTCCCTACTATAATATCCCATCCCCAAAATCCTTATTTCGTGAAAAACATCTGCGTTTATCTGTGTTTATCTGCCTTCATCTGCGGTAAAAACAATCTAAAACAGACTTGACGATAAATTCGCAAGTAGATTTTATCCTTTCTCTAACTATAATATCTGCTGCCTTGATAATTTAAGCGCTTTCCAGTATATGAGTAACCAAAATATTACCCCGGAATTCAAATCGTTATTAAAATACATTAAAGAAAATCGCGGTTTTGATTTTAGCAACTACAAACCTTCAACCTTAATCCGCCGGATTCAGAAACGAATCCAAGCCATCGGAATTAATAACTATAGCGATTATATCGACTACCTAGAAGTACACCCGGATGAATTCGGTCATCTGTTCAACACAATTTTGATCAATGTGACGGCCTTCTTCCGCGATCGCGCCGCTTGGGATTATATCGCCGCCGAAATCGTTCCCCAGATATTAGCCAACAAAAGACAAGGCGAACCGATCCGCATTTGGAGTGCTGGATGTGCTTCTGGGCAGGAAACTTACACCCTGGCTATGGTGCTAGCTGAGGCTGTCGGCTTTGAGATATTCAAACAGCGGGTAAAAATCTTCGCCACAGATATGGACGAGGAAGCCCTCAGCCAAGCGCGTCAGGCGTGCTACACCCAACAGGAAGTTGCGGATATCCCCCCCCAACTGCTGGAAAAATACTTCGAGTTGCAGGGAACGCACTACGTCTTTAACAAAGAGCTGCGCCGCTCGATCATTTTTGGTCGTCACAACCTGATTAAAGATGCACCCATCGCCCGCATTGACCTGCTCGTCTGCCGCAACACCATCATGTATTTCGATAGCGAAGGTCAGACGATAATTATCAACCGTTTTCACTTCGCGCTCAATGATGGCGGTTTTCTATTTTTAGGCAAAGCAGAAATGTTGTTCAGCCGCAACAATAAATTCATGCCTGTAGACTTGAAACAGCGCGTCTTCAGCAAGGTACCGAACTCAGACGATAGGCGCGATCGCCTATCAATGATGCCTGAGCCGGAAAACGAGCAGGAACCAAGCGAAATGGTCAGCCAAACACGCCTTAGTCAAGCTGCCTTCAACATCGACCCGGTTGCACAGGTGGTAGTGGATGTCAATGGTTGTCTGACCCTAGCCAACGAAAGCGCCTGCACCATGTTTGGTCTCAAGCACGAGGACTTAGGCCGCCCCTGGCAAGACCTAGAACTTTCTTATCGATATATAGAACTGCGATCGCCCATTGAGCAAGCCTACCAGCTGCGCCGCAAAATTATCCTGCCCGAAGTGGTGGGCCCCCCCCTTTCTGGCGAGGCCAGATATCTAGAAATACAGGTTATCCCCCTAGAAGATACCAACAACAACATCCTGGGCATAAAAATCATCTTCGCGGATGTAACTGCTTTTAAAAAACTGCAAGAAGAGCTTTACCAATTCAAAGAGGAGTTGGAAGCCGCATATGAGGAACTCCAGTCCAGTAACGAAGAACTAGAAACCACTAACGAGGAACTCCAATCCAGTAACGAAGAACTGGAAACCACCAATGAAGAACTCCAGTCCAGTAACGAAGAACTGGAAACCACCAATGAGGAACTGCAATCTACTAATGAGGAACTCCAGTCTCTCAACGAAGAACTGCACGAACGCAGCAGTCAACTTACCCAAGTAAACCTTTATTTGGAATCCATCCTCACTAGCTTGCGCCTCGGCGTGGTGGTCGTGGATAAAGAATTGCAAGTTCATATCTGGAACTATAAAGCCGAAGATTTGTGGGGGTTGCGGTTCGATGAAGTCCGAGGAAGGCACTTTATAAACCTGGATATTGGTCTGCCAGTGGAGCAACTCAGACAGCCCCTGCGAGCTTGCCTTACCAAAGATGTCACCTTTGAGGAAATTACGCTAGATACAATTAATCGCCGTGGTAGATCTATCCAGTGCAAAGTTACCTGTACGCCGCTCAAGAGCCAGGGAACAGGTATTGAGGGAGTAGTATTGTTGATGGAAGAACTCCCCTAGGTAGAGGTTATGGTATAAATCAAGAGTTAGTCTTCTAGGTAGAAGGACTGGTGAGGAAGGCTTGTTGTGAATGGAAAGAAATTTGCCCAGCAAATAGAAACTGTGCGCCAGCGTGCCACCTTGCTATACCAACAGGCCGAGGAAGTGCCTTTGCAGCAAAAAGAGCTGCTCCCCGTAGCTGTGGAAGAGCTGCGTACTGCCTTAGAAGAACTGCAAGTAGCCGAGGAAGAACTGCGCCAGCAGAATGAAGAGTTAGTAGCTACTCGTCATCAGGTAGAAGTAGAACGCCAACGCTACCAGGATTTGTTTGAGTTCGCCCCGGATGCTTACTTAGTGACTGATGGGGGCGGAATCATTAGAGAGGCGAATGTTGCCGCTACGACCATCCTTAACCTTTCCTATAAGTATCTGTTGGGTAAACCGCTGAGTAGTTTTGTCCCAGAGGCAGAACGTCGGCAATTTCGCGATCAACTGCTGCAAATGCACCAATTTAATCTAGTGCAGGATTGGGAATTGCATTTGCAGCCGCGTCAGCGTGCGCCTTTTGAGGCCGCCTTAACTGTAGCTGTCGTCCACAACCAGAAAAGGGAAATAGTCGCCCTGCGCTGGCTGCTGCGGGATATTACCGCCCGCAAACAAGCGGAGGAACAACTTCGCAATATGCAGCTTCAGAATCTGCAACTGCTAGAAGAAGCACGGCTGAAGTCGCAGTTTTTGCGGGTCATGTCTCATGAACTGCGTACACCTATGAATGCAATCATGGGTTTTTCTCAATTGCTGCTGCGCCAACTTCAGCATCAGCTAAAGCCGCAGCAAGCTAGCATGATCGATCGCATTCTCAACAATAGTAAAAACTTGCTAGCGCTGATCGACGATATTCTTGACTTCTCCAGGATTGAGGCTGGCCGCTTAGAACTTAAGCTGGAAGTAGTAGACTTAGCTGAGCTAGTGAGTGCGATCGTTGAAGAACTGCGCTGTCTAGCTGAACAGAAGCATTTGGCACTAAATGTGAGCCTAGACCTCTCGAACCCCAAAATTTGCGGTGATAAAACTCGGCTGCGGCAAATTTTGGTCAATCTCCTTTCTAATGCTATTAAGTTTACAGATAGTGGCAGCGTGCGGGTAGATGTGTCGGAAGCGTCCCCAGAGAAAATTGCGATCGCAGTTAAAGACACCGGAATCGGTATTGCTGAGACTGAGATGAAACACATTTTTAAGGAATTCCGGCAAGTAAATCAGACGATTGCGCGTCAACACGGCGGTACTGGTTTGGGACTGGCGATTGTAGATTCTTTAGTTAGCCTCATGAAGGGGCAAATTAGCGTCAGCAGCCAGGTTGGTCAAGGTTCAACCTTTCGGGTAGAGTTGCCTCGCCATCCCGGCCCTGAGTGTCGCCTTTAACGCCGAGGTTGGCTAGTCGTCTTGACGTTCCGCCGGAACGTCTGTAAAAAGCATTGCACTTACGCAGAGATCCCCCCCAACCCCCCTTAAAAAGCAGGGCTAATTCATTGTAAGAGGAGAAAAATCTGCTCAAGGTTATGAGCAATCATCCGAACCGCCTGGGTGATGGAGGAATAACCCTTGTGGCGCAATAGAGCGATCACTAAACTACGGATAATAG
>JAHHGU010000080.1 GCA_019359765.1 Aphanothece sp. CMT-3BRIN-NPC111
CGGTTCGTAAACTACAAAGCTAAACGTGGTTGCCCTAGTAGCGGCGGGAGAATCTCCATTATCACCGTCCTGGTTATAGCTTTGCCAGATTTTATGAAGTTCCGCCTCAATTTCATTAATTGAGACATCTTTGGGGGACTGTAAAGAATAAATGGGAGCAGATTGTGCCGTCATAGGAGTTTTGAGTTTTAAGTTTTGAGTTTTAAGTTTTGAGTTTTGAGTTTTGAGTTTTGAATTAAAAAGAATAGTTGTCTTGAATATATTAGATTCTGAGTAGAAAGGGGTTTGCTCCCAATTCATAACTCATAATTTGCAACTACTCTTCTAACTCATAACTCATAACTCATAACTCATACCTATTTACAGTCTGCGCCAGCGACGACCATCTCGGTTAATTAGGAGTTCTGCTTCAGCTGGCTCCCAGGTTCCCGCTTCATACTGGGGAATGGATGCCGGATTTGTTTGCGACTCCCACGCTGAAAGTGCTGGTGTTACAACCCTCCAAGCTTCTTCCACTTCATCAGAACGAGTGAACAAGGTCTGGTCGCCCAGCATACAGTCAAGCAACAGGCGGTCATAGGCATCGGAGGTTGCCATACCAAACGAAGAACCGTAGCTAAAGTCCATATTTACCGTGCGACTGCGGAGATCCGGACCGGGCATCTTCGCTTCAAAGCGCAGGGAAATTCCCTCATTAGGCTGAATACGCATCGTCAGCACATTAGGGCTTGCCTGTTGGGCGGCAGATTGAAAGATCAACAAGGGGACTTCACGAAACTGAATCGCGATTTCCGATACCTTCTTCGGCAGCCGCTTGCCAGTTCGCAGATAGAAGGGGACCCCCTGCCAGCGCCAGTTATCAACCAGCAGCTTCATGGCAACATATGTTGGTGTTGTCGAGTTAGGGTCTACTCCCGGTTCTTCCCGGTAGCCAGGAACGGGCTTGCCTTTCATCCATCCAGCGGCATACTGACCCCTAATTGCTGAAACATCTAGGTTATGGATGTCTGCCAAATGGGTTGACTGGAGAACTTTGACCTTTTCTGTCCGCATACTATCGGCATCCAGGGAATTAGGAGGCTCCATCGCCGTCAGGCAGAACAGTTGCATCAGGTGGTTCTGCACCATGTCCCGTAAAGCACCAGAAGTCTCATAATAACCAGCTCGATCTTCTACGCCTACGGTTTCTGCTACTGTGATTTGAACGTGATCGACAAATTGGCGATTCCACAGCGGCTCAAAGATGGCGTTAGCGAAACGAAAAACTAATAAATTTTGAACTGTTTCTTTGCCGAGATAGTGGTCAATGCGGTAAATCTGCTGTTCTTTGCAGACTTGTTGTACCACTCGGTTGAGCTTCTGAGCGGAGTTAAGATCCCGTCCAAAGGGTTTTTCAATCACCAGACGGGTTTTTAGGGGATCGGTGAGCATTTCTGCTGAACCTAACTGACGAATGGCTTCTGAAAAGAATTTGGGGGCAACAGCCAGGTAGAACACCCGATTGCCTCGCGTTCCCCGTTTACCATCCAGTTCTCCCAGAAATGCCTTCAGCTTTTGGTAGCTTTCTGGGTTGTCAATGTCACCCGAGCAGTAGAACAAGCCTTGAGCAAAGTCTTGCCAAAGTTCTTCTGAACCTATGCCGTCAGAAAATTGCTCTATGCCTTCGCGCATCTGCTCTCGAAAGTGGTCATGGCTCCAGTCTCGACGCGCCACGCCGACAATGGTCATTTCCGCTGGCAGGCGGCGTTCCCGCTTGAGATGATAAATCGCTGGCACCAGCTTGCGTTGAGTCAGGTCTCCGGATGCCCCAAAGATGACCATAATCAATGGTTCCGGCGTCCTTTCCTGCCGTAACCCAACGCGCAAGGGATTTTCTAACAGTGTGGTCATAGCAATAGTTTTAAGTTTTGAGTGCTGAGTTTTGAGTTAAGAAAGCTTTGTGAGTTTTGAGTGCTGAGTTCTGAGTTAAAGCATATAAGAAGGTTTTGAGCTAAATCTTTTCTTTAATTCAAAACTCCCAACTTTTCTACTCTGGAATTCAAAACTCAAAACTCAAAACTCAAAACTTTTTTACTCTCTTATACTGTCGCTAGATGCTGAACTTTGCCTTCTAGTGAACTCATTAAAGATTGGAAGGGCTGAACAAATTTATCAATTCCTTCGACAAGGAGTTCATCCATCACCTCATCCAGATTGATGTCGATGTCCGGGTCTTTAAGACTTTCGATCAGGTTATGGGCTTCTTGAACTTTATCTTCGATGCGATTGGCGGGATCGCAGTGGTCAGCACAAGCTTCAATTGTTGCCGGGGGGAGCGTGTTAACTGTGTCTTGACCCACTAGCTCATCGACATACATAACATCGCTGTAGTCAGGGTTTTTAGTGCTAGTGCTAGCCCATAATAACCGTTGGACTTTTGCACCTTTTTGTGCTAAAGCTTGCCAGCGATCGCTCTGGATAATCTCCTTATACTTCTCGTAAGCAATTTTGGCATTGGCGATCGCGATCTTGCCTTTAACAGCCCTGAGCTTTGCTTCCTTTTCTAGACGGTCAACGCCTGCCTTAAGCTGTTCGTCAATGCGGGCGTCAATATTAATATCAATCCGGCTGAGGAAGAAACTCGCTACTGAGGCAATGTTGCTAATATCTTCACCCTTGGCAGCACGTGCTTCCAGACCCCGGATGTAAGACCAAGCTGTCTCCACATAGCTGTTAACGGAGAACAGCAGGGTGACGTTAACGTTGATGCCTTCACTGATTACCTGTTCCACAGCTGGTAAGCCCTTGGAAGTTCCAGGAATCTTAATCATCACGTTTTCCCGGCCAATCTCCGCAAAATAGCGTCGGGCTTCCTCAATTGTTTTTTCCGTATCATGAGCGATCGTCGGTGGGACTTCAATGCTGATGTAGCCGTCTAGTCCATTCGACTCTTCATATATGGGTCGGAAGATATCGCACGCATTGCGGATGTCTTCAAATACCAGTGATTCGTAAATTTCTTGCACTGATTTACCAGCTTGAATCCCAGCTTCAATATCAGCGTCGTATGTGGCGTTACCAACGATCGCCTTCTCGAAAATGCTGGGATTAGAAGTGATCCCACGCAGTCCCCGATCCTCAATCATCCGTTTGAGTTCGCCGGACTTGATCAGATCGCGGGTCAAATTATCCATCCAGATACTTTGACCATATTGTTTTTCAATTGTGAAAATGGGATTATTTCCTGTCGCTGTCATTGTTCTTACTCCTAATCAATTCCGATGTTTGAACGGTAGTCCGCAGGTTTGGGTAGGTAAAAATTTCCAACTTTCACAGGCGGGCGGGTTTATTAAGGATTTCCATTGTCCCAGCAATATTGTTAAACCCGCTTCTAGCAAAATTTATGACTCTGCCACTTAACTAGGAACGAGCCATCACAGTTTCGTCTAATGTCTTTGTTCCTTTCTGTATAAAAGACTCCACCATTGCTACGTCCTCAATGCTGCCGATGATTAAAGGCGCGCGACTATGGAGTTTTTCAGGCACCACATCCAAGATATTCTGGATACCTGTACTGGCTCTACCACCTGCTTGCTCCATCAAAAATGCTAAGGGAGCAGATTCATAGAGCAGCCGCAATTTGCCTTCTGGTTTCTTAACTGTACCTGGGTAGAGAAAGACACCTCCTTGAGAAAAAATTCGGTGAATATCTCCAACTAACGCCCCGCCATACCGTGCAGTGTAACCTTCCTGGCGATGGACGTAGCGGATGTAATTCCGGAGGGATTCATCCCACTGCCAAAAGTTACCCTCGTTAACGCTATAAATCGGACCGTGCTGTGGAACCTGGATATTTTCATTGGAAAGGATAAATTCACCGAGGCTGGGGTCGAGGGTAAAAGCATGAACGCCAGTGCCAATGGAATAGACCAGCACCGTACTAGGTCCATAGAGGACATATCCAGCCGCTACTTGTTTGCGTCCATCTTGCAATAAGTCCTCGGCTTCGCCATCTATATCATTTCCTTCTTGCTGGCGAATCGAGAAGATGGAACCAACATTCAAATTGATATCAACATTGGAAGAGCCATCAATGGGGTCATAAAGCAAGGTGTAGCGTCCAATGGGACAGTTTTCCGGGATGTAGTAGGGTTTTTCCATTTCCTCGGACGCCAAACGGCAGACTAAGCCACTCTGCTTGAATACCGAGATAAACACCTCATTGGCGTAGATATCCATCTTTTTGACGGATTCTCCCTGCACATTCACGTCGCCAGTAAATCCCAGGACGCCTTCCATTAACCCAGCACGGCTGAGGCGGCGAGCTATTAGCTTTGCTGCCAGACCAATGCGATTCATGATCGCACTGAGATCCTGCGCCTGTGACGAGAAACTGTGGAGTTGTTGCAGGACGTGACGAGATAGCGTTGTGCAGTCTCGATCCAGCGCTTGTTCCTGAACTTCATGCCGATCTAAGTCTGCCATTGTTTTCGTCCTCCATATCAATTATGGCGCTTGTTGAGAAGAGCAGATGTTCCTGAATCCCTGCCTGATTAAGGCGGGGATTCAGTTAGTAGTTAGTAGTTAGTAGTTAGTGGTTAGTGGGAGGACTGGCGTTATTTAATTTAGGCGAGGAAATAACAGTTGCGACCTACTAACTACTATCCACTAACTACTAACCCCTGACCGCCCTGATATTCATTTCCTTCTCTATCTTAGAAAGCCTTTTTTGATAAAGGGTCTAACTTTAGACGAACTACAGGAATAGAATCTTTAGATGAACTTCGTTGTTTCCAGAGGATGCATGATATGAAATCTAAGAGACAATAGCGGTTCAACTACGAAAGGCGATATGGGAGAAGACAAACGCATTGGAGTATTGACAAGTGGCGGTGATTGTGCTGGCTTGAACCCTGTAATTCGAGCAGTGGTACACCGTGCGATCGGCACCTATGGCTGGGAAGTGTTGGGGATCTGTCGATCCACTCTGGGATTGATGACCGATCCTCCTCAGGTGATGAAGCTGGAGATTGATAAGGTTGACCCGTTGCTAACGATGGGTGGGACTGTGTTGGGAACGACGAATAAAGGCGATCCCTTCGCTTTCCCGATGGGGGATGGAACTTTGCGCGATCGCTCTGAAGAAATTATCACAACTTACCATCAGCTGGGTTTAGATGCCCTGATTGGCATTGGGGGAGATGGTAGTTTGGCGATTCTGCGGAAACTTGCCCAGCAAGGCGGCATTAACTTAGTGGGCATCCCCAAAACTATTGATAATGATGTGGGTTGCACTGAGCGTTCCATCGGGTTTGATACGGCAGTTAACATTGCCACTGAAGCACTCGACCGCTTGCACTTCACAGCTGCCAGTCACAGTCGGGTCATGATCCTAGAAGTTATGGGTCGCGACGCTGGCCACATTGCCTTGAATGCTGGGATTGCTGGTGGAGCAGATGTGATCCTAATTCCTGAAATTTCCTACACCCTGGAGAATGTCTGTCGCAAAATCCGAGAGCGTCAAGCTCAGGGTAAGAACTTCTGTATCGTCATTGTCTCAGAGGCAGTTTGCACAGAAGGGGGTGAGATGATTAAGAATACGGATCGATTTGGGGAATGTCGATTAGGGGGAATTGGTCAGCACCTAGCGGAGGAAATTGCTTTCTCTAGTGGTGCAGAAACCAGAGTCACGGTTTTAGGACATATCCAACGAGGAGGAATCCCTTCATCGCTTGACCGATTAATTGCGGCGGCTTTTGGCGTCGAGGCAGTCGATCTAATTGCCGCAGGTAAGTATGACCAAGTTGTAACTTGGCAAAACCGACAAGTAGTGAGTGTTCCGATTGCTGAGGCAATTGGTCAATACCGAGCTGTAGACCCCCATGATACCTTGGTCAAAACTGCCAGAGGCTTGGGTATTTGCCTGGGAGATTAAGCTGATGTGTCTTGAAGTTGCAAAATCCGGATCGTCACGAAGATGCGTGGACGCTCCAGACACCCAGATGCAATTTAAATGACGAGCAGCTTAAAATCTCTTTTCTCTGTTGCTCATATCTCTCTTTCAGATACGGCATTCACGGAGGAAAGTTGGCGATAAAAAGTTGGCGAGCAGTGGCGATGGTTTTCTCCACTACTCGTCTTGTTGCTAATTCAATGAGAGCCTTTCAGGTCTAATATCTAGCTGACCTTGCGCCGCCGCCGCTCCGATCGTCTTCCTTGGGTCTGGCTTTATTTACCTTTAATTGACGCCCCATCCACTCAGCGCCATCCAATTCGGCGATCGCAGTATCTTCTTTGGCGTCATCGGCCATTTCAACAAAAGCAAACCCGCGCATTCGACCTGTTTCGCGGTCTGTGGGCAATACCACTCGCTTGACTGTGCCGTAGTCTTCAAAGACTGATTTTAAGTCGTCTTCAGTGGCTTGGTAGGATAGATTTCCAACGTAAATGGTCATGTGGCTCGATAAGGCTGAACGAGGAACTATAGTTCAGAGAAACAGACTTTAGTTAGACGTTGCGATAACGGGCATTGTCTTGTCTGGTTTACCAGTGGCGAATGCTTGTAGACCAGCAACCACTTTCTGCGGCTTTCCTAGCCTCAAACTCAACCAGTGATAAAACTGAACTTGTACTTATCGTCTTATGATACCCTAATCATCTGATTTTGAGGGGTTATCCAGTTGACACTCTGTGTTATAGAAGAATCTTATGGTCTTTTTATAAGTAGGTCGGCATAATTAAACATCTACAGTGGTAATCGGTCATTGACCATTTGTTATTCAAAAATTAAGCAAGAGGTCTGCTGGGAAACCAGCAGACCTGATTTTTTGACGTTACTCAGCTTAGTTCAGATTTAGTCAATGGAAATAGACTGAGGGCCAGTACTTCTGCCGTTGCCACTACCAGTAGTAGGGGACGAATAGGTGGTAGAACCTGCCTGCCCGTCCAGCCAGCTTTTGACTGGATCATCAGAGAGATTGAGCCGAAAAACACCAGAGAATAAGCCGCCCAAGAAAGGCATCGGTTGCTGGATGAGTTCTTTAAAAATTGGACTTAGTTCATCAAGGAACATGGAAAGTCTCCTAGTGCTGCCACTGTTGTTGATTCTTTTGGGATCGTAGCGTGTCTAAATACGGCTTTGCTTGAGCAGTATAGGTGCGATCACCGAAGACCTGCTGACATGGCGATACGTGCTATGCCCGACGGCAGGCTACAGCCAATGCACACGCAATCATGCGATCGCACTTTTTCTTCTCAGCCATCGGCTTCAAGCAAAGAAGGGCTAACCTCTTGCTCTGTTTCCAGGCTACCTATTGACCAAAACTATACGAGCCGGCAGTAATATCTATTTAAAGCTGTTAAAAAAATCCCCAAGCATTTGACTTGGGGATATCTGGTTACCAATTCAACTTACGAAAGCGTTTTTTGTTCGGGAAACATACACTTGTCTGAATCACAACCAGCAGGACCAGCTTCTGCTGAGTAACCTGCATCGTAATGACTCAGAGCTAGATTAAAATCATCTACTTTTCGACGGATTAGAACCTCTTTTACAAGCAGATTGTATTGCTCCTTAGAAATGGGTTCAAATGGAAGTCTCGGAAAAGATTGATGGTCTTCAAAACGAGCTAAGAGGGCAGCTGAAATGTAGCCTTCATCATTTTGAATAGCCTCATAGATTCGCCTGCCTAGAGTTTCAATATCCCCTACAGTGAATTCTATGGTTGCCGAGGTGTTGTGAGTAGTCCAGTAACGTTGCACTTGCAGGTAGAAATCCATCTGCGCTAGGGCAGAAAATTTGCTAATATCAATCTCCGAGGCTCCGGGGAGGTTTGCCCAAGGTACTTCCACAGGAATTTCAACAAGCCATTCCGCACAGCGCCGGTCGAATGGGTTATTGAGTAGATTGCCGTTTTCATCCTTATCTGACTGAGCTGGTACAATACTGTACCCATAGTCAATGCAAGCCAAGGCTACTGGATCGTTTTTGGCAAAGGTGATCCGACGGATGAAACGTTGTGCTTTTGGGGGATGCCAACCTGGGGAGGCATTAGTTAGTAAGGATTTTGTTCCCGCTGGCTGCAATGTAGTACATCTGTTCGGTCTTTTTAAATTGTGGCGATCGCAATATTCCCAAATTACCCGATGTACCATTTCTTTCCAACGGGTTAGATATTCCTGCTCTTGCTGTTTAAATTTGATTCCTGTTTTGGTTTCAGGTCGCCCTTCTTGCCACCAACGGAGCCAGTCTACACCAAAAGCAGAAACGAAGAAATCAAAAAGTCCTGTAAAAGAAACACCAACAATTGGGTCTAACTCCCGCGACTTTTGATAGCGTTCTTCAAGAAACTTGTGGTGGAGCAGAGCCGCGACTGATAGCGCTCCAGCCGTGAATGCTTCCTCTTGTTCTTTGTAGTTATGTGGGTCAATTTGATTCAGATGAATTTCTGAGAGGTTGCAGTGTCCATCTGACATCAAAATTTCACCACATGGATTTAAGCCGTAGCGTGCTAGACGGTGCTCTAGCTCTTCATCTGGTAAATCCGGGAAATGCTGTTGAAGCCACTCTTTGGCAGTACCTCT
Organism: Aphanothece sp. CMT-3BRIN-NPC111; assembly: GCA_019359765.1. Taxonomy (GTDB): domain Bacteria; phylum Cyanobacteriota; class Cyanobacteriia; order Cyanobacteriales; family JAHHGU01; genus JAHHGU01. Next base: position 8,563 of record JAHHGU010000080.1, read on the forward strand.
TTGGTAAGCTTCAAGGAAATCTTTCTTCTGTGCAGGTGTGTGGAGAATATCAATATTAGTACGGGCAACAGCCTCACCAGCCCACATAATGGCACCCTCACCACTGTAGTACTGCTTTTGTACTGCCTCAATACACTCTTTTTCAGTCGGTTTATGATGAAAAACGAGCGTATGATTCGCCATGCGAAGGGCATCCCGTTCGGGATCGATGCGCCAGTTTCCCTCAGCATCCTGTTGCCAGAGGTTGGCTTTAGCATTAGCAAATAGTTCGTCGCTACTAGCACCTTGCCGCATCCCTGCTGAGCGGCGCACGTTGCCAGCAACGACTACTACCGCTGCCTCATCAATTAATAGACAGCACTCAACGGAGTTCAGCTGCCGTCCTATAGCCTTGTTAAGGGTAGATGAGCAACGCTCATAGAGTCCTGGCAATTTAACTGGGTTAGCAACGCCACCAAAGCCTTCGAGGAGTTCTCCCACAGCACGAACATCACTGAGGTCAATTGATACCTGAACTTCCCCTGGAAACTGCTCATCGCTGGATAGTTCCAAAATAGTTTGATAAGACTTAACCCAACCTTTGCGACTGTCTCCTACCCGAATGTAGACGTTACTGCCTTCTACTTTTACTTCCGTCTCTTCACGGCGCTCCTCAACTGGGGTCGAGCCAATCTCACCCTCCACAGCCACAATCAGGTGATTGCGAATAGGCGGCAGTTGGTTTATATATTTCGGTTCGAGAACTGCTCCCGTGCCACAGCCCATCATCGCTAGATTCATCATCAGGCCAAAGGCACGCCAGTCAGTAACATTGGTTGACGTGCAGTTATACCCTCCTGAGAAGTTCTCTGGCTTCTCCAGCCACGGTGTACCACCTACCCATAGCCAACGACCAGAGGGAAAGGCTTTGATCTGGCGCTGCATCCGGTCTATCAGGGCCGCCTCTTCCGGGGTGAGCTTGCCTACCTTAATCAACCCCCCGATTGTGCGATCGCACACCTGAGACCAAGTCTCACGACCGCCTTTAGTACGACGACTGTAAGTTCTAAAGAATACAGGATAAGCAGCAGGGGCTGTTTCAGGGAACTGACTAGTGTGGCGTACCCGCTCAAGCTCTCGAACCATAAATTAATCCTTATTATTTTTAGGAAGTGATCCTATAGATCAAGTACTATACGTCATCACAGATATGGGGTCAAAGGTTGCAAAATTATAGAATTTGCGCTATTTATAGGGGTTGAGTTGCTACAGGTCGGACCTAATACGCTGGCTTTGGCGGTTTCAAGCCTTGAGCAAAATTCCATGAAATGGGATGCGAGGCTTTGCGCTCGTCAAAATTTCCCACTAGGCTACCAAAGGTACCTAATACTTAAGTTGCGCTCAAAAAATATTAAATGCGTGATGAGGTGGGACAAGAGGACGAGGATAATATTCTATTTACTAATCTATGAATACAACTCGTTATAAAAAACTAAACTTAGTATGCCGACAGCGAGCTTGGTCTATCCAAGCAGCCCATTGAGGTTTATATTTTCCAGCAAAAGTCAATAGTATTTTTGTCTTTTTATATCAAGGTTGGTAAGCATCGGTTGTGTAGGGATAGCGAGCGATTGCTTGCATATCTGACCCTTGTCCCCGTCCTGTTTAGGCTATCGATGCAACTGGAAACGATATTAGATGCCAGCGCCATCCAAGAATTGTTGAATTACCCCATCTTTGATACGGCAACTGGGAGCAGCATTGCTTGGAACTTTGCATGAATCAAGGTCTGGAGACGCTGAGTCCAGCGAATTAGTATTCAAAGACGATGGACTTTGTAACTTTTGCACCTGCGCCTCTAGTGACTCAATGCGGTCTACAAGCAGGCGAATCACTGCTGCTTCTGAGTCAGGTAGACTTCCATGTTCCAACGGATTAACCCTGACGCCAGAACGATAGACAATTCGACCTGGAACACCCACTACTGTGCAATCAGAAGGGACATCTCGTAAGACAACTGAGCCAGCTCCAATACGCACATTATTGCCTATTTCGATATTGCCCAGAACTTTGGAACCAGCACCAACTACCACATTTTCTCCCAAGGTAGGATGACGTTTGCCACATTCTTTGCCAGTACCGCCAAGAGTGACGCCCTGGTAGATAAGAGCAGAATCTCCCACAATGGCAGTTTCCCCAATCACGACGCCCATCCCGTGGTCAATGAAAACAGCCCGTCCAATAGTGGCCCCAGGGTGAATTTCAATGCCAGTCAAAAAGCGAGCTATATGGGAAATCAACCGGGGTATGAAGGGAACTCCCAGTAAGTGCAGCCAGCGAGCAAAGCGATGGAACACCAGCGCTTGCAACCCTGGATAGCAAAACAACACTTCCAGCCAGTTGCGGGCAGCTGGGTCACGCTCAAAGATGATACGGAAGTCAGCTAGAAGCGTAGATAGCACGAGTAGTTACCGATTATAGGGAAACAAACCATTGACTATCTTAACTTTCCTGGCGCTGAAACGCGGAGGTTTAATGCAATGATTTTCGATTCAATTTTAATCCTACTCCCGGACAGAAAGCGTGTAATCCCAGGTTTGACCAGGTTCAAAGGAACCCACCCAGATGCTATAAGTACCAGCTTTCCAGTTTGAGTCTCCGATACTGGCATCTTTGTTGTTACCCGTATCGTCGCCACAGCGAATGGTGCCATCAGGACTCTTAATTACCAAAGTCGTATCTTTGCCCCCAGTGTCTACTTTTAATGTCAACCTGCGGAAGTCTTTCTCCAAGACCATGACGTGATCCGGCTTAGGGTCACTAAAACCGATACAGGGGTTCTTGTTGCGATCGCGGTTAGCAACCGACGACAAGGAATAAGAGCCGCTAATATAACCATTACCAATCCCTGCTGCTCTTTGAAAACCGGGTGATAATGTCAGCTTTCCAAAATTTGCCGTCTCTGCTAAAACTGGTGTAGCGATCAGGGCTGTTATCAAAGTTAAGATTCCGACACCTCTGAAACGCAACATGGCAATACCCTCCTGACATAACTGGAAGTCTATTTTTTAACTCCAGCTGATTACTGAGGAAAAATGACTCTATTTATTATTGTAAGAAGCTAGAGAAATTTATTCGAGCAGGAGGGACAGTTTGCTTTTTGCCACACAACCCAATTTTGACTTACCCCCTGAAAACCTCAAACCTCGATTCCCCCTAGCCCCCGTTAAAAAGGGGGGAACTTTTAAAGCCCCTTTTTAACTCTTTTGGCGAGAGCTTCTGCGTAAGCCCTACCAATCAAATTTCCTCTAGCGTTATCAGTGAGGACGTTTTATGCCCCTAGCAATTTTAATGATTCTCTTGTTGATCAGCAGCTGGCTGTTTTCGCAAGTTCT
>JAHHGU010000001.1 GCA_019359765.1 Aphanothece sp. CMT-3BRIN-NPC111
TCGGATTGAAAAGTGTTGGGCGTGGTTAAAAAGTCGCATTCGCAAACAGTTGCACAACTCGGATAGTTTACGCGATGCGATCGAATCCGTTCTGAAGCAGGCGGCGTCCTAATACAGATGGCTACAGATATAATATTATTTCACCTGGAAAACTTATCTGCAAAGTATGTAGGAGAAGTTTCAAACCGCAGATGAAAGCAGATAAACGCAGATATACTCTAGCCCTCGCTTTTTCTAAGGCTAAAAAATAATGGGGGAACTGAATCGTGAAATGCTCCCCCGTATCTACTAGTGCCTACAGCTAACTCAAACTCAGCTTGGGTTTATGTGTAGGGTTAATGTTGAATGACAGTCACGTCAGTAGTTGTAGTGGGTGGATTTGGGTTCATAGTGCCTGTGCCTGCATAGATATCCAATGTTCGCTCATCTCCAGCTACATTAGAGTTAAGTACAGCACTCCCAAAATCAACATTTCCATCCGTACCTGTGGCGCTATCGGTATAGAACATCAAATCGTTAGCCAACAGGATTTTCTTACCGGAAAAGCTAAGGTTGCCCGAACTCACTCCGCCCTTAGTTCTAATGTTGCCATTGAGGGTAATATTATCGGCAGCACTTAGATTAATTGCCCCCCCATTGCCAGTGTTGCCATAAGTTGACTCAGAGTGGGAGTAGAGACCGTTAGTATTGATGCTGCCATTAGTGGCATTAAGGTTAATCGCCCCCCCATTGCCAGTGTTGCCTAAAATTGAGTTAGAGTGGGAGCTGAGAGAGTCAGTATAGATGCTGCCATTAGTGGCATTAAGGTTAATCGCCCCCCCATTGCCATTGTTGCCAAACCTAGCATAGGAGTAGGAGTCAAGATCGTTAGTATTGATGCTGCCATTAGTGGCATTAAGGGTAATCGCCCCCCCATTGCCACTGCTGCCATTATTTGACAAGGAGTAGGAGTCAAGATCGTTAGTATTGATGTTGCCATTAGTGGCATTAAGGGTAATTGCCCCCCCATTGCCACTTCTGCCATTATTGACATAGTTATACTGTGACCAGGAGTAGGAGTAGAGACCGTTAGTATTGATGTTGCCATTAGTGGCATTAAGGGTAATTGCCCCCCCATTGCCACTGTTGTTGCCATTATATGAGTCAGAGTAGGAGTTGAGAGAGCCAGTATTAATACTACCGTTTCCAGCCTTGAGAGTAATGGCTCCCCCATCGTTAGCACCATTGGTTGTATCTAAATTGTGACCATTAGTAGTAATAGAGCCATTAGAGCTAGTGAGATTAATCGCATTGCCATAAGTTCTAATCCCAGTCGTGCTAATGGCACCATTCGCTAACAATGTAATCGAACTATCCGAACCACTAGCACCAGTAATATCTCCATTAGCAGTAATCCTACCTCCAGTTCCATTCGCCCGAATCGTTACCGGGTCAGAAAAAGTCACCGGGTTAATCGTCACCGCACCCGTACCATTACTGCGCCCGATAGTGATATTGCTAAAACCATTGCTTAAATAAGCTAACTCAGTATCTGTGAGATACATTGTCGAGGCATCAACACCCCCACTCCCGGCAACGCTGATGTTCCGCCCAGGCGAAAAGGGTTGCAGCAATAAAGTTTTCCCATCCCCCCGTACATTTCCTTGTAGATTAATCTCATTGCCCGTCAGGCTAACATTGCCATAGTTCGCCGCTCCACTAGAGGCATAATTGATACCTCCAATAGAGAGAGTGTTAGCTGCCGTCAAGGTGATATCACCTCCCGTGCCAGCAGCACCACTACCGCCGGCAGAGAAGGAGTAGAGATCGTTAGTATTAATGCTGCCATTAGTGGCATTGAGAGTAATAGCCCCCCCATTGCTCGAACTGCCTGAACCTGAGTAAGAGTGGGAGTCTAGATAGTCAGTATTGATGTTGCCCTTAGTAGCATTAAGGGTAATAGCCCCCCCATTGCCCGAGTTACCTGAAGATGAGGCCGAGTCGGAGTCGAGAAAGCCAGTATTGATGCTGCCATTAGTAGCATTAAGAGTAATGGCTCCCCCATTGCCCGAGCTACCTGAACCTGAGTAAGAGTAGGAGTTGAGAGAGCCAGTATTAATACCACCGTTTCCAGCATTGAGAGTAATGGCTCCCCCATTGCCCGAGTTACCTGAACCTGAGTAAGAGTAGGAGTTGAGAGAGCCAGTATTAATACCACCGTTTCCAGCATTGAGAGTAATAGCTCCCCCACTATTACCTCCATTAGTTGTATCTAAATTCTGACCATTAGTAGTAATAGAGCCATTAGAGCTACTGAGATTAATCGCATTGCCATAAGTTTTAATGCCATTCGTGCTAATATTCCTTGTCGTCAGCAGCGCAATGGAACTATTGACAGCATTCGCCGCCGTGATCTTACCCGTAGCCGTTATCGTCTCTCCCCTGAGGATATTCGCTCCAGGCTTGAGCAAAATATTCCCACCCGTCAGCCAAATATTGCCGTAGTTATTACTTTTTCTGACAGAATTATTAGCACGGCCCAGGGTGAGTGTGTTTGCAGCATTCAACCTCACATTTCCCCCTAACCCCGCCGTGGTTCCAGCATAAGAACCAGACTGAATCACACCAACATTAATATTTCCGGCATCCGTGCCGCTAGCGCTGATATTGATCGCCCCGCCATTACCTGCTGTGCCATTAACCGACGCGGAGTAGGAATATAACGCACCCGTAGTTACATTGCCGTTAGCCGCATTCAGGCTAATGCTACCCCCCTTTTGGCTGTTCCCCGTTCCTGAGTTGGAGTAAGTAAAAATATTACTGGTGCTAATACTACCGTTGCTAGCAGTGAGGTTAATATTGCCACCATTGCCAGAGGTAGTGCCGCCACTCGCAGAAAGCAGTTGACCTGTAGTAATATTGCCACTGCCTGCCTTCAGGGTGATATTTCCCCCATTCGCGGAAGAGTTGCTGGTGCTGAGGTTTTGAGAGTTAGTGGTAATGCCACTGCCACTGGTCATGGTAATGTTGCCACCATGAGTGCTAATCGCACGGGTGGAAATCTTACCCTGAGTACTGGCTAAGCTCAAGTTGCCGCCTTGACTACTATAAGCTTGGGTGAAGTTAATATCCCCGGCAGCATTAAAGTTAGCCGTTGGGGCTGTGATGTTGGGAGTGTTAACGTTAATGGCTTTACCCGTAACGTTTAAACTCCCCGTGGTGCGGATAGTGCCATCAACAGCAACTGTGCCCCTATCTCCTCCTTTGAGGATAATCCTACCGGCTTGGGCATTAACTGAGTTCGCTTGGATGACGCCAGTGGTGTTGATGACGTTATCTAATACAGTTCCCCCAGTTCCGGCGGCTAAGGCGATGACTCCTCCATCGGCGCTAATGTTACCTGTATTAGTAACTTTTTTGACGACATCCGGGCTTACAGTTAAAGAAATTAACCCGTCGCCGGTAAAATCTACGGTGGCGGCAGTGCCGGCACCGAGAACGACTTTACCTAAGGTGGCGTTGATAATGCCGGAGTTGCGAACTTGGGGGGCGACTAAGGCGGCAAAACCGCTGTTTCTCACGGTAATAGTGCCTTGGTTTTCTACACTGGCGGGGCTTTTGCCACTAACTGATGTGAACCTGTAGGGTTTGTCGGTAGCGAAGTTGAGAAAGTCAGCGTCAGATACATTCAACGTACTGGCGGTTATACCGGAAACATCTATATGGGCGGTACTACCAAACAGAATGCCGTTGGGGTTGATGAGGAAGATTTGACCATTGGCATTGAGCGTACCGAGAATATTGGAGGCAGTGTTGCCGGTAACGCGGTTGAGGGTGGCTGAGGTGATGTTGGGTTGATTAAATTTGACTATTTCTGATGCCCCGATGCTGAAGTCACCCCAGTTGATGATGGCACGGTCGGTTGTTTGGTTGATGGTTGTCTGGGTGCCATTTTGTTGTATCGTGGCAGTACCTGATGTCACACTTGAACCGCTAGGCAGGGCTATAACAATGCTATTGCCAATGACGGTTGAACCTAGTACTCCCATCAATAAGCTGGCTGTGAACTGAAGCGATTTGCCCAGGGTCGGCAGTTGGGAATCAACTTTATTCATATTGGGTGAAGTCCTATAAAAACTATGTTTTCTGGAGTAATGGAGGCGCTGAGCGCTCATGATACGGTCACAGCTTAACCGGTGAGCGAGGCTCTTGTATAAACCTATCTTTAGGAATATTACCTTTTAAACTTGATAGGGTTGACAAATTTGACATTTATTATCCAAAGCCACATCAGTCGAAAAGCCAGTTCACTGAGCCTCACACATGTATTCACGAGTGAGTTAATTGATTTATGCACTCTTTTCTAGAAAAGCTCTGCACTAAGGAATTTAGAATGTCAGACGCCGCTCTGTGCCATCATCTACGAAGCGCTGTTCTCCGACACCAACGAGTTCCACGATTATTTCACGCGCCGATGGTGTCCAGTTGCCCTGACGTGCCTCAATTTCAACGATGATTTCTTGACTATCGGCATGCACACCATATTTTGTTGTTGCCCAAGCGCCAGTTTTGTATTCAAACGTATGACCATCATCTTCATATAGCGTCAACTCGCCTGTACCAGACCAGATGCGTAGTGTTAGCTGGTCGAGAGGACGTTCATCGACGTGTTGCATTACTGGTGCCATGGGAATAATTGCACCAGCACGCACGTAGAGGGGCATTCTCTCTAGCGGGGCGTGTGCCAGAATATGCGTTGAGCCTTCGTAACGTTCTCCACTCCACCAGTCGTACCACACACCTTCAGGCAAGTAGACAGCGCGATGCTCGATTCCAGGTCGGTAGATTGGCGCAGCCATCAGCGATGGGCCGAGCAACACCTGATCGTAAAGCGTGTAAGTTTTGATGTCCTTGGGATAATGATAGAGTAACGGTCTCAAAATTGGTGCGCCAGTAGTTGCCGCTTCCCAGAAGAGAGTGTAAATGTAGGGTAGTAGCTGGTAACGCAGATTTATATATTCGCGGCAAATTTTCTCGACGCGATCGCCAAATACCCAAGGCTCATGACGTGCCGTACTCATTGCCGAATGTCCCCGCATTAGGGGGTAGAGCATCCCTAGCTGCATCCAGCGGGCAAACATTTCCCCCGTGGCGTTACCAGCAAAGCCGCCGATATCGCAGCCCACAAACGCCACTCCCGACAGTCCCATATTGCACAGCATCGGCAGGGACATCTCCAGATGTTCCCACAGCGATTGATTATCGCCCATCCACACCGATGACCAGCGCTGAACGCCAGCATAACCGGATCGGGTTAAGACAAACGAGCGATCGCTGGAACGTAGCCGACTTAGCCCTTCACAACTCGCCTGAGCCATCATTAGCCCATACAGGTTGTGAGCTTCTGCATGGGTGGTGCGTTCCTCAAGTGGCCCTTGCGGTGCGTCCAGGGGGAAGCAAATCTTATTACCAGGATCACCAAAAGGGCGATCGTCAAGCGCGGGTTCGTTCATGTCATTCCAGATACCCGCGACACCGATATCAGTGAGACTTTTGTGCAAGTCGCCCCACCATGCCCGCACCTCAGGGCGCAAGAAATCCGGGAAAAGTGCCTTATCAGGCCAGACGTAGCCGTGGAACAACTTACCATCGGCATGGCGCACAAAATAATCGCCTTCAATTCCCTGGTCAAAGACGTGGTAATCTGCCTCCGGCTCATACTTAACGCCCGGATCGATAATTGTCACTGTTTTGAAGCCATCCCGGCCTAAATCGCTTACCAATTGGGCTGGATCGGGAAAGCGCTTAGGACTCCAGGTAAAGACGCGGTAGCCGCGCATATAGTCAATATCAAGATGAATCACATCACAGGGAATGTGACGTTGGCGAAATTCACGGGCAAGTTCGCGCACTACGGCTTCAGATTCGTAACTCCAGCGGCATTGGTGGTAGCCCAGCGCCCACTTAGGTGGCATTGGCATTCGACCAGTTAGCTGGGTGTAGGTGCTGAGGATTTGGGCAGGTTCGGGGCCGTAGATAATGTAGTAGTCTAGTTCTCCACCCTGCGTTTCCATGCGCCAAACTCCCGGTTGTTCGGCACCGATATCGAACTGGCTCCAACATGTGGTGTTTAAGAAGATGCCGTAAGCAACTTTGGGACGCAACGCCATAAAAAATGGGATTGCTTGGTACATTTCATCGGTGAGCAAGCCGTAATCGAGGGCATCAACTGTCCAGTTGGTTTTCACCTCAGCTAATTTATCAAGCAACCCTGTGCGCTCACCAAATCCATAGAAATGCTCGTTGGCTTCAATACGCTTCCAGGCGGCGATCGCACCCATACGCCAGCCCATACCAGGATCAGCATCGCCAGCAAACGGTTGTCCATCTGAGTCAAAGCACTCAATGCGATAGTCTTGCCGCTGAACGCACACCCGCATCTGCTCTGTTTCTATTTCTACAGCTTGGGCTGTTTCCCGCACTTCAAATGGCACAACTGACCATTCCTCATCATCCAGCGTTACTGCCCAGGATCGACGGGGCAGAAATTCTCCGGTGGGCGACAGACGCACCCGAATTAAGTTTGGTGCCAGAACACTGATGGTAATACTTGGGCCACCGCACTCAAAATGGACATGGCGTTCGTCGTACTGTATATCTTCTACTGCCCCGATTGTTGACCAAGGCTGCTCTGTTATAGGTAGTTTTCCAAAGTATTGCGGCATATCCTGGATTTCCAGCTAAAGTTTGTACAAAATCTGGTTGGTTTTTGGTAGTTATGGCTAATTTTGTCATTATTTTTTTATACTACTAAAGTCATGGATTTTTTGGAATTTAGTAAACCGCAAAGACGCAAAGAGCGCTAAGAAAGAACAGAAAAAAAAATTCATAAATTCTTGTAAATGCTGTAGCATACTTCATTTAGTAACTAAGGTGTGGTGATATAAACAAAAGTACTTAATTTTTACATGAAAAATATAAGGAGAGGATGAAAAATTATATTTTACAAAAAATAGTAGATATTTGAAGTAATTTGTTATATTTATATCAGGTTTAGACAATATATTGTATTTTCTAAATATTTAATATTTTCTGTGTTGATATGGGTCGTAGTGACAATTACATTACCCAAAATTAAAAATAGAATTACCACTCTATATTGTTTTAATAGGACTTGGTTAAGTAGCTGCCAAGCAATGCAATGACTTACTGTGTAAATCCTGGATGTCAAAGCCCCCAAAATCCCGATACTAATAGATTTTGTCGCAGTTGTCGCGCGTATCTTTTGCTAAAAGACCGATATCGCCCGATACAGCCAATTGGTCAAGGTGGGTTTGGTAAAACTTTTTTGGCAGTGGATGGGCATATCCCCTCTCAGCCTAAGTGTGTTGTTAAGCAACTTTGTTTCCCAGATGACGGTACTGAAACATTTAAAAAAGTAGTTGCTTTATTTCGCCAGGAAGCAATTCGCTTAGACGAACTGGGGAAGCATCCACAAATTCCTCAGATATTGGCTCATTTTGAACATGAGCAACAGCTGTATTTAGTGCAGGAGTTTATTCCCGGAAAAACCTTGTTACAGGAATTAAAGCAACAGGGTGTATATAGCGAAACGCAGATTTGGGAATTGCTGCGAGATTTATTGCCTGTGCTGCAATTTATTCACACCCATAGGGTGATTCACCGGGATATTAAGCCAGCAAATATTATCCGGTACAACGGTGATGCTTCTAATCAAAGGCTATCCGCCGAGAATAATAAAGGGTTAGGCAATCGCCAGCTGGTCTTGATTGATTTTGGGGTTGCTAAGCTGCTCACAAACACTGCCTTAAGCCGCGCGGGGACGATCGTTGGTAGTCCAGAATATATGCCGCCTGAGCAAACACGGGGAAAAGTATTTCCGGCTAGCGACCTTTACAGTTTGGGTGTCACCTGCATTCACTTACTAACTGGCGTTTCTCCCCTGGATATGTTTGACATTATTAACGATTGCTGGGTATGGCAGGATTTTTTACCTGCGGGAAGAAAAGTCAGCGATCGCTTAAGTAAAATCCTGGATAAATTGCTCCAAAGTGCTGTAAAAGACCGCTATCCAGACGCCGATGCTGTTTTGCAAGCAATGACACCAACGACACCTAAGGCTGTCCCTTTACCTCCGCCATCGCCCCCAGCAGTAGTACCTAGCTTCTTTACCAACCTCTGGCGGCAGCATACCGCTAAACCGGAAGGAGATTCCCTGCTTTCTGAAGTGGGGGTTGACTACACGAAGTTGCAACATTTACTAGCTGTTGGTCAATGGGAACAAGCAGATGAGGAAACTTGGGCTGTGATGTGTCAGGCGTTGGGCAAGTTACCGGGTAGTTATCTCCTCAGCGGCGATATTGATAAATTGCCCTGTGAGGATTTAAGGACGATTGACCAGTTGTGGGTGAAGTACAGCAGTGGGCGCTTTGGCTTTAGCGTCCAAAAGCAAATCTATCAAGAGGTGGCTGGGGAATATCCTAGTTTTTGCGATCGCATCGGCTGGCCTACACACAACTCTTATTTTTCCAACTTAAAGCTAAACTTTAGCCACCGGGCACCAGTGGGACACTTGCCTTCACGTAGCTGGGTAGGAGGATATGAATGGTGGCGTCATGCTGAGCATTTGACGGCGAGACTAGAACAGTGCGCGATCGGTTAGCTATATGTGCTTGCGGTGCTTACAAGAAATAAAAATTAAACTTTAATTGTGAAAAGCTAACTTCTGTCTTTGGCATGATGCTAAATACAAAAAATGTAAGCAAAATGCAGGTAAATTATGACTTCACTGCGAGTAACTAAATAGAAACAAGAGGCGCTAGTTTATTTCAAGCCGCAAATAAGATTGCTAAAACAGGGATTTGAATCTGATAAAAATAAACATCACACTGTAAATGCCGATTTAGATGCTTTTGCTCTGCTAGCTTGTCCCATCCAGTCATATATCTTCACGACGCTATGCCGGTAGAACATTGGGGCACAACTTTTTTCCTACAGAATTGGCTCAAAGATACTCTCCTATAGTTAGAGCAGGCTTTTAGGCAAGTCTGCCTAAGGATGCAGGTAGTGATTTTCTAGCTGATCTAACGTGTGGATAGAGCTGATCAAGCTGTTTATAGAAAGCCTTCGCTAAGAAGACCAGCTTATACATAGATTAGCAAACACATAGGAGAGCCAATCCGTGTTTTTTCACAAAAAAGAAACTATTCAGACGGTAAATATCCAAGAGCCAAATCCGCGTTTTGCCCAGTTCCTGCTAGAGCAGTTTGGGGGAGCTACGGGTGAACTGACAGCGGCTTTACAATATTGGGTGCAATCCTTGCATTGTGAAAATGCTGGTATCCGAGATATGCTCCAGGATATTGCTCTTGAAGAGTTTAGTCACCTAGAAACGGTTGGTAAGCTCATCGAAGTTCATACTAAGAATGTAGACCAAACAGAGGCTTATAGAAGTACGTTGTTTGCCGTTCGGGGTGTAGGGCCTCATTTTCTAGACTCTCAAGGCAGCGCCTGGACAGCTAATTACATTAATGAAGGCGGCGATGTGGTACGTGACCTACGGGCTGACATTGCTGCGGAAGCAGGTGCGCGTCAGACCTATGAGGAGTTAATTAAGATGGCTCCGGATCAAGGAACGAAGGATACATTGGTGTATCTGCTAACCCGCGAAATTTCCCACACCAAGATGTTTATGAAGGCGCTGGATTCGCTGGGTAAGCTCACTGACCCCTTCTTTGGCAATATTCAGCCTGATAGCACAGTGGATCTGTACTACAACTTGTCTTCAGACGGTAAGCAGGATGAGCGCGGCCCTTGGAACTCAGAGCCGGAGTTCAAGTATATTGCCGATCCAGTAGCTGCAAGCCAATCGTAGTTAGCTGCTATCAGGAGTAGAATAATAAAAGTAGAGTCAGGGTAAGTTTAGTACCATGACTCTATTTTTATTAAAAATGGCTGAATAATATGTCTAATTCCAACGCTCCAGTACTACCTTGCCCCGTTGCCCTTCGGGTATCAGCCCCAAATTAGAAACGTTTTATACAGAAAGTTTTATTCGGAAACGATATCTATTTGAATACAACATCTGCTCGGAAGCATTCTGTAACGCTTTTGCCATTGCCATCTGCCTATCTACTGGTATCTCACGGAAGCCGTGACCCTCGCCCCCAAGCTGCTGTAGACCAGCTAGCCGATTTTCTGAAATTGCGAATTGAGGGTATTAACAACGTACAGGGGGATGGAGGGGAATTAGAGTCTAACTTTTCCTTACTTTCTTCAAGGCAGGCGAGACATCCAAGTTTATGCTTAAGTCCTGCTTTGCTGCCGCTAGTCGGTACGGCTACTTTAGAACTGGCGACCCTACCTTTGCATGAACAAATCCGTCAGTTTGGCGATCGCGCTAAAGCTGCTGGATTTAGGCATCTCTTAGTATTGCCCCTGTTTCTGCTACCGGGAGTCCATGTGATGGAAGATATCCCGGCTGAAGTAGCACTGGCTCAACAGGCTCTTGGCTCAAACTTGACCATCGATTTGCGACCTCACTTGGGGACTCACCCAAAACTAGGGTGTCTATTGGCAACTCAGATGGCTGCTGTAGAGGCAGAGGCGCGGATTTTATTATCTCACGGTAGCCGCCGCCGAGGTGGAAATCAGCCTGTGGCAGCAGTGGCGGCTCAACTAGAAGCAGTGGCTGCTTTCTGGTCGGTGCCTCCCAGTCTAAAGGAGCGGGTGGAAGAGTTCGTTGAGGCTGGCTACGAGCAAATTGCCATTCTGCCCTACTTCCTGTTTGCTGGAGGAATTACAGATGCGATCGCTCAAGCAGTTGCACAGTTACAAGAGCAGTTTCCCAATGTACAGATAAGCCTTAAGGAGCCGATAGGAGCAAGCCTAGAATTAGCAGATTTAATATTGGATTTATTGCATTTAAATCTGTAATAAGCAGGTGGGTGTATAAACCTATGTTGGAATTGTTAGTTGTTAATAGGGCTTTTCTTACTAACCACTAATACTCCCCACACTTACGTTTATTTCTGCCCAACTCCTTAGGGCTTCAAGATTAGCTTCGGCTTCAGCAAATAATATTAGCCTTAAATATCCTCAAAATGTCCCATCTAACTGCTATTAACACGATAATGAACCGCCAAGACGCGAAGAACGCTAAGGAAGAAAATAAGAGGTGTTTGGGGAAGGTTTACTTGGTGGGTGCTGGACCAGGAGATCCGGGGTTGATGACGCTCAAAGGAAAAGGGCTGTTAGAGTGTGCTGATGTGGTAGTTTACGATGCCCTGGTTAGCCCTCAGATTTTGCTGATGATTAACCCGCAAGCAGAAAAAATTGATGCTGGTAAGCGCAGCGGGCGTCACTCGTTATTGCAGGAAGAAACAACCCAGTTGCTGATTGAAAAGGCGCAAACTCAAGCTGTGGTGGTGCGGCTAAAAGGGGGCGATCCTTTTGTTTTTGGTCGCGGTGGCGAGGAGATGGAAGACTTATTGCGTGCAGGTGTACCAGTGGAAGTGGTGCCGGGGGTAACATCGGGAATTGCCGCACCAGCTTATGCGGGGATTCCTTTGACTCACCGGGCTTACAGTTCCTCGGTTACGTTTGTCACTGGTCACGAGTCGGTGGGTAAGTATCGACCAGCTGTTAACTGGCAGGCGATCGCACATGGCTCAGAAACAATTGTCGTCTACATGGGGATTCACAATCTACCCTACATTGTTGAAGAATTCACCGCAGCTGAGATGAGTCCACAGACGCCAGTAGCGTTAGTACGCTGGGGTACTCGGCCGGAACAGGAAGAATTGATTGGCACGCTAGAAACTATTGTGTCTCAGGTGGAAGAGTCTGGGTTTGAAGCACCGGCGATCGCGGTGATAGGAAATATAGTTAAATTGCACGCTGTCTTGTCAGGTTGTCGCCCTTGTTAAGAGAAAGACACCCCATGTAAGAGACGTTCCGGCGGAACGTCTCTACTACTGCCGGATAGGCTCTAAGAATCCCAACATAAATTTAATTGCACTCGCTTACTTATCGGTATTTCCTAGAGCAGATATATTATCTGCCACTAAATTACGATACTGTCAAGTGTATTTACAAGCAGTATCTATGAGCAAAAAAGCCAATATATACAACGTATTATCCATATTTATAAACAGAGATATTACCAGTGTTGGCTAATATCTCAGCCTCCTATCTTATTAGATGTAGCCTATTTTTATAAAAACCAGCATTTTTTGAAGTCGGTAGCAACTTTGCTTATAAAGTCACTTAATTAGCGACAATAGAAATAGACGAGTTCTGCGTATTGAATATTTATAACTCACAAATGGACTTGCAAGTCGAGGGAACCAGCGATTTTCTTGAAGAGAGACAGCATGAGCGTCTCGATATTTGGCTAGCTAATCAGTTACCTGACTTATCCCGTTCTCGATTACAAAAGCTGATTTCACAAGGTTGCGTGCAGATTAATGACCAAATTTGCCTGTCCAAAGACACCAAGGTTAAATTAGGCGATCGCATCCATGTGACCGTTCCCGATGTTGAAGTGGCGCAAATGCAGCCGGAAGCTATCCCTCTGGATATTCTCTACGAGGATGACACCCTGCTGATTGTCAACAAACCTGCTGGCTTAGTCGTGCATCCATCAGCTGGTCACGAAGCTGGTACGCTTGTAAACGCCCTTTTAGCTCACTGCCCTCTAGCTGAAATTGGCGGCGTGCAGCGCCCTGGAATTGTCCATCGGCTGGATAAGGATACGACGGGAGCGATCGCGATTGCCAAGACAGACTTTGCTCACCAACACCTGCAAGCCCAGCTGAAAGCGAAAACGGCTCGACGAGAGTATCTAGGGGTAGTCTACGGTGCCCCCCGCACTGACTCAGGCAAGATTGACCTGCCCATAGGTCGTCATCCAGTTGACCGCAAGAAAATGGCTGTAGTACCGGAAAACAAGGGAGGTCGCCCATCTGTAACGCACTGGCGGGTGCAGGAACGACTAGCCAACTACACGCTGATGCACTTCCAGTTAGAAACTGGTCGCACTCACCAAATTCGCGTCCACAGCGCCCATATTGGGCATCCCATCCTGGGAGACCCAGTTTACAGTTCTGGTGCCTCACTCAAAGTCAATCTACCGGGGCAAGCGCTTCACGCTTGGCGTCTGCGTTTGCAACATCCTGTGTCTGGAGAGTTCATAGAAGCGATCGCGCCTCCTCCAGTTGCTTTTACGACGCTTTTAGAGGTACTGCGACGAAGGGTTGCTGCACTTAATCCCAAGCTGATCGAGTAATAATTTCTTTACATATATATACAAATCAATATAAAACACTCTATAACAAAAAGCGATGAAACTACCTATATTGGCTGATTACAGCCAATATTAAATAATAATAAAATCTATTAGATTATTTTTTTAAGTATAAATACTAGCCCTCATTGTAACGAATCATTGCGAGACCTTAAAGACAAAAGCCTTTCCCAGCAAGGTTTTGCCCCTTGATTTACTCCGTAAAGTTTGCTTAATAATTCTTAAAATACAAAGCACCCGACAGCGTTGTATAAAAGTTACCTGGAAGGGATAAATGACAGACAAAAGTTAAACAAGCACGGATTTATCAAGATTGCCCGTCTCTCATAAAAGAACAAATGTTTCTCATAATTTCTGGAAAACCGTTTTGTTACTCAATGTTAAGTAGCAGACAAAATGGGGGAGCAGCTTGAATCTGTGTTGTGGCTAATGTCTGCCGATGACCTTTCACTCACTGGCTTCATCAAGGTTTGTTTTACCCAAACCACCTCAACCAAAATCAGTAGGAGATTGAGTTTATGTTAGATGCATTCGCCAAGGTTGTTTCTCAGGCAGATGCTCGTGGTGAATTCCTCACCAACGATCAATTCAACGCTCTGAGCAACATGGTTAAAGAAGGCAACAAGCGTTTGGATGTTGTCAACCGCATCACCGGCAACGCCTCCACTATCGTTGCTAACGCAGCACGTGCTTTGTTTGAAGATCAGCCTCAATTGATCCAACCAGGCGGTAATGCCTACACCAACCGTCGTATGGCTGCTTGCCTGCGCGATATGGAAATCATCCTGCGTTACGTAACCTACGCCGCTGCTGCTGGCGATGCTAGCGTGCTGGATGACCGTTGCCTGAATGGCCTCCGCGAAACCTACCAAGCTCTAGGTGTTCCTGGTGGTTCTGTTGCTACTGGCGTTCAAAAAATGAAGGATGCCGCGATCGCAATTGCCAACGACCCCAACAATATCACCAAGGGTGATTGCAACTCTTTGATATCTGAACTGTCTGGCTACTTTGATCGCGCTGCCTCGGCAGTGGGCTAGTCAAAACGATGCCATTCATCCTTTACAGAAGCTTACGCAAATCGCTTCTTAAGGTTATGGCGATGATATTTCCCGCAAAAAACTTGCAGAACAAATATTAAGGAGATACCTGAACTATGAAGACCCCAATTACAGAAGCGATCGCATCTGCGGATACTCAAGGTCGTTTCTTGAGCAACGCTGAAATGCACCAAGTTTACGGTCGTTATGAGCGTGCTGCTGCTGCTATGGAAGCTGCTCAAGCTCTGACCAACAACGCTCAAAAGCTGATTGATGGTGCAGCTAACGCGGTTTACCAAAAGTTCCCATACACCAACCAACAACAAGGCCCTAACTTCGCCTCTGACTCTCGCGGTAAAGGCAAGTGCGCTCGTGACATCGGCTACTATGTCCGCATCATTAGCTACTGCTTGGTTGCTGGTGGTACCGGTCCTCTCGATGAGTTCTTGCTTGCTGGTTTGGATGAAATGCATCGTACATTCGATCTTTCCAACAGCTGGTACGTTGAAGCTCTCAAGTGGATCAAAGCCAATCATGGCGTAACTGGTCAAGCTGCTGTTGAAGCGAACGCCTACATCGACTACGCAATTAACGCCCTAAGCTAGTCTTAAGGTGCGTTGCCCGGAAGAGTAAGCGAATGTTGGCGTAGTGGCTAGCACTTGCTAATTTTTCCGGGCATTGTTTTGCTCTTTTTGACTATAAAAATCTTCAAAAAAGTTGTTGTGTTGGGAAATAAAGCATGAGCGGTTTAACGGCGTCTAATTTAACGGCAGCAGGAAGACTAGGTCTTTCTGCTTTCGATAATTCCACCAAAGTAGAATTGCGGCCTGATGCCACTGAAGACGATCTGCAAGCGGTGTTGCGATCGGCTTACCGTCAAGTATTTGGCAATGATTATGTGATGCAATCTGAACGCCTCACATATGCGGAATCTCAGCTGCGGCAAGGCAACATCAATGTCCGAGACTTTGTGCGTGCTCTTGCTAAGTCGGAGCTATACAAATCCAAGTTTTTCTATAGCAATTCAAATACCCGCTTCATAGAACTGAATTTCAAGCACTTGCTAGGACGTGCTCCCTACGACGAAGATGACTTGAATTACCACCTCAATATTTATGAGGAAAAGGGTTACAACGCAGAAATTGATTCTTACATAGACAGCGTTGAGTATGAAGCCAACTTTGGAAACAACGTTGTCCCTTACTATCGTGGTTTTTCAGTCGATCCAGGGGTAAGAACCACCGGCTTTACCCGCATGTTCCGCCTTTATCGCGGTTATGCAACCAGCGATCGCTCCCAAGTTCAAGGCAAAGCACCTCACTTGGTTCGCGAACTGGCCAAAAATCAATCCAACAATATTCTTCAACCAGCTGGTGGCGGTGGAAATTGGAGCCATGCTGGTGCTAGCGATGATATCCCAACCAAAGCACTTGGCGGTTCATGGGGAGAAAGCGGACGGGTTTATCGCCTGGAAGTTGCTGGAATTCGCCAACCAGGTTATCCCAAAGTTCGTCGCAGTAATACAGCCTTTTTGGTACCGGTTGAACAAATGTTGCCCAAAATGCAGCAGATTCAGCGTATGGGCGGCAGAATAGTCAGCGTTACGCCAGCATCTTAATCAATTCTTGTTGGTTTATTCGAGCAAAGGCTCGCTTTGAGAGTGACAAAATCTTTACTCACCTTTAAGCGATCGCATAAACCAACAACATCATTAATAGTGAGAGTGACAAGGGTAGTTGATAACTCGCCCCATCTTTAAAAAATGCATCTAGCGTACACTTGCTCACCCCTCACATTCTGAAAGCTCACATTACTACAAAAGCTATATCAACTATGTTGGGTCAAACAAGCAACGCCAGTTTTAGTTCCATCTCTAAAGAGGCAACCCCAGAAGCCTGTCTTGGAGGTTCTAAAGAGGAAAGCGGTCGGATCTACCGACTTGAGGTAACAAAGCTTCTTCAACCAGGTTACCCCAGCGTTCGTTATAGTACCACAGCCTACTTAGTACCCTTTGAGCAGATGTTGCCCCGGATGCAGCAGATTCAGCGCATGGGCGGCAAAATTGTTAACGTTTCACCTGCCTAGTTCTCGAAGAGTTGTTGGTTTTTACGGTTGAGTTTTTCTCCCGTGATGACTAACAACAAATAACTTAGTTAGGAGCTATATCAACCATGTTTGGTCAAGCAGCACTGGGAAACACGAGCTTCAATGACGCTGGAACTCGGATGTTTCGTTTCGAGGTCAAGGGTTTGCGTCAAACTTACCAATCTGACAGACTCAGCTATCCCATTCGTCGTAGTGGCAGCTTTATCATTACAGTGCCCTACAGCCGCATGAATGAAGAAATGCAGCGGATTAACCGCATGGGGGGCACAATTGTCAGCATTCAGCAATTGACGCTAGAAGGTGACAGCCAAGCCAAAACCGAAGCGGTAACAGCCCACCAAAATCTGGAAGCTGAGGGCAAAAGCAAAGCCACAGCATCCGACAAAAAAGTGGAAGCTAGCAGTGAAGGCCAAAGCAAAGGCAAAAGCAAAGCCACAGCATCTGACAAATAAGAAGGTTAACTAAGCAATCCTCCCTATGCTGGACCCCAGTCAAAAGCAGGATTCCGAATCTGTATCATTGCCAACTGAGCCATTTGGTGGCGGGCATTTAACACTAGAGCAGGCGATTGCCAATCTCACCCATGCAGATTTGAGCCTGCGCTACTATGCTGCTTGGTGGCTGGGAAAATTTGCAACTGGTGAGCCTAAAGTTGTAGATGGCTTGATCGCTGCCCTGGATGACGAGTCAGATCGAACTGAGTTGGGAGGATATCCTCTACGACGGAATGCGGCGCGGGCACTGGGTAAATTAGCAGATTCTCGTGCAGTACCGCCACTGATTCGCTGCCTAGAGTGTGATGATTTCTATGTTAGAGAAGCAGCTGCTCAATCACTAGGGATGTTGGGCGATCGCACCTGTATCCCGCAATTGATGCAGCTACTGGCTGGGGGTGTGGCAGAAACTCAATTAGTTCCTGGACGCCCCCACTTAGCTCAACCTGCCGAAGCAGTCATGGAAGCCTTGCAAGCCCTAAAAGCAACCGAGGCAGTTCCACTGATTCAACCGTTTCTAGAACATCCGGTGGAACGAATTAGGTATGGGGCGGCACGAGCCATGTATGCGTTAACTCAGGAATCAGTGTATGGAGAACGTTTAGTGCAAGCGATCGCCAACAGGGATCTGAGCTTGCAATTGCGCCGCACTCTCTTACTGGACTTGGGTGCCAGTGGCTACTTGCCAGGAGCACAGGCGATCGCACACGCTACGGTGGAAAATAGCTTTAAGATGATTGCCCTCAAAAGCTTGCTAGAAAATCATCTCCAGCAGCTAGAGACAGTCTCTTTATCTACTGAAGCCCAACAAGTCATGACATTGATGGACGCACTGCTATAGTCCTAGGTTATTGAATCTTGTTGAGCCTTTCTGTTAATTAACTCGCAACTCAACAACCGTGACTAACTCTGCTTATGCTTCAGAGCTTATTCAATCAGTCGAGCAAGCGGATTCGCCTGCTCGCTTAGTTGCCGCAGTTCGAGCTTTAGCAGAAGCGCGATTAGAGGGGGGAATTGCCACCTTGATCGCGGTTTTGGGCTATAACAACCCAGAAGCAGCACTCGCAGCTGTTGAGGGGCTAGTCCATTTAGGTGAAGTGGCAGTGCCACCTCTGCTAGAGCAGCTTGACGATTACAATTACGGTGCGAGAGCTTATTCATTTCGGGTACTAGCTGCGATCGCCGATCCCAGATCCTTAGATGTACTGCTAAGTGCCGCCGAAACTGACTTTGCTCCGAGTGTTCGTCGTGCTGCTGCCAAAGGGCTAGGCAATCTGCGCTGGTCTAAATTACCTTCACAACAGCGTCAACCAGCCCAAGAACGGGCGCTGAAGACATTATTATTTGTCTCTAACGATCCAGACTGGGCTATTCGCTATGCAGCAGTTGTGGGTTTGCAAGCACTGGCAGCTTCTGATGCAGTTACCCAGCCTGATTTAATTTCGCAAATCTTGGCTCGGTTCAATCAAATAGCTGAGGCAGATACCGACTTAGCTGTGCGAGCAAGAGTTTGGATGGCTCAAAAGCAACTAGCTGCGACCGCCAAGCTTGAAGCACTCAGCTAAAAGCTCGTATTTTCTTTTTCAATAGTCAACAGTGGTAAATGTTCCTATGCCTATTCCATTACTTGAAATTACACCAAAAACCCAAAATCAGCGTGTTGAAGGCTACGAAGTTCCTGATGAGGACGATGCATCAATTTATCGCTTGACAGATGTTACCTCAGGTTCAACAGTTGATGAGATCATCTGGGCTGCTTATCGGCAAATTTTCAGCGAGCATTTGATTCTGGAAAGCTACCGCCAACCTACCTTAGAATCCCAACTGCGGAATCGGACTATTTCTGTCCGGGAGTTTATTCAGGAACTAGGCAAGTCTGAGGTCTACCGCTCACTAGTAGCAGACACAAACTCCAATTATCGCTTGGTTGATATTACCTTCAAGCGTTTTCTGGGACGAGCTACTTACAGCCAAGACGAGCAGATTGCTTGGTCAATTGTTATTGCCACGCGCGGCTTACATGGCTTTATTGATGCCGTTGTCGATAGTGATGAGTATCGCCAAAACTTTGGGGATTACATCGTCCCCTATCAACGCCGACGCATGGAAGCACGGCCTTTTAACTTGGTAAACCCACGCTACAGCGATTATTGGCGCAATCGCTTGATGGAAAGGGAAGGTGGTTCCCACTACACCGTGGGACGTCGTGAAGGGGCGACAAAGCAACAGGCGATCGCTCAAGCCATTCCCTCTAACTTCCTGTCCATGGCTCGGGGGATGCTACTGTCTGAAACCAATTACCAACGGACAATTGCTCAGACATCTCACCGAGTCAAGTCTTTAGAGATCCCAGATTCGACTCGTAAAGCAACCACGCCCCAACCCGCAGTCAAACGAACCAATGTGGCTTTGCCCTACCGTTACCTTCCCTCAGATCCTAAGATTTAGATCAAATATCAAGCCGAGCTTGATACTAGTTTTTGATTGCCAAACTATCCTCCAGGAATTTACTCATGACAATCCCCTTACTGGAATATAAACCAGCTTCGCAGAACCAACGTGTCGCTGGCTACGAAGTTCCCAACGAAGATACTCCCCGCCCATATCGGCTAGATAACTCTACCTCCGATAGCGAATTCCAAGAATTAATTTGGGCTGCTTACCGCCAAGTTTTTAGCGAACACGAAGCTCTCAGAAGCTACCGCCAGGTGACGCTGGAAACGCAACTAAAAAATCGCTCGATCACAGTGCGAGATTTCATTCGCGGTTTGGCAAAATCTGAGGTATATCGGCGATTGGTAGTAGAGACGAATTCTAACTATCGGGTAGTAGAACTCAGCCTCAAACGATTGCTAGGTCGTGCCCCCTACAACAAAGATGAAGAAATAGCCTGGTCAATTAAAATTGCCACTCAAGGTTTTGACGGTTTCGTTGATGCCTTAGTCGATAGTGAAGAGTACCTGACCAGCTTTGGGGAAAGCAATGTACCATATCAGCGTCGTCGCTACAAAGATCGCCCATTTAACCTGGTGACTCCTCGCTATGGTGACTACTGGCGTGACAAGCTAGAAAGCGAGCGTTACAAGTGGGGTAATGTGAGCAACTTCCTAGACATGGCGCGATCGCTCAATCCCAAGCCAGCGACTAACCAGAAGAGCGTTAACACGGCTAACATTCAAATTCCTGACATGACGCGGGAGAAGCCAGAAAAAGTTCCTGTTTCGATCAACACCTCTGCAAGTTTCCCTATCGCTTAGAAACCTCTGTTATTTATCCCTCAACTAATGCGGGATAATAAGCATGAAAGGGTAATTGTTTTGATTTCTTCAATCAATTCCGTTTCCGTTTTCACTTGCTGTTTAATTTTTCGACAATTTAGGAGACCACAGCATGGCATTGCCGTTGCTTGAATACAAACTAACAGCTCCAAATCATCGGGTTCGCAGTTTTGGCAAGTCGGATCAAAATGAAGATACCCCCTATATTTATCGACTGGAAGATACAAATTCTCCAGGCGAGATGAAACAACTGGTTTGGGCAGCTTACCGCCAAGTCTTCAGCGAGCATGAAACGCTGAGATTCAACCGCCAGATTACCCTGGAAACGCGGCTGGCAAATGGCTCAATAACAGTCCGTGACTTTATCCGAGAACTGGCAAAGTCAGAGCGGTTTTACACCTTGGTTGTTTCGACAAATGATAACTATCGTCTGGTAGACGTTTGTCTGAAGCGTCTTTTGGGTCGTGCGCCCTATAACAAGGATGAAGTAATTGCCTGGTCAATCAAAATTGGCACCCTCGGCTTTCATGGCTTTGTGGATGCTTTGGTTGACAGCGACGAATACACCCAAGCCTTTGGAGATTCGACAGTTCCATACCAGCGTAAGCGGATGGAAGCTCGTCCTTTCAATTTGGTAACTCCTCGCTACGGTGAAGACTACCGGGAAACAGCTGGCACTGTCAAAACCGATTGGCGCTTTACGGTGGAGAAATTCTACAGCCGCAAGTCCCAAGAACGGCAGCTGCAAGAAGGCGATCCCCGCAAGTTCCGGGAGGTGGCAGCATCGCTAAACACGAAGCGCTATTATCCGCAACGTGTATCTGCTTTTGACATTGATTACCTGAAAAAAGTGCCGGATCGGGGCAGACGCTAAAGCTCCAATTTAAAACCGACACCTGACTGGGTCTGGTTGTTATTGATAAGACGATTTGCGTGCCGTTATCGGTGCTTACAGAGCGTCTGTGTTAGTGACAATCAGACCCAGTAATTTTATATAAATAAAAAGCACAACTGTGATCGCTCCCTTAACGGCTTTAGTTAGAACACAAAAAAGATAATATCTTTCTCTATAAAGAACAAATTAAGCGATGAGTTTTTATGTGCTTACCACCAGCAGAAAGCTCGGATTTAAATAATTTACAAAATCTTCCTAAAGCCCCTGCTCCTACCCCGCTACCACTACCGAAGGATCTTTCAGCCGATATTGGTGAAAGTACTGCTGTTCAAATAGCACTTAAAATAGTTGACGGTAAATTTGGAGAAAGCAACCCGCAAGTAGTCAGTGCTAATTTAATGACTTATAAAGAAGCTATGCTATTAAGCCCAGAACCAACGTCAGTTCCCGAAGAAGACCCACGTTCTAATATGCTGGTTCGCGTAGTTAAAATGGAGGGTGCTTTTCAGCCCAGGAGAGGTCCTCGTGGAGCAACTACCCGAACTTTTACAAAAGCCCTTATTGTTGTACGGGCTCCTGATGGTTTGGTATTACGTTCTGCTCTTTCTTTTGATTGACGCTGACAACAGGTATTTGGCTCAGAGTCATGGGCAGTTCATTGTCGCCTCAGATATTGCATAAGTTCAAGTAACACATACTTAATAGCTAATCGCTACTCGCGTCGAATATTAAAGCAGCACCAGTCTTGACGCCGCCAAAGTGCTGCCACTGACCAGCCGTGCTGCTCCAGAGTGTCGGCAATGGGTTTAACCTGCTCTAGCAAAATGCCGCTAAGAACGCCCCAGCTTTTCGGTTTAGCCAGCGCATCCATCTGCGGGATTAAGTCGATAATTACCTCAGCCAAGATATTGCAGACAAAGCCATCAACGGGTTCATCTATCAGTTCTATCAAGCGCTCAATACTGCCCTTTTCTACCACAAGCTGCTCTGCACTCATGTTATTCAGATCTCGGTTACTGCGAGCTGAGCGCACAGCTAAAGGATCGGTATCCACCGCATAAACCTTTTCGGCACCCAACAACACAGCGCCAATTGAGAGAATGCCAGAGCCACAGCCAATATCAGCCACTACCACCCCCCCTTCTTGCTCCCCGTTAGGGGCAGGCCCCAGCCGCATTTCCAAGGATTCTAGGCACAGCTGAGTTGTCTGATGGGTGCCAGTCCCAAAAGCCACACCGGGATCGAGGCGTAATAGGAAACGCTCCGATTGTTCGGGAAGCGGTAACCACGCGGGATAGATTAATAGGCGATCGCCAATTTCTTGAGGTTGCCAGTGCTGCTTCCAACTACTCGACCAATCCTCCTCATCAATCAGATGCCACTGCGTTATTGGCACCACTAGCCCCACCGTCATGGCATCTTGACGCAGCCACAGGGACAGAGCCGCTAGATCTAGCAGCTGCGCCTGGAGTTCAGGCAGGTAAGCACGCACAAGGAGCGAGTCTCCTTTCACCTCACTGGACATCCCCCGACAGCCAAACTTTTCCAGACGCCAGAAGATTAAATCTTCTAGGGCTGGATCGCCTAAAATTTCAAATTCCCACCAGCTGTTTGCCATACGATTTTAGATTTTAGATCTTAGATTTTAGATTTGGGTTGCTTGGTCAGAACCAAAGAAAATTGGATATAGCCAACAGTTCTTTAATCCAAAATCCAAAATCCAAAATCCAAAATTTACTGAAGGTTTACCGTATAGGCATCGCGGATTCCGGGAACTTTGGTAATTTCCCCCAAAATTCCGTCTGGTAGAGGGTCATCCAGGCTCAATACCATCACCGCATCCCCGCGTACGATTTTGCGACCCACCTGCATACTGGCAATATTGACATTAAAACTGCCTAGGAGAGAACCGATTTTACCAATAATCCCTGGCATATCTCGGTGTAGGGTAAACAGCATATGTTGAGTGGGAGCGACATTAACTGGGAATTCATCAACACTGGTGATGCGAATTTCCCCATCTCCCAGTAAAGCCCCTGTCACGGAATGCTCCCCTAAAGCTCCCTTAGCTGACAGATGCAGGGAACCAGAATAATCTCGAATCGAAGCATCCCGCGTTTCCACAACATGAATGCCTCGCTCCTTTGCTTCAATGCTGGCATTAACGTAATTTACCCGTTCTCGCAAAGCTTGGGAAAGCAGACCTTTAAGAGAAGCAATTACCACGGGCTGGCTTTCATTGTTCGCCAAGTCTCCCTGGAGGCCAATATTGAGAAAGTCAACTCGTCCCCCCGCCAGCTGGCTGACCATGTTGCCCAGGGTTTCCGCCAATTGCAAATAAGGTCTGAGTTTTTCAAAAGCTTCGGGGTATATTCCAGGAATATTCACCGCCGAGCGGGCAGGTAAACCCAGTAGAACGTCGCGAATTTGCTCCGCCACGTCGATGGCGACATTAACCTGCGCTTCCGCAGTAGAAGCTCCTAAGTGGGGGGTGAGGATAACTTCTTTGCCGAGCGATCGCAACGCTGATTCCCCTAGCGGCTCCTTCTCGAACACATCCAACGCCGCACCAGCAATTTGTCCTTGCCTTAAGGCTTCTGCCAGGGCATTCTCGTCAATAATTCCACCACGGGCACAGTTGATAATCCGGGTGGTGGGCTTCATCTTTGCCAGGGATTCGGCATTAATTAAGTGCAGCGTTTCTGGAGTCTTTGGAATGTGCAGAGTTATGTAATCGGCTTCCCGGAAAAGCAAATCTAGCTCCACCAGGCGACAGCCCAGTTGCTCCGCCCGTTCCGTGGAGATAAAAGGGTCGTAAGCCAGCAATTTCATGCCCATTGCCTTAGCAACCGTGGCAACATGGGAGCCGATTTTTCCCAAACCGACAACGCCTAGCGTTTTCTTGTAAACTTCCGTTCCAGTAAAGCGCTTGCGATCCCACTGGCTGTTTTTAACGGACTGGTTCGCCTCCGGGATGTGGCGCGAGAGAGCTAGCATCATCGCGATCGCGTGTTCCGCCGCCGCGATCGTATTTCCTTCTGGGGAGTTGACGACCACAATCCCCTTGCGGGTAGCAGCTGGAACATCGACATTATCGACGCCCACACCAGCACGCCCAACTATCTTCAGCTGCGTTGCAGCCTCAATTACTTCCTTAGTGACGCGCGTCTCAGAGCGGATCATCATGGCGTCGTACTCTGGCACAATTCGCACCAGTTCTTCTGGAGAAATACCAGTTTTAACGTCAACCTGGGCAACTTGGGAGAGAATTTCTATTCCAGCAGAGTCAATCGGGTCACTGACAAGAACCTTGGGCATGATCGGCAGGTAGGTCTAAATGGGCTTGTTCTACACGCCCTGCAATCCAACGAGCGAAACAGTTAAATACACAAGTTCGCACTTCGGCAGAGGCGCTCCATAGCGGTCAAATCGTGTCGGCATTAGTTGATAGACAGTTTTGCCTCCCTCGTGAAGAGGAAGACTTGCCGCAGTACGTAATTTTAACTGTAAAGCGGCTGCCACACTCTGCGATCTCCGAAATCTTTTCACCTCCCACTCCTGAATTGAGGCTGATTTTTTGTTCAACGGGCACGTTAAGCTTATTGCTGATTGAACTAGAAGAACGCCGATCACATTAAGATGAACTATCTCGTCGCCGTACTACAAGACCGCATCCAGGCAGAAGAAGCCTACTTAGCCTTGGAAAAACAAGGCTTACCCATCAAACAAGTAAGCATTTTGGGCAAGGGGTATAAGAGCGCCGATGAATTTGGCCTAATTGACCCCAATGAGCAAGCTGGTAAACAAGCAAAGCTGATGTCCTACTGGCTGGTGCCGTTTGGATTTTTTGCTGGTGCTACCTTCAACTTAATCACGGGTTTGAATACCTTTCCTTGGGCAGGTGAAATTGGCAATCCTATAATTGGTGGTATTTTGGGTGCTGCTTCTGGGGCATTGGGCAGCTTTTTAGTTGGCGGCGGTGTGGGTTTGGTTTTTGGCGGTGGTGATGCCTTACCCTATCGCAACCGCTTAAACGCCGGGAAGTACCTGATTGTCGTTCAAGGTCCTGAAAGTCTAACACAAGAGGCCACGCGGATATTACGCCAGTTTGAGCCGGAAAATCTCCAAGGCTACGTTGAGCCAGATAGCCTGTAAGCTTCCCCCCGACTTGATGCGCGGGGCTTTCATCTGCTCTTGTTGCGCGATACGTGCTACGCACACGCTACGCGATCGCAACGATACAATCAAAAAAGTTTTTGCACAAAGCTTTACAACCATGCTGCCGAGAGAAGATCTGCTCAAAGGGGTTGAAAATCGAGACACTGCAACTCGTATCATCGATCAAGCTGAACAGGCGATTAAAACCTGGGAAGTTGTTGCGTGTGATTTTCTTTCTCCCCCAGAACTTGCTGAAATTCAGCAGATGTTCGCGCGTCTGACGGAAGTGCAACTGATCGCAGGAGGGGGTTATCCGCAGGCGGAACGACAACGCCTCGCG
The DNA here is from genome assembly GCA_019359765.1 of Aphanothece sp. CMT-3BRIN-NPC111. Lineage (GTDB taxonomy): Bacteria > Cyanobacteriota > Cyanobacteriia > Cyanobacteriales > JAHHGU01 > JAHHGU01. The sequence goes on from JAHHGU010000001.1 coordinate 25,615, forward strand.
ATCGCCCGATCAGAACTGCCCCTCGACTCATCCCAAGTGCCCGTTGCCGCCCTAGAAATAGCTGGTAACTTTCTTTTTGATCCAGTTACTCACCGTGACTTTCTGGGCGCCATGCTGGGATGTGGCATTGTCCGAGACAAGACGGGTGACATCATTGTACTGGGAGAGCAGGGGGCGCAAGCAATTGTCGTTCCAGAGATGGTGGAGTATCTGGAGACACACTTAACTCAAGTGCGATCTGTGCCGGTGAAAACTAGGCGCATCGAGCTGAGTGAGCTAAAAATTCGCGAACCCAAAAAGAAAGAATTGACGACAGTAGAAGCGTCAATGCGCCTAGATGCAATCGCTTCTGCTGGCTTTGGTATGTCTCGCAGCAAAATGGTTGAATTCATTTCTGGTGGGGATGTCCGCGTCAACTGGAAAGATATTAATCAACCCAGCCATATTGTTAAATCCGGAGATTTAATCGCCATTCGCGGCAAAGGACGCCTGGAAGTTGGAGAAGTCGCAGTTACTAAAAAAGAACGTTACCGCGTCCAACTAACACGATTTATGTAGAACCATCGGTAATTATGCGATCGCACCATCTGCCAATGGGCATAATTACATAAGTAGATATGGTTTTTTATGACTCTTTTTCAAAATCTTCCTTTTAAATCCCGCCAAAAAAACAACCAGAACGGCTCCGGGATTCACTCCTCGATCCCAACCCAGCCCGGAATAGTGCCACCCCCATCAGGAACGCAGCAACCACAAGCGAAAACACTCGCCGAACTAGAAAAAGAACTAGAAATGCAGGCGCAGTTTGTTCCTACTCGCCCCCATAAGCAAAGCCGACCGATAAAAGCTAAGGGCGGTTTACTGGGAAAAATCAAATTGGCATTGATACTCATTGGCGTGCCTGTTGGTTTATTTTGGGTTGTGGGTTGGGTGGCCAACCAGCCCGATCCCACGATTCGTCGCTTCGTGGCACAGAAGGCTCCTATTCTGCTGTTGCCCAGTTACAGAAGCATGGAATCTGAATATCGGCAGGCGCTCACCTCAGTTGAGCAAGCCGATCAGTTGGTGAACAACGCCACCAGCGCAGCGGACTTAGATCTGGGTGAACAGAAGGTAAAAGAGGCACAAAAACATCTCGATTCCCTGCCGATAGACTTTTTAACCGCTTGGCCAGAATACAGATCTTGGTGGTACGATTGGCGGTTCAACATATATCAATTCCAGGCAGACCGCCAAAAGATTGGGCAGTTGGGAGCCAAGGTGTTTCAAGAAAAAAATGCTCAAACTTTATTATTTAATGGTGAACAGGCACTAAATACCGCAAAACAGCAGTATCAACAGGCATCAACAACAACAGATAAACAGATAGCGATCGCCTCCTGGCAAGCAGCAATCGACCAGCTAGAGCAAATCACCTCAGAAACGCTGGCAGGAAAAACAGCACAAAAAAAACTGGAAGCTTATAAGCGCGACTTTAAAGAAATTGTGGGTCTTGCGGCTGGGAATGAACGCATTAGCACTTTAATCGAAGGAGCACGGCAGTTTTCAGCGCAAGCAGCTATTGCCTCTCAAAATCCTCCCCATACCGTTGCCCAATGGCAACAGGTTGAAAGCTTATGGCAAGAAGCAATTACTCGCCTCGAACAGATTCCCGCAGAAGATTTGGCAGGCTATGCAGAGGCGCAGAAGTTACTTGCACAAGACCAGTATAATTTGGGGCAAATACAGATAAGACGGAAAGCTGAAGCGGACTCTGTAGCTGCGCTGGAACAAGCACAAAGCCAAATTCAAAGCTTCCAAGCTTCAACTCCCACAGATGCCAAATCTTTAGATCGCAACCGCACCATTAGTCAGCTACAGGGAATTATCAATCAACTAGAAAAGGTTCAATCCGGTACAACGGCTTATTTAAAAGCCCAAGAGCTGCTGCTATCTGCAAAGAATAGCCTCAAGCAACTTCAGCAGTAGAAATGAGTAGCGGTGTTGGTGTCTATTTTACGAGCGCGGTAATTTTAGCCGCTAGCTATAGGGGAAGCGGATTAGGATGCAGCGCCTTTTTGTACGATAAATAGAGAGGGTACAACACTTGTCAAAGTAGGCAGTACGTTGTTTTCCGTAACACGCTGCCCGATCCCGCTGGCTTGCCCACGTCCGCGATCGCGCTATTGACATGACCCGATTTTCAACTAGCTACTGCACAGATTGTTGGAGCGTCTGGTGGCGTCCTGGCAATGCCGCTGCGACATTGAACCGAGAAAGATCTTAATGAGCATCCTGACTTCCATCCTGGCAGACTTGCTGCAAGCCATGCCCCAACTGAGGCCACAGCTTTATTTCAAGTCTTCTTTAACCGCACTCTCCCATGCGATGGAAGATCAGGTTTTGGCTGGCCCAGATCGACCCTTAGTGATTGCCAGCTTTCAACGAGAGCGCTTCTATCGTCAAGAAGCTCACCGATACCGACGCATTGCAGAGCGGACACCTCAGGTATACGTACTAGCAGCACCGGAAGCCGAGTTCAAGAGTGCCTCGGGTATCTACGAAACTGTGGCTTTCGAGCCAACAGATCCACTTAGTAAAGAGTGGCATTTAGTCGTGGTCGGGCAACAATACTCTACCTGCCTGATTTGCCGAGAACGACCAGCACCAGCACCGGATAGTAAAGAAGCCTCTGAGATGGAAGCAGCACGACGGTTTGAAGGAATCTGGACCTTTGAAAGACAAGCGACATCCATTGCTGTTGAACTCTTACTAGAGCGGATTTTGGCTTATCGGCCGGAGCTGGCAGACAAAATTCAGCAGGCGCGAACCCAGTTTTTAGGTGTTTCGCCCCCAAATGTAATTCAGAAGTTAGGGGCTAGTGAGAGTAAAAGCAAAAGAAAAAAAGCAAAAAAAGAAGAAATTTTGCCTTTCTATGCAAGCTCTTTACCTTCTGAGCAACCCCCAACTACCAATCCAGCCCCCTTTGTGGAACGCCTAGTGGCATACCTACAGGTCGGTCAGTATAAATTGCTCAAAGCTTATCGCTCTATAGCCGCTCAGGAACAAAAAGAACGGCTGGTGAACTCAATTACTGCTGCCATTAGGCGATCGCTTAACTCAGATGAAATTATGCAAGTGGCAGTGCAGGAATTGGGGCAGTCGCTCAATGCTTTCCGGTGCCTGATCTACTGCTGTAAGGCAACTGATACCACCGCGACGATCACAAATGAATTTTTGAGGGCAGCCGATGGAGACGATGCACTCTTCGCCGCCACATTAGGGCAAAGCTGGCCTTTGCAGAACAATGCTCTATTTCAAGAGGTTGTACAGCAGCGGGAGCCGGTTTATGTAGCCGACACCCAGGCAGACCCCCGCCTGATTAATTCCGCAACCTTGCAGGCTCTGGTGCGGAAATTTTCCATTGGCTCCTGGCTAATGGTGCCAGTGTTGTATAAAGATGCGCTGCTGGGGATGGTAGAGTTGCACCACTGCGGTTCACTCCAGCACGAGTGGCAAGAAGACGAACTCGCACTCGTAGAAGCGATCGCCACCCAAGTCGGAAGCGCCCTAATTCAAGCAGAAGCCTATGCCAACTTGGAAGACCTCAACCAACAGCTAGAAGCCCTCGATCGCACCCGCGCCAACTTAGTAGCGATCACAGGTCACGAACTACGCACCCCTCTCTCTACGATTCAGGTCTGCCTAGAGAGCCTCGCTAGCGAACCCGATATGTCCTTAGAGTTGCGGCAGGTGATGTTAAATACCGCTCTTGCCGATGCCGAGCGCATGCGTAAACTCGTCCAAGACTTTCTCACCCTTTCCCGCCTGGAAAGTGGTCGGGTGGAATGGCATCCGGAACCCCTATCCCTTCAAGAGTGCATCGACTTGGCACTCAGCGGTATCCGCGCTCGCCGCTCTGATGTCCAATTGCCAGAAATTACAACCCAAGTTTCACCCGATGTACCCCTAGTGCGAGCGGATGGCGAATGGCTTGTGGAGGTTCTTACTAAACTACTAGACAACGCCTGCAAATTTACCACCACTCAGGGAAAGGTAATGATACAGGCTTCTAGCAACGGCAGCTCCATGCTAGAAGTCACTGTAGCCGATACAGGTCGGGGAATTGAACCTAACGGGCTAGAAGCAGTCTTTGACCGCTTCTATCAGGAAGAAGGTGCCCTGCGGCGAACCACCGGCGGCACAGGTCTGGGGCTAGCAATTTGCCGTCAAATTGTCAACAATTGGGGCGGCGAAATCTGGGCAGAGTCAGCGGGTAAAGATCAAGGCAGCGAGTTTCACTTCACCATCCCAATTGTGACTGGTCGCCCAGAACCAAAGAGGTCAGGAAAGAGAAGGGGGGATGGGATGGTGGGGTAATAAGCTCTTACACATCTGGTTTGCTCTGGAGAGACTGACACGGGGACGGGGGGAAAGGGAGACACGGAGAGGGGCACGAAGTTGATTTATAACATTATGAATGGGAAGTTAAATGTGAAATAGCTTATAAGAAGTAAAAAGTTGAGCTTCGCCACTCTCCCGGTTTCCGGTGTCCACTTCGCCTTTCTTCATCTAGCTATCGAAAGTATGCTGATAACCCCCGCGTTTTAACCTAAAGATGAAAGCTATAGAACTGTTACAGTTCTTGACAAGGTTGCCAGACATACCTGGCCTCAATGATAGGATGCCCTAAAACGTTGAGAAACAAATCTATGGCACAACAACTTACTGGACAAACCCCCGTATTTGGTGGCGGTACCGGGGGCTTGCTGACCAAAGCAGAAACGGAAGAAAAGTACGCTATCACTTGGACTAGTCCCAAAGAGCAAGTATTTGAACTGCCGACAGGTGGCTCCGCTATCATGCGGCAAGGTGATAACCTGCTGTACCTGGCACGCAAAGAATACTGCATTGCTTTGGGCGGTCAGCAACTGCGAGCCAAGTTCAAAATTAACAACTACAAAATTTACCGAGTATTTGCCAACGGGGAAATGGAGTACCTGCATCCCAAGGATGGCGTCTTCCCAGAGAAAGTCAACGAAGGGCGTCCTTATGTGGGCAAGCGAGACCGGAAAATTGGCGACAACATAGAACCGTCTAAGGTGAAATTCAGCGGTACTTACACTTACGATTAACGCCTAAATCCAGAGGGAGATGCTAATAGTTTCGTGGTGTGCTATGCCATGATCCTAAAAGCTAAGCCTTAATCGCACTCATTACCCCCTAAGAGTAAGTAGGGTGGGCATTTCCCACCCTACTTACTGTTCGAGTTCATCGTTGTAACTATCGATTTGTTATTGACAGATATTAGAACTCAGCTTTAAATCTCTTATAGCGGTTGCCACAATAGTTAGGATAATCCCATCGATCAGTGAACTTATTGGCGCTCATCGTTCTAGCCCAACTTCTCCTAAGGCTCCTGACCCTGGCTATAAAACTTGGGTTCGGTGATAGGAGTACCGAATAAAGTGGGAGGCTTACGGCGAGAAAGCTAAAACCTAGAAAATCATGATTTTCCCCGATTTTTCTCAATTTTCAGTTCTAGCTCAACAGGGTAATTTTGTCCCGGTATATCAGGAATGGGTGGCGGATCTGGATACACCCGTGTCTGCCTGGTACAAGGTGTGTGCCGGTCAACCTTATAGCTTTTTGTTGGAATCGGTAGAGGGTGGGGAGAAGCTAGGAAGATACAGTTTTTTAGGTTGTGACCCCTTGTGGGTATTGGAGGCGAGGGGAAATAACACTACCCAGATCCACCGAGACGGCTCAGTGAAAGTCTTTGAGGCAGATCCATTTAAAGCTTTAGCCAGCTGCTTGGAACCTTATAAGCCGGTGAAGTTACCCCACCTGCCACCGGGAATTGGCGGGCTGTTCGGGTTTTGGGGATATGAACTGATTAGCTGGATTGAGCCGCGCGTCCCCATTCGCCCTGCATCCGAGGAGGATCTACCGGATGGGCTGTGGATGCAGGTGGACAATTTAATTATCTTTGACCAAGTTAAGCGCAAAATCTGGGCGATCGCATATGCAGATTTGCGTCTATCTGGTGGGAATATTGAACAAGCTTATCGGCAAGCGTGCGATCGCGTCACCCACCTAGTGAGCAAGCTTCAGCTGCCCCTTGTCGGTGAGGAAGTTTTGTTAGAATGGACGCCTCCAAACCCAACCTCCCCTAACCAAGGAAAGGAATTAACATACACAAGTAACACCACGCGATCGCAATTCTGCGCCAACGTCGAAAAGGCAAAAGAGTATATCAAAGCTGGGGATATTTTCCAGGTTGTCCTGTCTCAGAAACTTTCCACCCCCTATACTGGCGACCCCTTTGCCCTTTATCGTTCTCTGCGCTTAATTAATCCCTCACCTTACATGGCTTATTTCAACTTTGGGGATTGGCAGATTATTGGTTCCAGCCCAGAGGTGATGGTGAAGGCAGAGCAAACATCAGAAGGGGAAATAAGAGCAACTCTACGACCAATTGCCGGTACTCGACGCCGGGGGCAAACCCCCAAGGAAGATGACGCTCTTGCCCAAGAGTTGCTTCACGACCCCAAGGAAATTGCTGAACACGTCATGCTGGTTGATCTAGGTCGCAACGACTTAGGGCGCGTCTGTCGCAGTGGTGCCGTGAAAGTAGATGAACTGATGGTGATTGAGCGTTACTCTCACGTTATGCACATTGTCAGCAACGTAGTCGGAGAACTTGCCCCTGGCAAAACTGCTTGGGATTTACTCAAAGCCAGCTTTCCCGCCGGTACTGTCAGCGGTGCGCCTAAGATTCGGGCAATGGAAATTATTCATGAACTCGAACAATGTCGTCGTGGTCCCTACTCCGGCGTCTATGGCTACTACGACTTTGAGGGGCAATTGAATAGTGCGATTACAATTCGCACGATGGTTGTTCGCCCTCAAGAAGACGGCACACATACCGTATCAGTCCAAGCTGGTGCTGGTTTAGTTGCCGATTCTGACCCGGAAAAAGAATACGAAGAAACCCTTAATAAAGCTAGAGGTCTTTTAGAAGCGATCCGCTGTCTGTGCAGCTAACCGCGTTAATTCCTGACTTGCCGCTGCTGATTGAGTCGGCAGCGGTTGCATAATTACCGCCTCAAACGGCACAACGCCTCTGCCTTCACTGTTGATACAGCGAGCGGCCACCCGCGATAAATCTAAGTTTCTGGGGGGAATGTAGGGCCCCCGGTCATTGATCCGGACGATCGCAGACTCTCCGTTTTCCAGGTTTGTGACTTTGAGATAGGTATTAAAAGGCAGGGAGCGATGAGCCGCCGTTAGTTCATACTGGTTATACGTTTCCCCGTTCGCGGTTAAGCGCCCATGAAAATAGTCTCCATACCAGGAGGCAAAGCCCTCAATTTTCGCTTCCGTTTCCACTAAACCGTACATAAGGCTTTGAGCTTCCGTTAGCTTTAAAGGGGGAGCATCCAGGGCAGTGCGAAGATTATTTACCCATTCGATTGCTAATAGTTGAGGATTGCTGTTTAGCTGCGAAGCTAGGGCGTCATGAATTACAAACAAGACGCGATCGCCCATTTTCCCAGCAGGCATTCCATTGTCTAGGGCTGGTTGCAGTTGAGAGGCATTTAAATTCGAGTCTTGGAGTAGATTCGCCAGTTCCTGCGCTATCAGATTGGCTCGCTGTTTCTCAGGCATTTGAGCAATTAAATGCCCTTTCACCCAGACTTGAAATAACTCCTGGTTGCGATTAGGAGAGGTTTTTTTGGCAGCCGCACCGCCTGATAGAGATTTCAAGTACAGCCTAAACCCTGGTAGCGCACGGGGTTTATTAGCGACAAAGGTTTCAGAGGCTTGGTTGACAGATTTAGTGCTGACAACGACAACAGGCGATCGCTTAGCGTCTTGTTCCTCGCCTTTAGATCGGTGAAATAAATTCTGTAAGTTATGCAGAATTTTCTTAGCGCGGCTATTTTGTAACACCTTACTGGGAGATTCTTCAACCAATGAAGTGTAGCCTGTCGGGTATGGGGCGTCTGGTACTACAGACAGGGAATTATCTTTTTGCTCTGATACTGGGCGGCATAATGAGTTTTCTATCTCATTTAGCCCTGAGGAAGAGAATTTAGTTGGTTTAGCTGAATTAAATTGAAACCGAGAGTCCCCATTATGCTGAAAACCGATAGAAGAAACAGCTGCACGATAGTAGTTAGAAAACCAGACACCTGTCTGAGGCTGTGCCGGAACAACTAGGGGAGTATATTTTTGGAGCGGATTACCAACAGCTGGCAAAACTATAGCAGGTCTTGCAGTGGATAAATAGTTGGGAACCCTTAATAAGCCCTGGCTAGAGGCTAGAAGACAACCAACCCAGGAAGTGAGCCAAAAAAGTTCAAAAAATGGCATAGGCAGTATAATTCTAAAGAACTCTGTACCCTTGCTTTAGTAATAATTATTTAGTATATAGAATACGCTCGTGAGAATATCTGCCTAGGGGGTGAATTCCTTTTGTATTGGTGATCCCAGCGAGATAATAGTACATAGCCTATTAAAAATTATTCTTAATAAACTTTTAGAGTTAATCAACTAGAGCTTATTTATGTCAAGATAAAAAAACAACTTGTTTAGTGTAAAACTCTGTTAAAAGTTCAAAAAAATGTTGTTTTAATAAATGTATTCGTATGCAAATATTAAAAAGTAGTTAGGGCTGTCAACTGCGAATTTGCCAAAACTATAAAAAAGTCTAATGTAGTTTGTGGTAAAGTAGCAAAATATAAGCAGTATTTAATATTATTATGAGTATTCTATTACACATCACCAAACGCGAACAATGGGAAGAGGCAAAACTAACAAAAAGCTATTGTGGCGATACGTTAGATTCAGAAGGGTTTATCCATTGCTCGACGCCGCAGCAAGTTATTAGAGTAGCTAATACTTTGTTTCAGTACCAACGCAGGTTAGTTCTGCTTTGTATTGAATTTAACAAAGTTGAGCCTGAAATTAGATATGAAGGGTTGGACGGCGGGGAGCGTTTTCCTCACATTTATGGACATTTGAATATTAATGCTGTGGTGCAAGTGCTGAATTTTGAGCCAGGTGAAGATGGCTTGTTTAAATTACCAGGTGATATGGTTGGGAAAGATTTATACGATTGAAATCACGGCTACATAAACAAACCCTGTTGGTATAGGTTGGGTAAGGAATTGTACCCTTGACTAAGAGTTGAGCTGAATCGTCATTCAGTAATAAAATTGACTATTACTATTCATAGCTACCTTTCTTACATTAGGAATAATAGAGGTAATTAGTTTTTCACTACTATTTATTGAAAATCAGTATCTATGCAAGCTTTCAATTTTTCCACTAGAACCTGTAGATGAGGTTGCTGGAGCATACTAATGTGGTTTCCAGGAACTCTATAAATTTCTAGGTCGTTGACAGTTCCCTTATCCCAACCAGCTCGAGGAAAAAGAAAATGACTAAGTTTTATATAAAAAGGAGTATCACTAGCTAAAAATAGTGCGACTCGACCTAGGTATGGTTGTCTAGGTAGTTTTGTATTACTTCCTGTACTAAAAATGGACGATTCTGCTTTTGTTGTATTTTGTTTGGGGATAAATCCTTTAGAGTTTTGGTATTTTTTATAAATTTTATTTACTTTTGCTGATATATATACAAGCTTATCTTTCCAAGATAATACAGAAAGATTGGACAATTGATAATAATATATTTTAAAAATAGATTCAATATATTTTTTGTAGAATTTATAAAGGGGGTGAGAGCCGTTGCCGGGTCTATCTAACAAAACTAAAAGTTCTACTTTTTTTCTTTTAGCTTGAAGTTGTTGGGCAATTTCAAAAGCTACGGAACATCCCCAACTATATCCTACTAATAAATAAGGTTCTTGAGGCTGTACAGTGAGAATGTCATTAACGTGGTAGCTGGCAATTGCTTTTACATCTTGTTCTGTAAATTTTTGCAAAATATAACCCGATTCCAATAAATAGATGGGTTGACTTTCGCCAAGATGTTCCGCAACCGAAGCAACTTCATGAAAACCATTAGCACAGTAAAACAATGGCGGCTTCACACCGTTGGAATTCAAGGCAACCATTAAGGAGTCAGGTCTAGGTCGGTCTCCTAGACGACCTGCTACAACAGCCAACAATGTACGATAGTCCTCTAGAGAAAGCTGAGGATACTTTTCAGACCAACTGCTAATTACTTCTTCCTGAGGGTATTTTTTACCTCTATATTTTGGTTCTTCTTGGAAAGCAAGAGTAATTTCCTCAATAGTAGTTAGCTGAAACAAAGCAGTGATAGGAATTTTTCGCCCGAAAGCTTTTTCAATTTCAGCAACCATACGAATAGTTAACAAAGAATGTCCTCCCAACTCAAAGAAATTATCTCTCACACCAATTGGCTTAATTCCTAAAATATTTTCCCAAATTATTGTGAGTTTCACTTTTAAATCATTCCGGGGAGCAACCAACTTATTTTCTTGTACTTGAGAGTTGACCTCTGGTGCAGGCAAAGCACGAAGGTTAACTTTACCATTGGGGGTGAGGGGGAGTACATCTAACAGCACGAAATTTGATGGCATCATATAAACGGGCAACTTTGTCTGGAGTAAGCCCCGCAGCTCTGAGGGTAACTTGGCATAGTGGTCTACCAAAATTGAGGGACTTATGAGGACTATATAAGCTACTAGGCGCTTATCTCCTGGAATGTCTTCTCGTGCTACAACTACAGCTTCTCGCACATCGGGATGTTGCCTCAAGGTTGCTTCAATTTCTCCTAGTTCGATACGGAAACCGCGAATCTTCACCTGATTATTAAGCCGACCAAGAAATTCAATGTTGCCGTCAGGAAGATAGCGTACTAAATCTCCACTTTTGTATAGTCGAGAGTTAGGTTCATCGCTAAAGGGGTTGGGAATAAATTTCTCTTTAGTTAAGTCGGGACGGTTGAAATAGCCCCTGGCTAAACCAGAACCTCCAATGTATAGCTCCCCTGGAATGCCTATAGCAACAGGCTGTAAGTGGCAATCTAATATATAAACTTCACTATTACTAATCGGTCTACCGATGGAAACTGAATTTTTTAGCTGGCTATCAGCGTTAATTAAGTAGCAGCAGGTAAAGGTTGTATTCTCTGTAGGACCGTAACCATTAATCAGCTGGCACCCAGGTAAATTTTGTCTAAATTTTTGGACGTGGGCAACTGAGAGAACATCACCCCCTGCTAAAAGTTGGCGCAGTGGTTTTAAATCTTCAAGTCGCTCATCCACCATGAGGTGAAACAAACCTGCTGTCAGCCACAGGGTTGTCACCTGATATTGCTTAATCGCGGCTCCCAACTCGGCCAACGAGGGCTGTGATGGTGGCATGACCACCAACTTAGCTCCATTAAGGAGACATCCCCAAATTTCCCAGGTGGAAGCGTCAAAGGAAATTGGAGCCAGTTGTAGAAAGACTTCGGCGGCACTGAGGCGAGCATAATTGGTGTTTTTCACTAACCGTACTACCCCTCGATGAACCACGCTTACCCCTTTGCTGGTTCCTGTCGAGCCGGAGGTGTACATCACATAAGCTAGATTTTCAGCCATGACTTTAGTTGCCAGGTTTTGTTCACTGAACTGAGCAATTATGGCCTGGTCTGTGTCTAGGCAAACTAAATTAATGCTGGGTTCAGGAATTTGATTTAAAAATCGTTCTTGAGTCACCAAAATTTTTATTTGGGTATCGGATAACATGAACTGCAACCGTTCTTTGGGATAGGCTGGGTCTAGGGGGACATAGGCTCCACCTGCTTTAAGAATCCCCAGCAGTCCTACTACCATCTCTAGGGAACGCTCTACATAAATTCCGACTAACGCTTCTGGTTTTATTCCTAAATTATGTAAATAATGAGCTAATTGATTAGCTTTTTTATTTAACTGCTGATAAGTCAGTTGTTGATTTTCAAAGATAACGGCTACAGCATCGGGAGTTCGTTCTACTTGTTCTTCAAATAACTGATGGATACACTTATGCTGAAAATACTCAGTTTGGGTCTGATTCCATTCCACTAATAGTTTTTGTTCTACAGGAGTGAGCCAAGGCAGATTTGAAATAGGCTGATCTGGGTCGGTAACAATTCCTTCTACTAAAGTTTGGAAGTGACCGACCAGGCGAGCGATTGTGTTTTGCTCAAACAAGTCTGTGTTGTATTCAATCGTACCCTCCACCATTCCATCCTCTTCTTTAAGCAGAACGGATAAATCGAACTTAGCTTGGCTATCATCAAAAGCAAGTTTATAGCTACTCAGCAATAGCTCAGATTTTGTTACTCCGTGCGGATAACCGCTCAAAGCCAACCCTGGTAGTTCAAGAACTGCGTTGGGGGTATTTTGGAAGCCAAACATTACCTGAAAGAGGGGCGATTGACTGAGATCCCTTGCTAGACCGATCTCTTCCACTAATTTTGCATAGGGTACATCCTGATGTGAGTAGGCATCCAGAGCTGTCTGCCGTACACGTCCGAGCAGCTCTGTGAAGCTGGGATTACCGGACAGGTTGGTGCGTAAAACTAAATTGTTGATAAAGAAACCAATCAGTCCCTCAACCTCTGGTTGATTGCGACCGGCAATTGGAGAACCGATGATAATATCTTCTTGGTTGGTGTAGCGATAGAGCAAAACTTTAAAAGCTGCCAACAGTGTCATAAACAAAGTTGTTGCTGATTGCTGACTTAGTTGCTTAAGTTTGATGGTTAAGGGTTGAGACAGTATCAAAGGATATTGAGCACCCCGGTGGGTTTGAATCGGTGGACGCGGGCGATCCGTAGGTATATTTAACACGGGTAAAGAGCCGCTGAGTTGCTGCTTCCAGTAACTTAGCTGGGGCTGCAAAGCTTCTCTTTGTAGCAACTGCCGTTGCCATATGGCAAAATCAACAAATTGAATTGGCAGTGCTAGTAAGGGAGAGGAAGCACCTCTCAAAAATGCTGCGTAAAGCTGACTTAGTTCTCTACTAAAAATGCCGAGTGACCAGCCATCGCCAACAATATGATGCATGACGAAGAGTAGGACGTGTTCCCGCTCAGACAAACGGAAAAGAGTCATTAGCAACATCAGGTCGCTGGCAAGGTTGAAGGGCAGTTGTGCTTCAAGTTGAAGTTGTCTTTGCACCTCCTCGCTTTGTCTACATAGCGGCAATAGACTCAAATCAATCAATGGGAGTTGAAACTTAGGAGGCTCTTGAATAACTTGTACAGGTTTACCATTAATGCTATGAAAGGTGGTTCTTAGGGTTTCATGACGATTAATAATATTCTGGACAGCTTGTTCCAGGGCAGTAACGTCAAGCTCGCCTTCAAGCTTGAGAACCCTGGAGATATTGTTAATGGCGCTTGCACCTTCGAGTTGTTCAATAAACCACAAACGCTCTTGAGCTAATGACAAATACCAAGCTGGCTGATTCGCAACTTTGCCCCAACTGTCAGAAAGGGTAATAGAGTATCTTTCTGTTTCAGTTTCTGTACGTTTAGGAATGGTTTGGGTGCGCTCTTTGCCGGTTTTTCCGCTTTGCTGAAGGGCAGCCTTGATCAAGGCTTGCTGTGCAGGTGAAAGGGATAAAAGTTTATGAGCAAGTTTATCTATTTGGTTCGACATGGCAACCTCAAATTCAGTATAGTTTGCAGCAATTACTGTCCTGGATAGGGGGCGTGAGGATCTACTGTGACATTTATGCAAGCAGCAGTTCCTGATGCGATCGCCCGTTCCATAGCTGGTTTTAGTTGTTCCGGGGATTCGACAAACTCCCCATGTTTTCGTTCGAGCAGCATTCGCTTCTCCGGCGACAATGCCGCAATTTTTGAAGCTAGGTTGTCAAATCTGTCATAGGTTATGGCGCTACGCTCTAATTCATAATTAATACCCGACAGATAAATACGGGGGCTTGAAGAATGATGCTTCGCTTTAATGTTTTCTCCATGACTAAAATTAGGGGCGCAAGATGTGAATGAACTAATTACGAATTATTTAGCTATTATTCTATTGTATTTGCCAGTAACTGCTCAACTTCTTCCTGTGAAAGATTTTCTACTTCTGAGAGAATGTCCATAACTAATGTTGTTTCTTCATCTTCAGACGTAATATTGACGATTTCCTCACTTAATTCAGCAACTGTTGGTTTACAGAACAAAGTTACATTGGGGATGTTAGCGTTGAACATAGTGCTAAGACGGGAAGCTACTTGGGTTCCACTGAGGGAATCGCCACCAAGAGCAAAAAAGTTATCGTGAATACTCACTTTTTCAAGTCCCAGCACTTCAACAATAACTTGGGCAATTACGCTCTCCAAAGCATTTTTGGGAGGAACGTAATTTCTCTGCATAACTTCAGCAAGTCGTTCAGCGAGTCCCACACGTTGCAGCTTACCTGTCGGCCCTTGGGGAATAGTATTGACAATTACAATTTGGCTGGGAACTTTGAAATCGGCTAGGCGCTCGAATAAAAACTGACGAATAGTTTGTTTAGTGCTTTGTGCTTCCTGTTTGAGGACAACGGCTGTAGCGACGTCCTCTCCTAATGTTGGATGAGGAACTGCAAACGTTACTGCTTGAAGAACATCGGGCAGTTCTGCGATCGCTTCATCAACTTCTAAAGGGTTAACTTTTTCCCCACCTCGATTGATAATTTCTTTTAATCGCCCGGTGATGAATAGATATTTATCTGAGTCTAGATATCCTTGGTCGCCAGTACGAAACCAGCCCTTCGTGAATGCGGCAGCATTTGCTTCGGGATGAGCGGTATACCCTAACATGACATTGGCTCCTCGAATCACTACTTCTCCGACTTCACCAGTGGCAAGCAAGTTATCCTCCTCGTCCATGATTGCCACTTCTGGCCCTGCTGCACGCCCGACTGACTTAGGTTTGCGTTTTTCAGGAGGAAGAGGATTACTAGCCATTTGATGAGCTGCTTCCGTCATGCCATAGGCTTCAATTACGGGAACATTAAAAACTTGCTCTAAATTCAACATTACTTTCACCGGAAGGGGAGCTGAAGAGGAGCGAATCAACCTTATGGGCCAGCGCTCCCCTTTTTCATTATTTGCCCCTACTTGTGTCAAAATAGCTTGGTGCATTGTGGGAACTGCTGAATACCAAGTTGGTTGAAAGGCATGAATCCAACTAAAAAACTTTGCAGCATCAAAACCAGGAGTGCAGACAACGCTTCCACCTGCTGTTAGAGAAGAAAGCAAGGCTCCGATTAAACCATGAATGTGAAATAAAGGCATTACATTCAAACAGCGATCGCTCTGCTGTAGCTCCAAGACTTTTGAGATAGTTTGAGCTGAGATGCAGAGATTTCGATGAGTTAGGGGAACCATTTTAGGGCGGGAAGTGGTGCCGGAAGTATGCAGGATCAACGCAATATCATCTGGTCTTGCCAGCTTAGGTTGAACTGAATGCTCTGCCGCCACCTGAAGGTCGAATATGCCAGCTTCTGCGTCCTCTGTGGGTAAAAGTTCAAGAACAGGAATCCGCTTGGCTTTGGCGACTGTACGAGCAGCTTCAGCAATTCCTGGCTGTACTATCAAGGCTTTGGCATTAAGGTCTGAAAGATAAAAGTCAAATTCCTCAGCCTGATAGCCTGGATTCAGAGGGGCACAGGTAGCACCAGAAGCGATCGCTAAAAAAGCCACAGCCATTTCTGGCCCATTAGGGAGAGCGATCGCAATCCGATCGTTACTGCCTAAACCCATGCTATTTAACTTGACAACTACCTCATTGATATGAGTTTGTAGGCGATGATAGCTTAGGGCAGTTCGCTCCATGGATGTGATGGCGATGGCGTCAGGTGTGTTTTCAACTTGATTTATAACAACATCGTAAACACAGTAATTTTCATGATTATTAATTAACCGTTCCATATTTTACTATTTTTTATCGTGTACATTTATTGGATAATAAAACAAAATTTGCTAGCGGTAAAAGAGTTTTATAAAAATGCAAAAATGATTTTCAAGATGACTATAGCTTCATAGGGTAAGCGCCATAAAAAAGCTTTGTTGGAGCAAGTTGCGATCCAGGCTGGTAGGATTGAAAAGGCACACGGCCTCAGCAGCTATCATTGCACAGTTAGAAGATTTGGGCGAGGCGTTGTTAGATTTCTATGCAACCACGGATTTAGCCGCTTGGTTAAAAGTTCGCAAGCAATAAACAAAACCTTTAAATATTCAGATGTTGGATTTAAAAGAGCGCT
The DNA here is from genome assembly GCA_019359765.1 of Aphanothece sp. CMT-3BRIN-NPC111. Classification (GTDB taxonomy): domain Bacteria; phylum Cyanobacteriota; class Cyanobacteriia; order Cyanobacteriales; family JAHHGU01; genus JAHHGU01. The sequence goes on from JAHHGU010000001.1 coordinate 41,819, forward strand.
TGCACACTCACCTCACCCAGATAGTACGCGATCGCGACCCCTATCTTGCTGCCGCTGGGCATTTCTATGTCCAACAATATATCCGCCAACAGTTAGAACAGTGGGGAACAGTAGAAACCCATGAATTCCAGGTACGGGGCAAAACCCATCACAATCTCATCCTGAACTTACCCTTCCTTAATAAGGGCGGGTTGCCACCAATTTTAATCGGCGCTCATTATGACGCTGTACCCGGAACACCTGGCGCTGACGATAATGCCACTGGTGTTGCTGTGCTGCTAGAGTTGGCAAAAGCTTTCGCCGCAGAACCGACAAAATACCCAGTCCGATTCGTTGCTTTTGATATGGAAGAGTACGGCATGCTGGGTAGCCAGCAGTATGCAGCTGACTTGCGGCAACAAGGGCAACCGTTACGCTTGATGCTTTCCTTAGAAATGCTCGGCTACTGTGATCCTACCCCCGGTTCGCAACGCTATCCAGCTGGGTTGGAGCGGTTCTACCCCAATCGTGGCGATTTTATTGGTTTAATAGGCAATTTGCCTACAATTCCGGATTTGATTCACCTCAGCCGCAACATCCGTAAAGCTGGAACGCCCAGCGAATGGTTGCCAGTGCCTAATAGAGGTTTAATTGTTCCCCAGACGCGACTTAGCGATCACTCTCCGTTTTGGGATCGGGGTTATCGGGCAATGATGGTGACGGATACGTCTTTTATGCGAAATCCACATTATCATCAGGCGAGCGATCGCATCGAAACCCTCGATTTAGATTTTCTTACTGGTGTCTGTCGCGGTTTAACTAGCGGTATTCGCAGTCTGTGAAGACTTGCACAAGCAAAACTAATTTGACATAATTCTAATTAGATACACATCTAATTAGAATTGAGACTGTGGAACAACAGGAATTTCAGACCCTGCTGAGCTTCTTTAAAGTTCTAGCCAACGAAAGCCGACTGAAGATTTTGGGGATTTTGGCTAATCGGGAGTGCAGCGTAGAAGAATTAGCGGCAATACTCAAACTCAAAGAGCCGACCATATCCCATCATCTTGCCAAACTCAAAGAACTGAATTTGGTTAATATGCGCCCTGATGGTAATACTCATCTGTATCAACTGAATACAGAGGCTCTGCAAGACATTAGCAAGGAGATCTTCACCCCAGACAAAATGGCTTCTTTGGTCGGTGATGTCGAAGGTGAAGCATGGGAAAACAAGGTACTCAAAAACTACATTGAGGGCGATGGCGCTCCGCGCCGCCCGGAAGGCGAACGCAATTTCTCTGCCTCCAGCATACGCATCAAAGAGATCCCAGCGAGCCGCAAAAAGCGCCTAGTCATTCTCAAGTGGTTGGCAAACCAATTTGAGGTCGGGATTAACTACCCAGAACTTCAGGTGAATGAAATCATCAAGCACTACCATCCTGACTGCGCCACCTGGCGACGGGAGTTAATTGGCTCCCAGCTGATGCACAGGGAAAATGGGGTCTACTGGCGTCTGCCAAAAGTATAAGCAAAAGAGCGATCGCATCGATACCCTCGATATAGATTTTCTCACCAAATTCTGTCGCGACTTAACCATAGGTATTCGGCGTTTATTAAAGATTTGTTAGCGCGCGAAAGCAGCATTTATACCTTCTGGTGTGCAACTTCTATAGCTTCAGGGTGGCATCTGGGTGTTAAGCCAATCCAATGATTACGGCTTCTCCTCTCGCCGCAGCTTCAAGATAGAATTCTCTCCACCATTGAAAGTCATTGAAGTAGTGTTCCTCTCGATTCCCTGCAACCTCAAAAAGCACCTCTGGCTCTATATCTCTCAGCACCCTCGTGCCTTCTTGGACTAGCGAGGATGGCACCAGCGATAGCTGCTCGTCATATTCATCAAACAGCTGTGGTGCAAGCTCTTGGTCGCCGTACAAAAGCTTCTCTACGTAGCCTATACAATTGTCGAGTTGCCTTCTTTTCAGTTCTTGCGATAGCCGTTCTTCAATGACGGTTTGAGTGTTATCTAAATAGGCATTCGGCTCTGTTAACCCTGGATGAGATGTCTTTGCACGCTCTAATTCCATATAAAGTTCGTTCAGACACCGATCCACATCAGCTCTAGAATCGAATACTTCTTCATACTCAACTAGCCAATCGAGAATATCATCGAGTTCCTCTTTATCCAATTCAAAAATATAGAAAATCCCATTCCGGAATGGAGATAGCTCTCGAAAGATGGTGCTGATTGGCTTCTCAGTTTGAATACGCTTGAAAAGCGAGGTCTGTTCGGGCAGCGCTTGATAATAAATTGAGGTACCCATAAAGCAGGAATGCTATCACGAGAGAACCACTAATTAACTCTAGCGCTTTTTTGGATAGGGTCTAAAACGGTGGCTCCTCATTCACCTGCTCTTTGAACTTCAGCTGCAAGCTGGTAGTTATCTCCTCTTGTAGTGGTAACTGCTCAACTATATCTCCTAGTTCTTTCTGGATCTTTTGCGTCAGCGTCACCGGAAAATCTAGCTCAATACCCTCGGCTTGTGCCAATCTGGCTAGCTCATCAAACGAAACTTTCTTCGTGGTTCGCTGGTAACTGGATAGCTCGAAAGACTCGGTTGCTGAAAGATTCTGAGCCTGCATTGCTTTTTTGATGCGATTTTGGAGATGCTCCATTTCCGTATTCAGCAGTTTCCATTGATGCTCAATTGACCGATAGCGTTGGGTAAGTGCGGTTAAATCTTCTGTTGCTGGATCGCGATCGCTCATCTGGGTCAGCTGCAACAACTGGCGATGCACCTGAGCCACATATACTGGGTCCATCTTCGCGTAGTGCAGCTGGCTTGTCGTCAGAGGACGCCTACCCCAATCACTGCCTTGCTCATCCTTATTAACTCGTGGGAATAGACACAGTTTTTCTGCCAAGGTTTTAAGTTGTAGATTTGGTAATGGCAACAAGTAATAGGGAATTTTTTTAGCCATTTCCCAAGTACAGGTGATATTTTCAGCTTTATTCTTGCCCAGAAACTTGATGTCATAGCTGGCGTTGTGGAAGACTTTCTCAATTGCTGGATTGACCATAATTTGGTCAATAAAATCTGCCGTTAGTTCAGGCTTGTCTAATACGTCTAGAATTGAGACGCGCTGACCACTCAAATCAGTAGGACTATGCAGCACTTGAATAATAGATAGCCTGGGATTGCGAGTTTTATAGTCAGCCACTTCTGTATCAACCCAAAGCCTTCGCATCTGGGCATAGTCGGCAATCAATTCTCTTATGTCCTCAGCTTCTGTAAAATATGCCATAACCAGATTTTTTATTTTGGTTGTAAACATCAGCTTGTCAACCATTTTAACTATATAGAAGGTTCTCATTTTAAATAGTTATCATTGGCAATGCATCTTATTTATTCAATTTTTGCTGCTTGAGAGTCATCACTATAGGCACTAGCTTGGGAAGAAAGCGCAATCAAATCTTCAAGGTTCCGTCGCATTGTTCCACAAATAGCATCTAATGGCAGATCATTTGCGTCGTGACCGAACGGATTTTCGATTTCAACTCCAATTTCTTCAATTCCAAACAAAGTAAAACTAATCAAAGCTACAATCGGGCCTGTTCCCCAGGTTAAGCTATTAACTAACTGAAACGGCAAGAGCAAACAATAAATTAACAATAGTTGCTGGAGATGAATAGCATATGCTAAAGGCATAGGAGTTTTCAAAATGCGCTCACAGGCACCTAACACATCTACCATACTATTCAGCAGATCGTGCAAAGCGTTCAACTGATATAGGCTAATGCACTTACGGTGATACTGCTGTTGTAGATAATCCCCTATCCAGAAAGCAATTTCTAGCGGAGGGTTATTCATCGTTTTCAGCTTAAAATAGCGGGAGGGTGACATTAATATTTCTAGTTCGCTATTTACAGGCTCTGACCTTAAATGTAACTTAGTCGCAACTGCAAAAGCTACTAATAGTCTTAGTGTTGACTCTTTATTAGCTCTATCTTCAGGTTCTTTTTCCTCAATAGCTACCCAAATTAGACGAGCTAAATTACGAAGGTTATTAACTAAAGTACCCCAATTTTTGCGCCCTTCCCAAAAACGCTCATAAGCTGTATTCGTCCTGAAAACTAATAATAAACCTAAAACAATACTAGGAACTACACTTTCCAGATTTTCCCAAACTACTGGAAATTTAAAATAAAAAAGTACTGATATAAAAAAACCGAACATCCCACATGCTATTACTCGCTTTAAAATTGCTGGTATAACTGACCCTTTTAACGTTAAAACTAATTTAAACCCATGCAGTTTGTTGATATCCATGAACTTTCCACCTTTTAGTTTTTGATTAGCTCCTATCCCAATTGGCACAGCCAGGATAGATAAAATTAGCTCATACCTCCTGATAATCTACAACCAATAGCCTTTTTGAGAGAATAGAGGGGTCGCCTCAACATTGACGGTAGTTGAGAATCAGATTACACTAATATTACGCGTACTAAATAAATATTTAGGAGTTAAAATGGTTTCTCCCTCAGTTAAGCAGAAGCTAGCAAAAGGATGGCAGGAAGTATTGGCTCCTCACAGCTTGGGCTACCGAATTAAGCTCCTGTCTCAACTGCTCGCTCGCAACTTTCAAGAGAAATTAGAGCCATTTGACTTAACTCCCTTCCACTGGGTTGTGTTGTGCTGTTTGTGGGAAGAGGATGGTCTACCTACCTCTAGTTTGGGGGAAAAACTGCAACAGGTGGGAGGAACCTTAACAGGTGTTCTAGACCGGATGGAGGAACGGGGGGTAATTCGCCGGGAACGAGACACGCGCGATCGCCGCATCTGGCGCATCTGGTTGACAGAAGCGGGAAAGCAACTAAAAACAGAATTACCACCAATTTCAATGGAAATTCGCGATCGCGCTATGCAAGGCATCCCCCAGGCAGAGCGCGAACTATTTTCCGAACTTGTTGATCAGGCGATCGCAAATCTCTCTTAGCTTCCCAAGGATAGATAGCCAATTAACCCGGTTGGTAGATGGATCTCAATTAGTCTTGGTCAATAATACGTATACAAAAGCCAAGTTTACTTTTATAAACAGTGCCAATATTACGCCCTCTAAATAAACGGTTCCTTATTAACCTGCTTTAGCGTCTCGTAACATAACTCGCTTCAAAAGTGAACAACAATGGAACGCTTAAACACGGCATTACTTAAGGAACACAAAACCATCGCTGAAGACGAGGGGGCAATTGAAGAGGTGCAGCCCCATGCCAGTGTAACCAAAGTTAAAGAGAACGTACTGACAGAGGAGCAGCTGAAAACGCGACCAGATCTATCCCCTGATGCGAAGCAGGATAAAGAGGCAGAAACGCCGCCAGAGAAACCGCGCCGGGAGCGACCAATTATTTTAATTTTGGCGGGACTGGGTGTAAGAGCGATCGCCGCAGGCAGTTTTGGTTATCGCTGGTGGCAATACGCCTCCACTCACCAGGAAACAGATAATGTCACCATTTATGGGCACATTCATCAGGTTAGTAACCGGGTTAATGGCACTGCCGCCGACGTACTGGTGAGGGATAACAAGCTAGTAATTCCAGATCAGCTGAAGTGAGCTGGGAAGTTAAGTAGGGCAAAAATTGAGGCGAGGTAAATGAAAATTATTCCTAATATACCAGCATTAAGATCGAGAAACTATCGTCTTTTTTTTGGAGGACAAGGAATTTCTCTGATTGGCACTTGGATGACCCAAGTCGCGACGATTTGGCTTGTTTATGAGTTAACAAAATCCGCTTGGCTATTGGGTTTAGTGGGATTTACAAGCCAAGCGCCCAGCTTAATCTTGCTTCCTATTGCGGGTGTTTTAGTAGATAGATGGAATCGCCATCGAGTGATAGTAATCACTCAAGTTCTGTCTATGCTCCAATCTTTAGCATTAGCAGTTTTAGCACTAACAGGTGTAATTAATATTGGGCATATTATCTTTTTAAGCTTATTGCAAGGGACAATCAGTGCCTTTGATGCTCCAGCTCGTCAAGCCTTCGTGCCAGAAATTGTCGAGAGAAGAGAAGATTTAGCTAATGCGATCGCGCTTAATTCTTCTATGTTTAATGGGGCGCGATTAATTGGTCCCGCCATTGCCGGGTTGCTACTTGCCACCGTTGGGGCTGGCTTTTGTTTTTTGTTTGACGGCCTCAGCTACCTGGCAGTCATTGCCTCTTTGCTAGCCATGAAGCTGAAGCCGATTAAAATAGCAGCGGCTACTACTAATCCTTTGCAACGATTGCAAGAAGGATTCGTTTATGCCTTTGGCTTTCCACCGATTCGGGCAGTAATACTCCTCCTGGCATTAGTCAGCTTCATGGGAATGCAATATACAGTTCTCGTGCCGATTTTTGCCACTAACATTCTTCATGGCGGTCCTGATACTCTCGGTTATTTGATGGCAGCTTCAGGCGTGGGAGCATTAGTGGGAGCTATTTATCTAAGTACGCGGCAAACTGTGCTGGGATTAGGTAGATTCATTGCTTTTTCCCCAGCCATCATGGGACTGGGGCTGATTGCTTTTTCTTTGTCGCGCGTTTTGTGGCTTTCTTTACTAATGATGGTGCTGGTGGGTTTTGGTTTTATTATGCAATTTACATCTACCAACACTTTTTTACAAACAATTGTTGAGGATGATAAGCGCGGACGGGTGATGAGCATATACACAATGGCATTTTTTGGCATGCTCCCCTTGGGCAATTTATTTGCCGGGAGTTTAGCAAGTCGAATCGGTGCTACCAACACATTAATCATAGCTGGCAGCTTTTGTATTTTAGGTTCCTTCCTTTTTTATAAACAGCTTCCAGCTTTAAGGCGCTTAGTCCTGCCGCTCTATGCCAAACTGGGGATCCCTACTAAAGTACATTCATAATTGTCTTGGAGGATAGTAAGCTGTTCTACATCTAGTTTGCAATGGTAGCTGAGGCGGCGGCGTGGGAAAGGGGAGACGCAGAGGGGGGACAAGTAAATTTATTTATAACATTATTTAGCCGTGACGTTAGCGAAGGAGAGCCGAAGAATGTAGCTTATGCGCTGGATGTGACGATGGACGAATTTGAGAGTAAACGCAAGCAAAATTTTATCTTCTGGGAATGGTTTCCTAGACCGGAAAATGTGCGCTACAGAAATGCCATCCAGGAGATGGACAAAACAATTTATAAGCTCTACTCAGCCCAGCATTTTAGTCTAGACGCGCTACTACCCTATCACTTTTATGCTTTGTTACAATCTTTAGCTCATAACATCTTTGGCAAAAGTAAATTTAATCGTTTATTTCAGCTGCATTTATTTGCATTCATCTGCGTTTCCTTAACCAGAACTAATATTTTTGCAAGAAGCCCAATCCAAAATCTAAAATATAATGGCTGGTGAAGTTTTTATCATTAGGAAGGGAACTCGGCTGAGCCTTCCCGCCGCCTTGCAGGTAGATGACACTGGAAGTGAGATGATCTCAGATGACGCAGATAGATAGAGATAAATAAGGGAGATGACGATGAAAATACTGATGGTATTGACTTCACACGACAAGCTCGGTGACACAGGCAAAAAAACTGGGTTTTGGTTAGAGGAGTTTGCTGCGCCTTATTATGTATTCAAAGATGCAGGTGCCGAAATTACACTGGCTTCTCCCAAAGGCGGGCACCCACCGCTTGACCCCAAAAGCGAGGAGCCGGAGTCTCAAACCGAGGCTACCATTCGCTTCCAGCAAGATAAAGAAGCGCAAGCAGCTTTAGCCAACACCCTGAAGCTGTCAAGTGTATCCGGCGAAGATTACGATGCCGTGTTCTATCCTGGCGGTCACGGCCCTTTGTGGGATCTCTCCGACGATTTAAATTCCATAGCTTTAATCGAAGCCATGTATGCCGCTGGAAAGCCTGTAGCTGCGGTTTGTCATGCTCCCGGCGTGTTTCGCAATACAAAATCTCCCGATGGTTCTCCTCTAGTACAAGGCAAGTCTGTGACTGGCTTTGCAAATACAGAAGAAGAGGCGGTTGGACTGACAAACATCGTGCCTTTTTTGGTAGAAGACGAGTTGAAAAAGAATGGCGGCAAGTATTCCAAAGCGGATAATTGGCAGTCCTATACAGTTAGCGATCGCAATTTAATTACAGGTCAGAATCCCGCCTCATCTGAAGCTGGAGCAAAAGCAGTTTTGCAACAACTGAGCATCGAAAGCAGATAGGACATGCTCAAAGAATGGGGAATAATTGTTAACATCAGATTTTGAGCAGCAATTCTCTGGTAATCTGCTCCCATTCCTGGTTCAAATCTGCTTTAAATTCTGGCTGAGCGCTGCGCCTGTACCAATAACGAGCATTGCTCAAATCGCCCTCTTTTCGGTGCAAGTAAGCGTGAACCCAAGCGCTTTCGGCATCGCTGGCATTTTGCACAATTTCATGCGCCCTGTTCCAATCCCCTTTAAACTCGTGCCATAGTGCTTGCAGTGCTTTAGGAAGTTCAGACGGGCATTGTTCTAATTGGATGAACTCGTTTAATGTCATAAGTAACTCAACTTAATTAAATGAAAAACTCATGTAGTTTGGGTTAAAGTAACTTGCATCCAAGCATAGCCAGAATTGGATAGATAACACTCACCTTCTACCCATTAAACTTCTACTCCCCTAAAGACGAGTCACTCGCTAATTTTTCTAGCTTAGTGCCGCATATTTTGCAGAACCGAGCATCTGCATCATGAGATGACAAACTACAAATAGGACAAAGTGTTTCTACCTGATTAGCAGTTTTTACCAATCGCTTAATTAAATCGCCTAACTGCCAAGGGATGAGAGCAATTCCCGTCAAAATCATTAACAACGTCATGAGGCGACCTATTTCTGAACTCGGAGTAACGTCGCCAAAGCCTACTGTTGTCATTGTTACCACTGAAAAATAGACTGCATCCAAAAATGTCCCAAATGCTTTAGGATTTACCGGATGCTCCACTTGATAAATTAAGCCTGAGTAAACAAAGATAATTGCAAATAAAGTAAATATTATCCGCGTTAAAATTGCACTATCTTCTGTACTGACGCGACCAAAGAAAGTTGTACCTTCTATGAACCGGATTAACCGCAAGATCCGAAACCATCGGAATAACCGGATAAAGCTGATATCTACTACCCCTAACAAAAATGGCAGGATAGCGAGCAAATCAATTAAAGAATACAAACTAAAAAAATACTTTAACTTTTTCTCAGCACACCATAAACGCAGTAAATACTCATAGGCAAAAAGTAATAAAATTGCAAAATCTATAGTATCGAGATTAATACGAACATAATCTGGAATCGGGTAAGTTTCTATAACAAAAATTGCTGAAGATAGTAGAACCAGCCCTGTAATTATGAGGTTTATCGCTTTCCCTGCTGGGGTTTCAATATCTTCTAAGTAAAAAGCAATCTTTTGTCGCACCAACATAAATAAAAGAAGAGGCCATGAAAGCGGCAGCAATGGAGATCTAGGGACAGAGGAGAATCTAACCTTTTATCAATCAACAATTACCACCTCATATCATGTCCGCTTGATTAGTTACAAATTGTAGGTTGGGTTAAACGCATTGCAACCTAACACCAAAAATCAATGTTGGGTTTCGTGGCTAAACCTAACCTACGCATATCGTAATTGTTTAAGCGGACAGGATATCACTTCTTCACCGCCAAAGAGGAAAGTTATGAGTTGTAAATTAAGTATTTCAACTCATAACTATTGCTGTACCTTGATTAAATCTCCGGCTTTTCAGAATGGGGATTTAACTCAAAACTATTAACCACTCTTCTATCGAACTACGGTTACTGGTGTTCCAATGCTTACCTGATTGAACAATTCTTGAACATCTTTGTTGTACATACGGATACAACCGTGAGAGGCGGCTGTACCAACTGACTTAGTATTCGGGGTGCCGTGAAAACCAATCCAATTTTTACCGTCTGTCCAAAAACCAATCCAGTAGCGCCCCAGCGGATTTGCTGGAGAACCGCCTGGAATAACCGCTCCCGTAAACGGACTCATCCAAGCAGGATCGCGATACATCTGATGCACTTTAAAACTTCCAGATGGAGTTTCCCAGCCAGCGCGACCCACTGCAATCGGATAGCTTTTAACCGCAGTTTTACCTCGATAGACGGTGACTCGACGGCGCTTGACGTTAATCTCTAAGCGAGTCACCTCAGTGGATGCAGCGGGAACATCATTGGTGAGAGCAGAAGCAGCATCGGGGAGAGCAGAAGCAGCATCGGGGAGAACTGTTGGTTCAGCGGCCAACAGCAGTAGGGGTTTAAAAAGCAACCCAAACATTATCATCAAGCCAAGCAGCCTTGATGATTGCTTGAGAGTAGTTAATTTTACTGCCACAGTTAAAATTTTAAGCCTCATATTTTTATTAAAGCAGAACCCGAAACTAGCTGCTTCGGGTTCTTGTTGAAGAGGAATTCAGTTTGGCAAAAACATCGTTATTCGACGATATTCAATGATTTTACCAGCCAGATTAATCTCCATGTTGTAAGTAATGAGCTTTACTGTGGTTATCGATGGCTCGACTCAGTTTCAGCACTTGAGTGCATTACCACAATGCTCGAACAGGTCTCGGAGTGGTTCTTGGAGTAGAGGGTGTACTTCCAGTGTTAGTTTGGCTGCTTGTAGAGAGGATGGGACGTACTAGTGCTAGCACCTCGTCTCTCGTAGCGTACCCATCAAAGGCTTCTGAGCTGAACGGAATAGGAGAACCTGTGCGATTCTCGTTGTAAATCACCTCACTTTGATTTGCAATCCAGGGCCGCACGTTGGTGCCCAGTAGATTCTCCCGCAAGGCTCGGATACCAGCAGCATGGCGAGCTTCTACACTATGAATTGCTAAAGCTCCAGCTAGCACTGGCTTAGCTGCGTCACCTGCTGCCAACAAGTTCTGCACTTGCCCTTTATAAGCTGCTGCTCCCAAATCCTCGACGTACTGTGCTGCTAGAAGTAAATCTGCGGCATTGGCAAATGGATTGCGACCTAAGATGGCGTTGTAGTTTGGGTTTTGGGGGATAGTAATGGCATTAGGATTGCCTCCCAAGGATGTCAAGACCGCTGATAGGTCAGTAACGTGCTGTACCTCATCTGCTCCATAGGAAACGAGCGCGTCTTTAGCTCTTTGGGGTAGGCTTGTCAATCTGCCGTTCTGAGCTTCATTAATTCCACGGCGATAAAAATCAGCTTCTAGCTTTTCCAGAGTCAGCGCATATTCAACCACTTGTCTGGGGGTCAGCGTTGCACTCTGTGCATAGGCTGGTGTTGCTGGAGTTACGAACAGAGATAGAAATAGTACAGGCAAGAGTAATACCGCTACCTTAGCAGGAGCTAAGATTTGCTTGAGGCTGCGACCAAGCCAGCGCAGCCGGTTTGTAAAAAAGTTGTGGTGGGGCTGCATATTTTTTGCTGCCTGCTGTGCCACTAGGGCAAAAAGGGTTTTCATGGTGAGTAACTCCTTGGTTCAGGCAACAAGTGCGCCGTTGATAGGGTTGTTCAAGATGTTGAGCGAGCTGACAATACCCACAATTTGTTTGGGTGTATACAACTCATCGTAGGCGCGACCCCTTACTGGGTTCAGGCTATCTACCAAATCAGCATCATTGACGAGGTTATCGGTATCAGGATCTGTCGCGAGTTGTCCTAGCAACGCACGCACCCCTGCGGCGTGGCGAGCTTCAACACCAACAATGGAACCAGCCGCAAGCAGAAAGGTGGGGTTCGTGAGGCTTGGTCCCGCGCCATTGTAGGCATGTACGCCTATATCTTCTAACTCAACAGCCGTATTCAAGATTGTACTGCGATCGCTCAGGAGCGCGTTTACCCCTGACTGGTTCAAGCTGAGATCGTTTGTTTGAAATGCGACATTATTGCCTAGTACATTACGCAGGAATGTGACATGAGCAGCTTCATGAGCGCCCAAAGCTCTCATGTATTCAAGTTCTCTGCTATTGGTAATTTTGCCGCTGTTGACAACTCCTGTATAGAAGGCAGCTTCAAGTTCCTCTAGCAACAAGGCAAAATTGAGGATGCCCACATCGTCAGCATTAAATGTCAGGGTTTTAATGCTATTAGTTGGCTGGGCGGTTAACGCTTTAGGTATGGCAGTAAGAGCTATTGTGCCAAGGCTCACAAGACCCCATTTCATCAGGGTACGTCGCGAGGCATAAAATCCAGTACCTGGCGGCTTGATGGGCAAAGCCATAAGGCGGTTCCTAATTACTAATCTAAGTTAACTACAATACCTGCAAAGCTTTAGGAGCAAAGCTTAAACACCTTTGGTATGTGTTATAACTTTACGCTACTACTTATAAATATTTTTCTATCTATAGATAGAGGAATTTTAAGTGTAAATTATATCTAAACTTCAGTTGGGTAGACTTTAAAATAAGTAAATTTATCTTATCTAGTTAGTAGCCGGTTGTCGGTTGTTTTTAACAACTGACAACCGAATACTGACCGTTTAAGCATCTGAGTGCATTACCACAATGCTCGAACAGGTCTCGGTGGAGTGCTTCTTGGAGTAGAGGGTGTATTGGTTCTAGTATTAGTTTGGCTGGTTGTAGACAGAATGGGACGTACCAACGCTAGCACCTCGTCTCTAGTGGCGTAGCCATCAAAAGCTTGGGAACTGAACGGAATAGGAGAACCGCTCCGATTCTCGTTGTAAATCACCTCACTTTGACTTCTAATCCAGGGCCGCACGTCGGCACCAAGCAGATTTTCCCGCAGGAATCGAATGCCAGCAGCATGCCGAGCCTCTACGCTGTGAATTTCTAAAGCAGCAGCTAGCAAAGGTTTAGCTGCTGCGCCAGCTGCCAGCAAGTTAGGAGCTTGCCCTTTATAGGCTGCTACTCCCAAATCTTCAACGTACTGTCCCGCTAGTAGAAAATCTTGAGGATTAGCAAATGGATTCCGACCTAAGATGGCGTTGTAATTAGGGTTGGCTGGAAGAGTAACTGTATCTGGGTTCCCTCCCAGGGTTCTCAATACAGCCGACAAGTCATCAACGTGCCGAGCCTCATCTTCTCCAAAGGAGACGATCACATCTTTGGCTACCTGTGGCGCACTTGCCAATCCGCCGTTCTGAGCTGCATCAACTGCACGGCGATAAAAATCGGCTTCCAGCTTTTCCAAAGTCAGGGCATATTCAACAATTTGCCGAGGGGTAAGCGTGGCAGTCTGGGCGTAGGCTGGTGCTGCTGGAGTTATAAACAGCGATAGAAATAGTATGGGCAATAGCAACACCGCAATCTTAGCAGGGGCTAAGATTTGGTTGATGGTGCGACTAAGCCAGCGCAGCCGGTTTGTAAAAAAGTTGTGGTGGATCTGCATATTTTCTGCTGCCTGCTGTGTCGCTAGACCTAAAAGGCTTTTCATGGGGAGTAATTCCTTGATTCAGGCAAACAGCGTGCCTTCGATAGGGTTGTTCAATATGTTCAGTGACCTGATAATACCCACCTGCTGTCTGGGTGTGTACAACTCATCGTAGGCACGACCCCTGACTGGATTAATGCTATCTACCAAATCATCGTCGCTGACCGCACGCTCGCTATCCGGCTCTGTAAACGATCGTCCTAGTAGCCCACGCACTCCGGCGACGTGGCGAGCTTCAACACTCACAATTGAACCAGCCGCAAGCAAAAACGTGGGATTTGTTAGGCTTACGCCCCCGCCATTGTATGTATGTATGCCAGCATCTTCTATGGCAGCGATCGCATTCAAGATTCTATTGCGGTCGGTCAGTAGATCTGCTAGCCCAGACCTGTTAATGCTGATATCCCTTGTTTGAAATGCGACGTTTGTGCCTAGTGTACTGCGTAGGAATTGAGCATGGGCAGCTTCATCAGCTGCCAAGGATCTCACATAATCGAGTTCTTTACTATTTGTAAGTTTGCCGCTATTGGCAGCTGCTGTATAGAATGTAGTTTCAAGTTCCTCCTGCAACAAGGCGAAGTTGAGGATACCCACATCGTCAGCATTAAAAGTTAGGGTTTTAACGCTATTAGCTGGCTGGGCGGTTAACGCTTTAGGTATGGCCGTAAGAGCTACTGTGCCAAGGCTCAAAAAACCCCATTTCATTAGGGTACGCCGCGAGGCATAAAATCCAGTCCCTGGCGGCTTGATGGGCAAAGCCATAAGGTGGTTCCTAATACTAATCTAAGTTAACTACAACACCTACAAAGCTTTTAGGAGCAACCCCTAAACATCGTTGGTATGTGTATTAAACTTTACGCTAGCCATCAATAATATCTTTCTATCTCCAGATAGAGGGTGGCGAAGCTAAAACTTAGAATTCATATTAACTTAAAATAAGTTAATTAAAGGATTTTATAGGGTATGTAGGCGTAACCCTTCCCGTAAGGTAAGCCAACATCACCCCAAACGTTTTATAGGTAACGCTGGCTCTCTATCCATCCTACAAATAATTAATTGCCTCTACTTAGCTGAACTCAAGTTATCTAGCAGGGGTAAACATGAATAGGCAAAAATGGCAGATAGGGTGCTGTGGCGATCGCCTGCGTAGTCGTTCGCGCTATTCATACTAGCGGGGAGCCGCGGCACATCTACAATAGCCATTGTGGTTTTGCAGGAGAATTGAGAGAAGGTGAATCGCGATCGCATTGCACCCGGCCCCGGTCAAGAGTCAGTATGGGATTATCCACGCCCACCACGCCTTGAGGAATCACCCAAGCACATCCAGGTGATCTTCAATGGCATCACAATTGCAGATACTCACAGGGCACAGCGCGTACTGGAAACCAGCCACCCGCCTGTCTACTACATCCCCCCCGCCGACATAAAAATGGAATACCTGGTGCGGGCAACCGAGCAGTCGTTTTGTGAGTGGAAAGGTAGTGCTGTCTACTATGCAGTAGTTGTTGGTGATAAACAGGCACGCAACGCCGCTTGGTCTTATCCGAACCCTACGCCAACTTTCGCCTCTATTAAAGACTACCTGGCTTTCTATCCCCAGATGATGGATGCCTGCTATGTCAATGGTGAACAAGTGCAGCCACAACCAGGTGGTTTCTATGGCGGCTGGCTCACCAGCGATATTGTCGGGCCGTTTAAGGGCGGGCTTGGAACGTGGGGCTGGTAACTCCAAGGCATTGAGGCTGGAACTAATTTGCGATCGCATCTCCGCCATATGGCTACAGCCGCTTCCCTTATAGAAAACGCCGTAAAACCCACGCGCTTTGGTCTAGAATGCCTTTGACGAGTGCTTTGGGATATCTTTAAATTATGGCGCATCAATCTCCTATACCCGTTGTTGTCAACGGTGCAACAGGCAAAATGGGTCGCGAGGTCATCAAGGCAGTTGCCCAAGCCGAGGATATGACTCTCATCGGTGCCATAGACCGCAACCGGGAGCATCTGGGTAAAGACATCGGTGAAGTGGTGGGATGCGGTCCGTTGGAAGTTCCCGTTTTGGATGACTTGCAATCTATGCTAGTGATGGCAGCTCAGGAAAAGCAACTGGGCGTCATGGTGGACTTTACCCACCCGAAAAGTGTTTACGACAATGTCCGCAGTGCGATCGCTTATGGCATCAGACCAGTTATTGGCACTACTGGTCTGAGTCCAGAGCAAATTCAAGATCTGGCTGAATTTGCTGATAAAGCCAGCACTGGCTGCTTGATTATCCCCAACTTCTCCATTGGCATGGTGTTACTTCAGCAGGCAGCTATTCAGGCATCGCAATACTTTGACCATGTAGAAATTATCGAGCTACATCACAACCAAAAAGCAGACGCCCCTAGCGGCACAGCTCTTCAAACCGCCCAGCTGCTGGCAGAAATTGGCAAGACATATAACCCAGCAGCCGTTGAAGAAACAGAAAAACTACCCGGTGCCAGAGGCAGTCTTGCCGATGACGGCATTCGCATCCACAGCGTCCGCTTACCTGGTCTAATTGCCCATCAGGAAGTAATATTTGGTGCCACTGGTCAAGTCTACACTCTGCGTCATGACACCACAGATCGCTCTTGCTATATGCCAGGTGTTCTCCTAGCTATCCGCAAAGCCCTCCAGCTCAAGTCCCTGGTCTACGGTTTAGAAAAAATCCTCTAAAATCAGCCCACGCCTGATGATGCCAAAGCCACCCTTATGCTAATTCCCTTAACGCGCAAGAAATTTGAACAACTGATACCCATTCTCGCCACTGGCCCCCAGTATGCCTACTATTGGGGAAAATTCCCCGACTTTATCAAGCGGCTGCTAATTTCTGTGGTCAGCGTCTGCTTGGTCGTCTTTATCATTGGCAAATTTATTCTCGGCGAAAATGCGCTGACGTTTTTCTTGGCAGTGATGGGCGGTCTTTACTGGTTGTGGGCACCTGTCTACTGGGCGACTTTGCGTAATCTTGCCTGCCGCCGCTTCAGTTACAGTGGTTTCTGGCGAGGCGAGGTGTTGGATCTATTTGTCTCAGAAGAATTAATTGGGGAAGAGCAAACCGTCAATAATCGTGGGCAGTTGGTGATCGTGGAAAACCGCGAGCGACGGCTCAATATAGAAGTGGGGGATGAAACCGGATTTACTACCCAACTACAAGCGCCGCTACGCAGTGAGCAAAAGGCGATCGCCATCGGTCAAACTGCGGAGATGCTAGTGATGTCCAATAGCTCTGATCTCAGCCGCATTAGTAAGGTATCAGACATCTATATCCCCGATAAAAACCTGTGGGTGAGTGACTATCCATACTTGGCGAGAGACGCCTTTACAGAAGTCAGCGACAAGCTGCAATACGCTGGTGAGTCAGAGAATCCTAGAAAACGCTTTCGTAAAACTAAGCGCAGAAAACGCTAATAAAGAAGTTTTGAGTTTTGAGTTTTAAGTTTTGAGTTAAAAGACAGTTTTGAGATTGGGGAGAGTTTTGAGTTATAGGCGTTAAGTTTTTAATTTTTATAATTCTGTTGAAACTCTTGCAGCACTTTTCGGTAGGAATTTAGGGATGAAAAGCCCTACATTTATGCCTGGGGAGTGTCAATAACTTCTTGAATTCAAAACTCAAAACTCAAAACTATTCACCCCACAACGTTACCGTGCTTTCCGTAGGCTTCCCATGCCAAGTCAACCAGTCCGTTGACAATAGCAGCGGCCACCACGGCACTACCCTTACGCCCATCTATGGTGATGTTAGAAGCCATAGAATCCTTCAGCCGTGCTTTAGCGACATCCACCTCCATAAATCCTGAAGGTGTACCAATTACTAAGGCAGGTCTAATTTCCTCAGCCTCAATCAACTCGATAATGGCACTTAAAGCCGTTTGTGCCTGACCGACAACAAAGATACCTTCTGGATACCGTCTAGCTAGCGTTTCAATGCCCCAAGCCGCCCGCGTTTTTTCTTTTTGGGGTCGGGTCAAGGCATCCATGCTGCAATAAACCGGATTGGCAAAGGTGTTTTGGATATTCGGCGTAATGCCAACTTGCACCATGGGAACGTCTACTACAATCGTGCTACGAGCTGCCAAAGCAGCTGCTCCAGCGTGAAGGGCGTGTTCAGAAAAACCAATTAAAGCCTTATATTCAAAATCAGCGGTTGCGTAAATCACCCGACGCAAAATCTCGTATTCTGCGGGGGAGAAAACGTGAGCGCCAATTTCACGGTCAATAATTGCAAGACTTAGGGCATCTGTAAGGTGCCATTCCATAGGTATCAACTTCGTAGGTGTTAAAAGTTTTGAGTTTTGAGTTTTGAGTTTTGAGTTGTAGGGGCGGGTAATGTTGAAGGATTGTTCTGTTCAGAACCCAGAGTCATCTGCTCAACCCGCCCGTACAGAGTGCGTGAGTTGAAAGACTCAAAGCTTAATACTTCTTTACTCCTGTCACTGCTATTTTCAAGTTTCGGAAGCTGAAGATTGAGCGATAAGTGGCGACAAGTAAGCGACTAAGGCACCAATTAAGAAACCTGCGACGTTGCGAAACAGAGGCAACCAATCGGAGGTGCGGGAGATTACTGGCCCAATGCCAAAGGCGATAAATAAAATTCCCCAGAGCGGTGAGAATATTAATGCCCACTGCCATGCTACAATTTGTCCCTCTTTACGCGGTTGAGCGGCAAATCCACATACAACCCCGCCAACGATGGAAGTAATCAAGGTGAGAATCCACTGCTCTCGCGGCAGACCGGGCACAACACGGCAGCCACCCTGACGCAGACAAGTTTTGATTGATTCTAAGGATTCAACTATGGCTTGGTCTTCGCCGTGTTCGCGCACAAAGTACAGATTGCCGAAGCGCGTTTGCAACTCAATCCAGAAGCTACGGGGCATGAGCTTGTAAACTTCATCGCCAACATTAAAGTTGAGTATGTTGCCGCCCCGTAAGTCTTCCACTAGCAAAACACTTTTGTCATCCAGATTCCAGTAGCCTTTGACTGCTCGACCGGGTGTGCGGTCAAATTGAGTCAAAACTCGCAGCTTCCAGCCTGTCTCAGCCTGGAAATTGTCTAAATCTTTGACAAGTGCCTCTTCCTGAACGCTGGTCAGGGACTTGGCTAAGTCAATTACGGATGTCTGAGTTTTGGGCAGTAAGTCTGGATTGTCGTAAGCAATTGGTGCTGCCGCGTTAGCGAAGCTTTCCCCAGGAATCGCCCAGACTGAGAAGGCCAAAAAAAATGCTGCTAATGATACCAGAAGTCGTTGCCAAGACAGATGCTTCATCGTGAGGATTTACCGAAATTTCTAGCGTGGACAGTAACGGGATGATTTAAATCTCGAAACAAATGAGAAAAGTAATATTTTCTTTACACTTCTTTACTTTAATATAAAATTACTGTAGCCAAGCCTTGAGCAACAAGATCCCTGACAGACAAGCGTTGCTGGGGGTAGTAAGAATCTATCCGAAAAGTGGTTTTAAGATATTTTTAACCACAGATAAACACAGATGAACACAGATACCAGTACGTATTGGGTCAGTGAAACGGATGCAAGAAAGATAGGCTCTAAGTGCTGGATTATTTTTTTTTAAATGCAATAAAATCTCCCCACCGCCTTCAGGGGCTGGTCAAAGACTTTCTGCTCAGATGCACTCTTAGGCTTCTCAGGTAGCGATCGCATTACTGAACCGTTTGACCTAAAACACGCATATGTCTTCAGCCCCAACTTCCAAATTCAAAATCCTGGCATTGAATGACGCCGCCTTTGTCTAAAACTAAACCTCTGTATTTTCGTTTGGCTTCTCTTCCGGTCCCGCGTTTGGTAAATAACCTTCTGAGTTTAGTGAGTCCAACTCTTCATATTCACTTGAGTAAGGGGAGGTGCCACTGGCGTCTAAATTAGGGGCTTGACGGTTGCGTACACCCTTGGTGGGATCTGAGTAGCGATCGCGAGACCCTCTCACCTGTCCCCGATCCTCTGTTGATGCTGTGCCAGGGTTGCGAAACTCTAGAGCAGTTCTTTGAGCCGGTGGAAGACGATCCATTGAGCGTCGTCCAGGGGTTGGACGCCTGAATGTTTTCCAGGCAGCTTTGACACCGGCAAATACGCTGCGAGTAGTTACCTGTACATTCTCAGCCTGCTTTTTAGCACCGCTAATACTTTGATCGACTTGCTGAACGACTTGACCAGCGCTCTTGACGCCCTCGTTGACATCATCCGTCAAGTCGCTAATTTCCATACCCGTTAGGCGGATAGCCTCCAGGGTGGGTGGTAGCTCACGCCTTAGCGTGTCAAACAACTTCTCCGCGCTACGAGCAGCACGGGCTAACTCCTGCAATGCTGGCAGCGCGGTTACTAAGACCGCAGTTAAGCTGACTGCAACCAGGAGAATAGAAAGTCCTAGCCAAAATAGGGGGTCAATCACTAGGGTAGAGCCTACAGCTTGTAATCAGAAACCGGCGGACGTGACTCAGGCGGCACTTCAGCATTGGTATGTTTTAAAGTCTGGCGTTCCCGCTGACTGGCATCCATTCCCGCCGCTAGAGCCTCCTGTAGTCGGGTGAGGGTTCGATCCCAGTTCCGCAGTGCTGATTCTGAGAGGCGGTCTGCTTGCAGCTGCACGCTGCTTGATACATCTTCTGCTAACTCCGGTAGGGCATCAGCAGATTTCTTTAACATCTGCCGCGTCTCCCGACCAGTACGAGGGGCAATGAGTAAACCAGCCACAGTTCCAATCGCCGTGCCCAGTAACATACCACCAATAAACGATCCACCACTTGTTTTTGACATCTTCTGGTTTCTATCTTTACTCCAATTTTATTAGACGGGGAACTGACGACCGACACATAATATCGCTTTTGGGCGCATCTAATTGTTTTGTTGAGGGGCGGCAGGGGCGGATTTGCTCACATTTGAGCGATATTCGGGAATATTTTCATAAACCTATCCTTAGAACTTTTGGCGGTTGAGCGTGCTATAATCCTTACACAGTTAGGATTACGACAGCTTTCTGCGGAGTTTAGGGCGCTGCGCTTTTGGCCGCTTTTGCCAGAATTTCTGTCCCAAACTCAGTATTGCTAAAACTTTTTGCATTTGTTGCAATTGAACATCAAGCTGCTGATAACGCTCTCCGAGTCGGTGAACGCCTTTTTGCCCCTTATAAATTCCCTTTGGTCCTTTGCTGAGTACCTTATTGGTACTTCGCTCAGCTGAGGTCAATGTATCTGCTATCTTCGCCAACTGCCGCCGCAATTTCCCTATTCGCCAAGCTATATAGAGGCAAGCTAGGGCGATGAGCGTATTGAGAACCACAACAAGCGTCACCATCTTTTACCTTCTATGAATAAAAAAATATATACCGTTTGACAGAAGACATATTTTTTAATATCCTCTATAATTCTTAAAGGGGGTTATTGTAAAAATTGATGTCTAGCAGCAGTGGTCTTATTTCATCGCAGATAAACCAGCAAGCTTACCCTAGCAACCTAATGTAGGTAGGTGCTAGGCATAGGCAAGGCACGATCGCAATTATGCGGGTCTGCGACCATCGCGCAGTGTGTTACCAACCAAAGTCTCGCACCATTAATTCCACCAGCATAACCCAGTTTTGGCAAATTCTATCTATAGAGGAGATTACTATACTAATGGATAGCCACGGAACATTTCAATACTTAAGCCCTTTGGCTTTATTAGACCAATTATATACTTCTCAGGCTAATGGCTATTTGCAGGTCTTGAGCGGTCAAGTTTCATGGTCTATCTACTTTGAAAACGGCAAAATCACCTATGCATCTCATTCGGTTGAACCATTTGAGCGACTTGAGCGTCATTTACGTCGCCTTGGTTATAAAATGACCGATTTTCTTAAAGATGCTTTCGCCCAAGTGCAGCTCAGCATCAATGGTAATACGGAGCAATCCCTTAAAAATGTAGACTACTCAACTGTTTGTGCCCTAATCGGTAAACAACATCTAAATAATTTTCAAGCCGCAGAGCTAATAGAGGAATTGGCTAAAGAAGTTATTGAAACATTTTCCTGGGTAAAAGAAGGAAGCTATAAATTTTTTGATGTCCAAATTGGACAGCCTTTACTAGCGAGATTAGATGTCAAATCTCTAATTGAATACTGCCAAAAGAGATTACTGTCTTGGCAATCTTTATTACCGGAAATTTGGTCTCCCTATCAGCGCCCTTACTTTTTTGGTCGCAACCAAAACCAACCCAAAAGTTTACTGAGCGAAGAAAATAAATTTAATTCCTTATTAGAACAGAGATTAGGTACTTTACTAAAAGGGTTCAGCTTTCGGCAGCTAGCTGTATTACTTAAGCAAGATGAAATTAAACTGGCTCAAAGCTTACGGCAGTACATAGTAGACGGAACAATTATGTTGCGGGAACCTCAGAGTCCATTTGAGCAATTGCCAAAAATTCCTGAGGTAAATTTAGAGCGCTTTTCAAAAATATCAACTTCAGCAAGAGCTGAGACCACGACGAATATAGCTATTTCTTTAGCTAGTCCACAGCCGACTCTAGTATATCCACCTCCTGTAGATAATCACAAAAAATATACTGTTGTTTGTGTAGATGATAGTCCCACGATTTTAAATGAAATTATTCGCTTTTTAGATGACAAAAGCTTTTCAGTTTCCGCAATTTCCGAGCCACTTAAAGCTCTAATGCAAATCGTTAGGCTTAAGCCAGATATAATTTTGTTAGATGTAGGGATGCCCAATATAAATGGCTATGAGCTTTGCCGTCTCATACGAAACAACAGCCTTTTTAAGACGACACCTATTATTATGGTTACAGGAAATACCGGACTTATAGATCGGGCTAAAGCTAAGCTAGTAGGAGCGTCTGGTTATTTAACCAAGCCTTTTAATCAATCGGAACTACTTAAGATGGTGTTTAAACATATCAGTTGATTCCGGGGAAGCTTTAAGTTAGAGTTATTTTATCAACGTCATTTAAGAACCATTACATCCAGCAGTTGATTAGGTTCTTGATTACAGGAGCAGAGAAGATCGTGACTAAAGTTTTGGTTGTAGAAGATACACCTTCTGAATTAGAGTTAGTTAGTAAATTTCTGGGCGATAATGGTTATAGTGTCATTAGCGCCACAGATGCTAAAGTAGGTCTGGCTAAGGCTTTGGAGCAAAAGCCTGATGTAGTGGTGACAGATGTAGTCATGCCCGGTATGAGTGGCTTTGAGTTATGTCGCAGCCTCAAGAATAATCCAGAAACTAAAAAATTGCCCATTATTGTTTGCTCTTCTAAAAATCAAGAGATTGATCGCCTTTGGGCTATGAAACAAGGGGCTGATGTTTATCTCATCAAACCTTTTACCTCTGAACAACTGATTCGTGCTGTTAAATCTCTGGCCAGTTAAGCCAAAATGAACACTTCAATAATCTCGTCCCAGCAAAATCAACAACAGAAAGCTATAGGGGATGCTTATCTGAAATTTCAGCTTGAACCGCAAACAACAGCTGTTTTGTCGATGGAGTATGCACAAGAGGTTGTAGTTGTACCTTTTGGGCGCATTACTCCTATACCTCGTATGTCG
The DNA here is from genome assembly GCA_019359765.1 of Aphanothece sp. CMT-3BRIN-NPC111. Taxonomy (GTDB): domain Bacteria; phylum Cyanobacteriota; class Cyanobacteriia; order Cyanobacteriales; family JAHHGU01; genus JAHHGU01. The sequence continues at coordinate 64,795 of JAHHGU010000001.1, forward strand.
TCTTATATAAGGGGATTACTAAATCGACGCAATAAACTGTTGTGGGTAATTGACATAGCACAGATGCTGGGACTACAGCCTATAGATGCTAATGTTCAGCAGTACAACATAGCCATTATTCGAGTAGGGCAAATTCCTTTAGGGTTGATGGTGCGGGAAGTAAAAGGTGTAACGCGGTTTACACGGGATTCTATCCAATCCCCACTTGGAACTATTGTGGCAAATATGACTCCCTATTTGCAAGGATGTATTTTGCAGCAGATGGAGATTTTGCTGGTACTAGATCCTGAAGCTATTGTAAATTCACCGAGCTTACAAACTATTTAGTTTGCCTAAGTCGGTGGGTGGTGCATAAGGCAACTTATGAAGATCTGGTGATTGGTGATTGTTTTGACCAAATTACCCATCACCATTACGTTAATGTGCATAAGCCTTGAAAAGCAAAAGAAAGCTGCGGTACTAAATGCCAAGAAACGCTCTCATATAAAAATATTAAATGATTTATGGATTTATTCACTCCGGCTCTCGCTGTCTCCCCGAAGCAGTAGGGATACGACAGAGTAGTGTTGTTATATTTAATAACCGGGAGCGAGTAGCTATATATCATTGCACCAGCTAGCTATATTTTTAAGGGAAATATGTTAGTTTGTAAAATAATGGGGAATAATAAGTATAAAGTATTAAGGATAAAAAAGGTATTTAAGTGCGTAAGCCACCAAAATTATTGGCGGAGGTCAGAGATTAAGCTACTTTCACTGCCTTGAAGAATTGCCTTAGAGTTTATTCTACGTGTTAATTAACTATTATTTTTCGGTTGCTGCTAGTCTGGGTGGAGAATGTTACAACAATTACAACCGATTAAACTTTTAGAGCAATTAAGCAATGCTCGTGTGACTGGCCGTTTACAAGTCTCGAATGCCTCTGTGGCTTGGTCAATTTATTTAAAAAATGGCAACATAGTCTATGCCTCTCATTCTCTAGGCGCATTTGATAGCCTCGATCGTAACTTACGCTTTTTTAGTAAACAAATTCCAACCTTAACTACTGAAACTCGCAGCCAAGTACGTTTGCTATTTGAACAGAAATCGGATACTCAGTCTCTCCAGAGTAGAGATTATCAGGCAATTTGTTGGTTGGTAGAACAAAAATATTTAAGCCCGGCACACGCATCGGCCTTAATAGAAAAAATAGTAAAAGAATTTTTTGAACTATTTTTTTTAGTACAAGAAGCAAATTGCCATTTTATTAAAAACATTGATTTGCCCGGAATTTGTCAATTGCCTATCCCAAAAGTTATTGAATACAGCCGCCAGCAGTTACGAAATTGGCAAGCTTTGGGTCCTCAAATTTGGTCGCCATATCAGCGCCCTTATTTAGCTAGCCAAACCCAATCAGGATCTAAAATAGCACCAGAAGTACAACAAAAATTTGGAGCTTTATTAAAAGGTTTTAGTTTCCGGCATTTGGGTGCTTTACTTAGTAGAGATAGTTTTATCTTGGCTCGCAGTTTCCATCCCTATATTGTAGAGGGAATTATTATATTGCGGGACCCGCAGTCCCCCTTCGATAGATTACCCCGGTTCCCGGTAGAGGTGACTAGACCAATACAAGCGCCGATAGCAACAAGTGTAAGTGAGGATACGGATACAAATGATGATCCTGTATCTGGGATACTAACGAATCCTGCTATTAAAAATAAAAAACATACAATTGTTTGTGTTGATGATAGCTTGACAATTTTAAATGAAATAAAGAGGTTCTTGGGTGACGAAAATTTTGCTGTGTTTACGATAGATAACGCTAGTAGAGCTTTAATGCAAATTAGCAGAATTAAACCGGATTTAATTTTACTCGATATTGGTATACCCGGAATGGATGGTTATCAAATATGCCGTTTACTCCGCAATCATTCTGGTTTTAAGAGTACGCCAATTATTATGGTGTCCGGCAATACGGGAATTGTAGACAAAAGTAAAGCTAAACTGGTGGGTGCATCAGACTACTTAACCAAACCGTTTAATCAGGAACAATTGCTGCAAATGGTATTTAGGCATTTAGCTTAAAGCTGTGTTAGGCAGCGGAAAATTTTCGAGTATTTATCCTTATTGTGAGCCTCTTAGGAATATGACAAAAAATAACTCAGCGAAACCAGAGCGTAATTATTCTTCAGCTAGTGTGACTCCAGCGATCGCTAAACCTACGCCAAGTGCGATCGCAACTAGAAACGGTAATGGTGGCAACAATTCTAGGAGTTATACGGAAGTTGAAATTCCCAGCATAGAAACAACACCGGAGTTGCGGCACTCTCGTGACTCTAAAGCAGGTGGATCGTGGCTGGAAAGGTTGAGTTTGCGGACTAAGGCAACATTACTGGCGATCGCCATCGGCACATTACCCGTGCTAGCGGTGGGAGCCACAGCCTACTATATTGCCAACAAAGAAGTTACGCAGCAGATTTACAGCATCAAAAAAGACAGTGCTGTGGATGCGGCAGACAAAATTAACCGCTATATGCGCGATCGCTACGCGGACATTCAGTTTATAACTACGCTGCCAGCGTTTACCAATCCTAAGACTAGGGCAACGCTAACACCTCAGGACACACAAGCGCTACTCAATCGCTACGTCGAATTTTACAAAGGTTATGAAAATATAGCCCTTCTCAGCGCTGATGGTCAAGGCCGACTAATCGTGGAAAGCGGTACAAAGTTTAAAAAAGGTGTACAAAAAGGTCAACTTTACTATCAGGAGGTACTCAAAACAGATGCTCCTGTGATCACCCTAGAGCGGTCTCTATCTACTGGAAAGTTGAATGTCTACTTTGCGGCACCCGTTAAGGATACAGTAACCGGAAAAACCTTTCAGGTCATGCGTGCCCGTCTTCCTTTCACAGTCTTGGAAGATGTACTAAAAAGCTATAGTGGTGGCGGAGATAACTACTATCTGATCGATCCTGAAGGAAAGTTTTTCCTTTCTTCTGACAAAAATGCTGCGGGCAAAGATGCCAAGTCATACTTTAGTAATTTCTCGGAATTACTACAGGAAAAAATAGCTGATGCCAAGCTGGCTGTTCGACTAACTGACAATACTGAGGAAGTGCTAGCCTACAGTCCTTTAGGATCAATAGAAGGCTTACCGCAACTTGATTGGCAAACCATTATCACCACCGACAAAGGGGTGGCGTTTGCTCCTCAAAGACAACTACTTACCACATTGGAAATTGGTGTGGCATTGGTAGCTTTATTAGTAGCCGCGATCGCCGCTTATCTGGCAAATCGCGCTACGCGACCGATTATCACAGCAGCCAATGCCGTACAAAAAATCGGTGAAGGAGAGCTAGATACACGCCTGGCGGTGACGGGACGTGATGAATTCGCAGCTTTGGGATCTAACATCAACGTGATGACCGATCAAATTCAGGTTCTTCTAGCAGAACAAGCAGCTGAAACTCGTCGAGTGCAGTTACTGGCAGACATTACCAGCCGCATCAGACAAACTCTGAAAACTGAATCTATCCTCAAGACAGTGGTGCGAGAAATTTTACGGGCGCTGAAGTGCGATCGCGTAGTAGTCTTGCACTTTAATTCTGTGACCGAAAATGACCGCGTAGTTGCAGAATCAGTCGCATCTCGTTACCCGAAACTGCTGGGAAGCCAAATTGACGCTCTAGCCTTTAAGGAACGTTACATCTCCTCGGATAACCGCAGCCCGGTAACAACCATCAATAATATAGCTCTTGAACCTAACCTTCCCGATACCCACAAGCAATGGTTAGCTCAATATAAAGTCCAAGCACAGCTAACTGCCCCGATTCGTGTCCAAGGTCAGGTGTATGGTTTATTAATGGTTCAACAATGCTCCGCAGCGCGAGATTGGTTACCATCGGAAATTAATTTCTTGGCTCAGTTAGCCACCCAAGTAGGCATTTCCTTAGAGCAAGCCAATTTGTTAGAACAAATCGAAACAGCCCGCCAACAAGCGGACTTGATGGCTCAAGATCAAAAGCAACAAAAAGAAGCCATCCAAATGCAACTCGTACAACTGCTGAGCGACGTGGATGCAGCCGCTCAAGGCGACTTAACCGTGCGAGCCGATGTCACAGCCAGTGAAATTGGCACAGTAGGAGACTTTTTCAATGCCATTATTCAATCCCTACGGCAAGTCGTCAGCCAGGTAATCACAGCCGCCGCCCAAGTTAACTCAGCCGTGGCGAACACTGAAGAAGGTATCCGGGAGTTGGCAGACAAAGCTCTCAAACAAGCAGAAGATATCAGCACTACTCTCAATTCCGTCGAGCAAATGACCCTGTCGATTCAAGCAGTAGCTAATAGCGCCCGTCAAGCGGCAGAAGTTGCCCGCTCTGCCGCTATTACGGCAAATGCTGGAGGCGCAGCAATGGACCTCACCGTGCAAAGCATCTTGAGCTTGCGGGAAACCGTTGCAGAAACTGGAAAAAAAGTTCAGCGTCTTGGCGAATCTTCCCAGAGTATTTCTAAGGCCGTTTCCTTAATTAAGCAAATTGCTTTGCAAACCAACGTTTTAGCCATCAATGCCAGTTTTGAAGCAGCGCGAGCCGGGGAAGAAGGTCGGGGCTTTGCAGTGGTTGCTGAAGAAGTGGCTAAACTAGCTGCCCGTTCCGCTGCTGCCACGCAAGAAATTCAAGGAATTGTAGAAAACATCCAGTTAGAAACCAGCGAAGTCGTCGAGGCAATGGAACTGGGCACAATTCAGGTGGTAGATGGCACGCGCCTAGTGGAAGAAACCAAGCAAAGTCTCGGACAAATTGTGGCAGTCTCCCAGCAGATTGACGAGTTAGTGCGGTCTATTTCTGATGCCACAGTGTCTCAAAGCCAGACCTCGCAAATAGTGATGAATTTAATGAATGAAATTGCCAAGGTTTCTGAACAAACGTCTCATTCCTCTCACCAAGTGTCTGGCTCTCTACAACAAACCGTTGAGGTAGCGCGACAATTACAGGAATCTGTGGACGTGTTCAAGGTGGATTAAATATTAGAGGTGTAAGAATGAGTTGATAATTTGGGCATTTTTATGTATAGGTTCAGGATAATATTCTATGCCTAAGGGGTTTATTCGCTACGACAACGTTAACGAGTCTTATCTAAATCGGCGACGATTGAAAGGAAGTGTGAGTTGGCCGCTGTTGTGTGCGTTGGGTGTGGGTGCTGTCATCTCCGGTGACTTCTCTGGCTGGAATACAGGTTTGACAGTAGGTGGCTTTTGGGGTTTAGCGATCGCCACTGTTTTAATGGCAATCATGTATATCTGCATGATTTACAGTATTGCTGAAATGTCAGCCGCGCTACCTTATGCCGGCGGCTTCTACGCCTTTACCCGCTATGCGTTTGGTCCTGCTGCTGGATTTATCTGCAGCGTCAGCACCGTTATTGAGTATGTGCTGACCCCAGCAGTGATCGTGTTCTATATCGGCAGCTATCTGAACACATTGCTGCCCAGCATACCTATTTTTATCTGGTGGCTGCTCTCCTATTCCATCTTCGTCATTATCAATATTCGTAGTGTAGAACTGACTTTCAAGGTGGGACTTTTCCTCACCATCAGCGCCGCTGCGATTTTGGCAATTTTCTTCTATGGAGCATTGACATCAGGTACATTCAGTTTGAGCCTACTTTTCAACGTTCCCCCTGACTCAGGACAATCAGCTACTTGGTTACCTAAGGGTTGGCTGGGGGTGTTTAAATCTTTTCCCTATGCCATCTGGTTTTACCTGGCAATTGAGCAACTACCACTAGCCGCCGAGGAGGCAAACGATACAGCCACAGATATTCCTGAATCACTGATTTGGGGAACTTACACTCTGATCGCTTTGGCACTATACACCCTCGTCCTCAACGCAGGTGTAGCAGGGGGTGCTGTGGCTATTGGTAAATCATCTACACCACTAGCAGATGGACTCAAGGCTGTTTTCGGGGAAGGTACATTCACGACAACTCTGACAGTATTAGCTGTAACAGGTTTAGTTGCTAGCTTCCATGCCATCATTTATGCTTACGGACGAATCATCTTTTCCCTCTCCCGTGCCGGGTATTTACCACGCTGGCTCTCCGTGACGAGCAAGAGCTATACGCCTGCCAGAGCCTTGCTAGTTGGTGCTGTAGTAGGATTAATTTGTACAGCAGCAATTCAGATTTCAGGTCAAGGTATAGTTGGGGCAGCACTGCTGAATATGGCTGTCTTTGGGGCAGTGATTTCCTATGCTTTGGTCATGATCAGCTACATCAAGTTAAAAATTAGCTTCCCGGAGTTACCTCGTCCATACCAAAGCCCCTTGGGAATTTGGGGTGCAGCCGTAGGTACAGTGTTAGCAATACTAGCCTTTTTTGCTTGCTTTTCTGACCCTATATATCAGCCAGGTATCTGGGGCGTTGCTATTTTCTTGATAGCAGCAGTTGTTTATTTCTGGTTCTCTAGCCGTAAACAACTAGTGGCGCAGGCTCCAGAAGAAAAGGCAGCATTTCTCGCCCAACGGTGAAGGCAGGACTATTATTTATGTAAATGAGAGTTCTACTACTGGAACACCAATTAATCTTTATTCTAGGTAAGAAAAGCTTTGCAGTTTTCACGATTGAGGAAATTAAAGCTATAAGGCAAATCGTTAACCTCAATGCCGAGATAATTTTGTTAGTGAGATTAGGTAAATTTACTCTAAGTTGGCAGCAATTACTCTATGACTAATCAAAACGGTGAAATGGGTTACTCTAACAATCAAGGTGAGCCAAAACCAAGTTTCCCTCAGGCGGTTTCTTTGCAAAATAAAGTACATCAAAACGGTGCGGCTAGCCGTAGTCAGCCGGAAAATAACTTACATCAGCCGGTTATTGAGGTGGTGAATACGCCGCAGCCTAGTGCCCCACCACCACCGCCGCGACAACAGAAACGCTCGTCTGTTCCTTTGGGGCAGCGTTTACGCCAATCTTGGGATAATCTCAGCTTTCGGACTAAGCTGACAATTCTGCTGGTGGGTGGTGCTGCGATACCAGTGTTGATCCTGACCCAAGGATTGGTGACGATCGCTCAAAAACGTCTGGTTAGTAGTGTGGAGACCACTCTGCAAAAAGAGTTAACTCTTTTAGATGAAGCAGTCAACAACGTACGGGAGAACAATAGAGTTGTTGCATCCACTATGGCAACCCAGGTGGCAACTAACAGAATTAATTTGAGCAACCCTAACGAAGTATTAACTCGCAGTGCGCTGGTGAAAGCTTTAGCTCAAGATCCTGCAAATGAACTGATTGGACAGAACTTTCACATTCTTACCAATGCCCAAGGTCGCACGGTTGGTCAAACTATTGAAATTTTGTCAGGAGATTTGTCTGGCTACCCATCTTTACCTGGAGCAGATCAAACATTCACAGAGCCAACATACCAACCAGTATTGCTGCCCACAGGGATCTTTCTGGGAGATATTCCCATTGTCAAAAATGCCCTGACTACAGGACGTAGTTTAGCCGGTGTAGAAGTGGTGAAAGCAACGCCACTACAACGCTTAGGGCTAGATAAACAAGCCAATATTGGTATCCGCCAACAAACGGTTGACGGCTTACCAGATATCAAAAAGCCCTTTCCTGAAGGTACCTATGATGTCGAACAAGGTAAGGCCGGCTTAGTGGTCATGGCGGTTGAGCCGATACGAGTCAATGGTAGGCTCGTCGGTACCGCTATTGTCGGCACTCTGCTCAATCGCAATTACCTACTTCCTGACTACGTTAAAGCAAAAACAGGAATCCCGACAGTAACTCTCTTTGCTCAAGACTGGCGAGTTAGCACCAACGTTCCTTATACCGATAATAAAACCAGGGCAATTGGGACACGGGTTTCTCGAGAAGTGGCACAACAGGTTTTAAATCAGGGAAAAATTTTCCTTGGGGATGCCAACATCGTGGGAACGAACTACCTCACGGCTTATGGCCCGCTCTACGATCACCAAAAGCAACTCAATCCCTCGCAAGCAAAGCCAATTGGCATGACCTATGTAGGTGAAACACAGGTAGCTGTGGATGAGACCATTCGCAATCTACAACTTGCAGGCTATGGGCTTGGGGGAGGTCTTTTGCTACTGGCTGGCTTAGTTGCGGTTCCCATTGCTGGCTCCTTCTCACGTCCGTTACGCCGCTTAACTAATTTTGCTCAAGCTGTGGCGGGTGGAGAAAAAGGGGTGCGACTAGAAACAACTGAGCGTGAAGATGAAATCGGCGTCTTGTCTCAAGAATTAAATGAAATGGCAGGTCAGCTCGAAGCGGAATTAGCAATAGTTCGGCAACAAGAAGAGCGATCGCGCTTATTTGGGGAAATTAGTGCCCGCATCCGTGAATCTCTTAACTTACAAGATATCCTCAATACAACAGTTCGAGAACTCCGACAAGGCTATAAAACCGATCGCGTGGTAGTCTTGCACTTTGATGCTAACTGGAATAGCAAAATTATTGCCGAATCTGTAGGTCCGGGTTGGACTGAAGCCATGGGAGCGGAAATCCAAGACCACTGTTTAACCGAAGGGCATGGAGGAAGTTACAAAAATGGTCGAGTTCGAGCCGTAGACGATGTTTATAACTCAGGGCTAGCTGATTGTCACATTGAGGTATTGGAGCAATTTGAAGTCAAGGCAAATCTGGTTGCGCCTCTGATCGCCAGAAGTAAATTATTTGGTTTACTGGTTGCTCACCAGTGCGAGTCACCACGGGTTTGGCAGCAGTCTGAAATTGATTTGTTTACCCAGATAGCAACTCAAGTAGGTCTGGCTCTGGATCAAGCCAATCTCTTAACAGAGGTTGAACAGTCCCGTCAACAAGCAGAAGCGATCGCCCTTGAGCAACGTCAACAAAAAGAAGCCATCCAGTATCAACTAGTAGGACTACTGACTGATGTTGAAGGAGCCACTAGAGGCGATCTCACAGTTCGTGCTGATGTTACTGCTGGCGAAATCGGTACAGTCGCTGACTTTTTCAACGCTATTGTTGAAAGTTTACGCCAAATCGTTACTCAGGTAAAACAAGCAGCGACTCAAGTTAACCTTTCCGTAGGCAAAAATGAAGATGATATCCGTCAGCTAGCTGATGAAGCGCTCCAGCAGGCTGATAAGATTGCCACTACCCTTAATTCAGTTGAGTTGGTAACGCTTTCGGTTCAAGAAGTAGCAGAAAATGCCAGATCTGCTGCCGAAGTTGCCCGCACTGCCTCTACTACCGCAGAAGCTGGAGGGGTGGCAGTGGATCGGACTGTGCAAAGTATCTTGAGCTTGCGGGATACTATATCAGAAACAGCCAAAAAAGTCAAGCGTCTGGGCGAAGCTTCCCAACAAATTTCTAAAGTTGTTTCCCTGATTAACCAAATTGCCCTGCAAACCAACTTGCTGGCAATCAACGCCAGTATTGAGGCCGTTCGTGCTGGAGAAGAAGGTCGAGGCTTTGCAGTAGTTGCTGAAGAAGTTGGTGCCCTAGCCGCTCAGTCCGCAGCAGCAACTGAGGAAATTGAAAAGATTGTGAATAACATTCAGCAAGAGACCAGCGAAGTGGCTCAAGCGATGGAACTAGGCACTACCCAAGTCGTAGAAGGAACTCATTTAGTTGCAGATGCCAAGAACAGTCTAGAGAAAATTTTAGACGTATCCCGCCAGATAGATCGGTTAGTTGAATCTATTTCTCTAGCTACAGTGTCTCAGTCTCAAATGTTTGAAGGCATCAGAGAGTCGATGACGGATGTTGCCCAGATTGCTGAACGCACTTCCAATTCCTCTCGCAATGTTTCTGGCTCTCTCCAAGAAACTGTAGAAGTGGCGCAACAATTGCAAGAATCTGTGGGTACATTCAAAGTAGAGATAGACTCCTAAAGCTATGTCCCAAGATAAAGAAGCGGAAATTAGGCTGCAATTTCTAGAAGAAGCTCAGGATTACCTAAATACCATCGAATCCGTCTTGCTAGAATTAGACCTCAGCCGCATTAAAGAGCAAATGGATGCGGCACTCCGGGCAGCTCACTCTATTAAGGGTGGCGCAGGAATGATGGGTTTTGAGGCTTTAAGCCAGCTAGCTCACCGTTTAGAAGATTCCTTTAAAGTTTTAAAGGCGCAGAAAGAATCTTTAGACGATGAGTTATCAAGTCAACTGCTGATGGCAGTTGATTATATGCGTCAAGTAATTGCTTTGTATCTGAAAGGAAAAGCTATTGAGGAGCAGTGGTTAGCTATTCAGGTTAATCCCGTTCTTGATAGCTTATATGAACGTCTTGGCGATCCTCAAGTTGAGGATTTCATGACCGAGATGCCAGAAGATGGGCAAGACATGATAACTTTACTATTTCAAACTGAAGTAGAAGGTTGTCTGCAACGTTTAGAATCTGTGTTAGCAGATCCAGAAAAGCCCTGCTTACTTGAAGAATGCTCAATTTTGGCACAAGAGCTTAGTGGTTTGGGCGAAATGCTAGAGCTTCATGCCTTTAGCAGCCTCTGTAACTCGGTTAGCCAACACCTAGAAACGGCTCCGGAACAAGTTGAAGAAATTGCTACTCTGGCTTTACAGTTGTGGCGGCGATCGCAAGCTTTGGTATTGGTGGGTCAAATTGATAGCCTACCTAGCGAGCTAAATTTGAAGAGTGTTTCTGAGGCAAAGACAAATTCTCATGCACCAGAAAAAATAGAAGACATTTTTAATGAGCAAATTGATTTAGCTCATTTATCCCCAACTAACGACAATCTTCTTTTAGATTTATTCAGTTTAACTGAAGACTCTACAAACCTGGCGGCAGCTCTCTCCACAGAAGATATCTTCAACTTAGAGGTTGAGTCTCCTACAGCAACTACCAATGATGATCTTGCTGATGTACTTGGTTCTCTTGCTATACCAAATATCACAGCAGCAGAGCCTATTGTCCCAGAGATTTTAATATCGCCTAAAAGTGATATTATCCCAACTGTAGAACCCAAAATAGTCTCCTCTGCCCCATCAGGACTTAAAGCCGAGTCTACCCCAGCCGCTCATGTTCCTGAAAAGCAGGAAAATACAGTTCGAGTACCTGTCAAACAGCTCGACGATCTCAACGATTTATTCGGAGAACTGACCATCTCCCGCAATAGCTTAGACATACGCTTAGGACGTTTACGCAAATTAGTCAGCCTTCTTAGTCGCCGGGTTCAGGTTCTAGAAAAATCTAATGTTCAACTAGGTCGTGGCTACGACAAAGTGGCAACTCAAGCGGCGATGGTCTCTGGTGTACCGTCTTTAGTTGCAGCAGCTTTACCCAAGAAAAATACTCAACATCAAAATAGCCAACCCCAGAATAGTTTTGATGCTTTAAACTCTGCCGCCATTACTGACTCAACTGTTAATGGCAGGTTTGACATCTTGGAAATGGATCAATACAACGACCTCCACTTGCTGTCTCAGGAAGTGATGGAAACCCTTGTCCAGATTCAAGAAGTCACAACTGATATTGAACTTAGTCTTGAAGATACTGATCAAACTGCCCGCGAACTCAACCGAACTTCTAAACAACTGCAAAGTAGCTTAACCCAGGTACGGATGCGCCCTCTGTTTGATGTCGTGGGGCGATTTCCCAGAGTAGTGCGGGATCTATCCTTACAGTATGGAAAAAGCGTCGAACTGAAAATGTATGGCAGTGCTACCCTGATCGATCGCACCATTCTTGAGGCTCTCAGCGATCCCTTAATGCATTTGCTACGCAATGGCTTCGATCACGGCATTGAACCCCCCGCAACCCGTCAAGCGAGTGGCAAACCTTCTCAAGGTACGATTGAAATTAGAGCCGCCTATCGGGGCAACCAGACGCTAATTACTATTAGCGATGATGGTGGTGGCATCGATTTAGAAAAAATTCGTGAAAAAGCTCAAAAAATGGGTCTTGATGCTGCTGAACTCGCGTCAGCTAGTGATAAAGAACTTCTAGAACTGATTTTTGAGCCGGGTTTTACTACCGCAGAGAAAGTTACCAGTTTATCTGGTCGTGGTGTAGGCATGGATGTCGTTCGTACCAATCTCAAACAAGTGCGCGGCGACATTAAAGTTGATACCGAGTTAGGAGTAGGAACCACCTTTACTATCAGCGTTCCTTTTACTCTCTCTGTGATGCGAGTTCTACTGGTAGAGAGCAATGGGATGCTATTGGCATTTCCCCGAGATGCTATTGAAGAAATGATTTTACCAGAATCCGATTTGCTATTGACATCGGGAGAAAGCCAAGTCCTCAACTGGGAAGACTATTTAGTACCCCTGGTTCACCTGAGTCAATGGCTGGAGTTTAACTGCCCTCATAAAACAGTTGATGCTGAAGCAACGCCGAGTATAAATGAGCCAACAGTGTTGATCGTTACTCAAGGTTCCCAGTTGTTTGGGATCAAAACAGATCGCTGTTGGGGAGAACAAGAAGTTACTATTCGCCAAGTTGAAGGAACTATCTCCCTGCCTAGCGGACTAGCTGGCTGTGCGGTGCTAGGAGATGGTAGAATCGCTCCGCTTGTAGATATCTCAGCCTTATTAAGCTGGCTTGCTAATTCTAGCAAATCATCCAGTTTAAACGGGACACCACAAAGACGGCTAGCTCAACTTGGCTTAGAGTCAGGGCGGCTTGGCGAGTCGGGGATATCTGAAAGCCAGAGAAACAAGGTTTTGATTATAGATGACTCGATTAACGTGCGTCGCTTTTTAGCATTAACCTTAGAAAAAGCTGGTTACGAAGTAGAACAAGCGAAAGATGGTCAAGACGCACTGGACAAACTTATTGGGGGATTGGAAGTCCAAGTTGTTATTTGTGATATTGAAATGCCTCGGCTTGATGGCTATGGCTTTTTAGGTCGTCTGAAATCGTATCCCGCTTTTAGGGAATTGCCCGTTGCTATGCTCACCTCCCGCAGTGGGGACAAACATCGTCGCCTAGCAATGGACTTGGGCGCAAAGGCCTATTTCTCTAAGCCTTACAAAGAACAAGAATTACTCCAAACCCTGAAGCAATTACTTCAAAATCAACCACAGCCTGCTACTTTGTAATAAAAATTTATGGCTATTATATCTCCACTGCGATCGCGCCGTTTGGCTCAACAGCAAACTGAAGCTACCCAGCATTTACTTGTCTTTCGCATCCGGCAGGAATTGTTTTCTTTGCCTACCAAGTCAGTACAAAAAGTTTTGCCTATGCCTAATGTCTACGGAGATCCCCAGTCAACAGGAGTGAGCGTAGCTATTTATCAGGACAAAGAATTATTAGTCGTAGATGTAGGACGCCGTATCTTTCGAGAAAAAACATCCCAGCCTTTATCCCCAAATACAAGTAATAGTAGTGTTGTTCCGCAACCAAAAGATAGTAAGGAACAACGCTTCTTATTAATAGTCCAAAGTTCTCAAGGTCAATTAGTTGGTTTACCAATTGATTCGCTGCCTTTGCTACGTCGGGTGCCTGAATCGGCTTTTGCACCTTTGCCTTCAGGTTATACTTCTGAAGCAAATATTCAGTGTGTAAGCTCATTAATGGTTCAATCTCAGGGCGATGAACCACCTCTATTTTTACTCAACCCAGATCAGTTAGCGCAACCCCAGCAAATTGTCCCCTTAGCAGGGTAGGCTCAAGTTAACGAAGCACTGGCATGAGACGGCTTTAGTTACTTACTAAGCATGATGGTTAGCGTAGCATTACGACCCATTCATGTTCTACTCGCTGCTGACCTATTGCAAGCCACTCACCACTCACAATTTGCGATCGCGTCACTTAATTTCTGCTTGGGGTTTTGTCATCAGTCCCCTTCACCAAGACTACAGCGCAAATAATTTATGCTGATTGGTCATCATACTCTTCCCAAATGTTAATTTTTATTAACTGTTTTCTCGTTGGAGCATCTATATGGGCACCTTATATTAACAGAAAATTTACATCTACAATGAATTATACCTACCATCTTCCCCTAGTAATTATTTCTGCATTGATAGCCGTTTTAGCGTCGTACACAGCCCTAGAGATGGCAGCCAAAGTCAAGAACTCAAACGATAATTCTTGGTTGATAGGAAGTGCGATCGCCATGGGGACTGGCATTTGGTCTATGCACTTTGTGGCAATGCTAGCTTTCTCGCTGCCAGTGAAGATCAGCTACAACCTACTGTTAGTGGTCATCTCTCTGTTGGCGGCAATTGCCGCATCCTTTCAGGCATTCTTTATTGTCAGTCGTCCCACCATCAACCCAGTTATGTTAATAGCGGGTGCAGCATCTATGGGGATTGGCATCGCCAGCATGCACTACATTGGAATGGCAGCTATGAAGATGCAAGCAATCACCCACTACAATCCCCCCCTGTTCTTCCTCTCGGTAGGGATTGCTGTTGTGGTGTCACTGGTGGCTCTGTTTCTTTTTCTGAAGTTTGGGGCTGTAGGTAGGCGGGTTAATAAGAAATTGCAACTAATTACTGCCATAGTCATGGGGGCAGGGGTTTCTTCAATGCACTATACAGGAATGGCAGCAGCGATATTTGAACCGGACTACGAACAATATGTGGCTCCCGCCCTAATAGACAACGTATCTTTAGCATTTTTAGTGGCTACCTCAACCTTTCTGGTTCTGGGAGCAGCCCTAGCAATTGCTAATGATAAACCGCAGCAAAAATATAGCAGACCGCTTTAATTTTTTGAGCTGATAGTCAAACGATAGTCAACTGGTGTAATTTACACCCATCACTTGTAAAATTGCACGGCGGCAACGCCAAACCCCCGATAAAGCTTTAATCAAAGCGGCGTCGGGGGTTTAGTCGTTAAGCTCTAGTTCTGATTTATGCCAGGAGGCGGAATTGAACCGCCGACACGAGGATTTTCAGTCCTCTGCTCTACCAACTGAGCTATCCCGGCAAGTGATTTTTGGCGCTTTATTAAATTAGCAAATTGAGCGGCTTTTGGCAAGCGTTTATCCGCAAGACAAAAAACCTATGAATATATGTTCAGATGTTATAGTAAAAGAGAAAAGTGATTAGGAGGAAACCATGACCACCGTAACCTCAATGAAATGTGCCTGTGAGTCCTGTCTTTGCGTTGTTAACATCGGTGAAGCCATGGAACAAGATGGCAAGTACTATTGCAGCCATGCTTGCGCTAACGGCCATGCGGATGAAGAAAGCTGCGGTCACGACGGTTGTAACTGCTAAACTTCAGCTGCCCTGCTCTCTTACCACCGCTTTGGGCAGGGCTTTTCGCTCTTGTGGGCGACAAAGGAGGAAAATCTAACATTTAGGCTAAGCCTCCTCCCTTGTGGGCAAGGCAAATCTAAAATCTCAAATTGTTTGACTCAGCTAGCCGTAAACAGCAGCGGCAGATGTCTCAGTATGGTAATTGGCTCAAGATTGTCAAGTGCAGGAGCAAGATGTCCGCTCACCTTCCATCTCATGGGACTGGAACTAATTCGATTCAAAAGGCAGAAAATCTCAATTGTCATCCGCCACACCCTATTGACATTGAGGACTGCCATCACCTACAGGGCGAAATTCTCAGTATAGAGAAGGCGCAACGCATGGGAGAGTTCTTTAGCCTCTTGGGAGATGCTAATCGCTTGCGGATTCTCTCGGTGCTGGCGGTGAAGGAGCTTTGTGTCTGCGACTTGGCAGCAGCGCTGAACATGAGCGAATCAGCCGTTTCCCACCAGATGCGGTCTTTACGAACAATGCGATTAGTCAGCTACCGCAAGCGGGGACGCAAGGTTTTTTATTACCTTCAAGATCATCATGTCCTCGACCTCTATCGATCTGTTGCAGAACACATCGATGAGCAAGGTTGACATCCTCCCCAACCTAAAAGGTACGGGGATTCCTAAGACTCACGACTTAGGTTTCTGTTTCTTTCCCCTTTGACTGCGCTCAGGGGTTTCTCGCAACCGCCCTCTGGACTGATGTCCTTCAGGTCTTATGTTCGCTCCACAGACGTTCACCGCAAGAGAAAGAGCGGCGAGTATATTTTTAGCTGCATTAACATCACGATCATGGTTAGTGTCACAAGCTGGGCACGTCCAATCACGGATATTTAGAGGCATTTTTTCAACGATGTGACCACATTCGCCGCATCGCTTTGAACTAGGAAACCACCGCTCAATCTTGATAAAATTGCGACCATACCAGTTGCACTTGTACTCAAGTTGTCGAGTCAATTCACCCCAGCTAGCATCGCTGATCGAAGAGGCTAGTCTCCTATTCTTGATCATATTCTTCACAGCTAATGTTTCGGCTGCGATCGTTTGATTTTCGCGTACCAGCCGAGTAGTCAGCTTGTGTATGTAATCCTTGCGAGCATTACTAATTTCTTCGTGAACTTTAGCGACTTTTAGGCAAGCCTTATATCGATTGTTAGATCCCTTCTGCTTGCGGCTAAGTGCCCTTTGAGCTTTCTTGAGCTTGGCACGTTTTGCCTTGAAAGTTTTAGGATTACTAACCTTTCTATGACGGGGTTTTAGACCCAAATTTCTTGATAAAGAATGTAGAGACGCGCCATGGCGCGTCTCTACAAGGGTTTTAGGTAACGTAGCTCTATCGGAAGAAATCCTCCAAGCATCTACCCAGCACTCTTAGTGCGATCGCGTTTACCCAGTGGCTCCCTAAAGCGGAGATACAAGCCCCCGTGGGGCATCGCACTGGTAGCTCGCTCTGTGCAAAAGTCTCCTTAGCTCAAAAAATGACGTAAGAGCTATTTGAATGGTGTTGAGGAGAGTAGATGTCTAAAAATTTGTGGGATTCCCTGCTAGTTAGAGCAGATGTTTTTGGGGTGTTTCTGGTTTTTGCAACAGCTGGTGCCATCGCTTCGCCGACGCCAAGAGCGATCGCCACCCAAACTCCAACGGTGAAGACGCAAGAAGTCCAGAGCCAAACAGAAACCCTATCTGCCACTGCTGCTAAGGTGGCTATTACAACCCAAAAGACGAATATTGAGCCGCCAGTTGTTGCAGATTTTCAGACAAAAGCAGGGATTGCCATGGCCCGTACAGAGGCGATTAGTGGCATTTCTACGCCAGCTGCTTCTGAAATAGCTGAAAAACCTACCCCCACTGCCCCAACCTCCACCACTGCTGATACCAGTGTATTGGAACAACTCCAGCACTACAGCAACGAAAGCAATGTCGATGACCCTATGGGTCAAATTACCAACGCTTCTCAGTTCCGAGACGTGCAACCTTCTGACTGGGCTTATGAAGCCCTAGATCGGGTGGTGCAGAGATATGGTTGTTTGGTAGGTTATCCAGATGGCACTTATCGCGGCAACCGGGCACTGTCCCGCTATGAATTTGCCGCTGGTTTAAACGCCTGTCTCAGGCAAATTGAAAGCTTGATTGCTGCTAACGGAGCAGATGTCGTTTCCCGAACAGACTTTGATGCACTGCAACGGCTGAGTCAGGAGTTTCGTACAGAACTGACAACATTAGGCACACGGGTAGATAACCTGGAAAGTCGCACCGCTTTTATAGAACAGCGTCAATTTTCCACCACTACAAAGCTGAGTGGTACAGTCATCTTTGGTTTGACAGGTGTGGCAACGGGAGAAAATGCCTTAGGCGAAGAAATAGATAATGTAGCTATTTTTGGAACGCGAACTCGCCTTGATTTAGACACTAGCTTCACAGGCAAAGATGTTCTAAGAACCCGACTCCAAGCGCTAAATCTCGATGCATTTTCCGGCACTTCCACCTTCACACCAGAAGGCGACCTAAAATTTGCTGGCGACACTTTCGGCACTGGAAACAGTAATGATATTGAAATTGATGCCCTGTTGTATAGTTTCCCCATCGGTGAGAAGACAACAGTTGTTCTTGAAGCTAATGCTGGGGCACCTGATGACTTTACCAATACAGTAAACCCATACCTTGATGGTGATGGCGATTTGGGTGCCCTTTCTAACTTTGGGACTCGCAACCCGATTTATTACTTAGTTGATGGTGCTGGGATAGGAGTGCAGCACCAGTTTAGTGACAACTTAGAACTGAGCTTAGGTTATTTAGCCAGCGATCCAGCGAACCCTGGAGAAGGTGGTGGTTTATTCAATGGCCCTTATGGGGCATTAGCACAGCTAACCATCAAACCGTTTGACAAGCTTACCCTTGGCTTAACGTATGTTCGCTCCTACAACAATGACCTTACTGCTGGTAGCAATCGTGCTAATCTGCGTTCAGCCTTACTAGACAACCCAAATTTGCCAGCGGCGTTACAACCTTTCGCTGGCTCGGAGGTATCTATTTCTGGCAATTCTTACGGTCTAGAGGCATCCTTTGAACTTAGCCCTAAATTTGTCATCGGTGGTTGGGTGGGCTATACTGACTCCCGCCTCCGCTCTGGGTTGGGAGGGGCAATTGGCTCAGGAGATTTGAATATCTGGAACTATGCACTCACCCTGGCCTTTCCCGATTTGGGTAAAAAGGGCAGCGTGGCAGGGATTATTGTAGGAATGGAACCTAAGGTTACTGGTGCTAGTGATTCGCTCAAGTTTCTTGAGGATAAAGATACTTCACTGCACATTGAAGGGTTGTACCAGTATCAGTTGACAGATAATATCGCCATTACACCTGGGGTTATCTGGCTGACTGCTCCGGATCACAATAATGACAATGATGATGTCGTGATTGGAACTATCCGCACCACGTTTAGTTTCTAAGTTTTGCCAAGATTTGCAGAATAGGAGAGACGTTCCGCCGGAACGTCTCTCCTATTCTGCGTGCAATTCCCCTACTTCAGGCGGGAGAAGAGGTTAACGTAATACACAGCGATCGCTTTAGTGGTCACGCTAGACTGCAAGAGAAAGGTTTCAGTACTCATTGACGAGCAGCTGTCCATTATGAGCAATCGCCTTGCCCAAACGCAAAGCCTCTACCTTCGGAAACACGCAGAAAACCCGATTGACTGGTGGTCTTGGTGTGACGAAGCTCTAGAAACCGCCCGCCGTGACAATAAGCCGATTTTCCTTTCAATTGGCTACTCCAGCTGCCATTGGTGCACGGTGATGGAAGGAGAGGCATTTTCTGATGCGGCGATCGCAGAATATATGAACGCCAATTTTATTCCTATCAAGGTGGATCGGGAAGAGCGACCGGACCTGGATAGCATTTATATGCAGGCGTTGCAGATGATGAAAGGTGAAGGCGGTTGGCCCCTAAATGTATTTCTGGCCCCGGATGATTTGGTGCCTTTTTACGGTGGCACCTACTTTCCCTTAGAACCTCGCTACGGACGCCCCGGATTTTTGCAAGTGCTGCAAGCAATTCGTCAGTACTACTACACAGAAACAGCGAAGGTGCGATCGCTAAAAGAAGAACTTCTCGGTTATCTCCAGCAAGCAGCTGTATTGGAAGCAGACGGCGGTGCATCCCTACAAAGCGATGAGTTCCTACAGCAAGGCATAGAGAGCAATACTGGTGTACTTACTGCTGGCGGTTACGGCCCTAGCTTCCCGATGATGCCTCATGCAGAGTTGGCACTGCGAGGCGCGCGGTTTAATTTTGAATCCCGATATGACGGGCAAAAAATCTGCACCCAGCGGGGATTAGATTTGGCACTGGGGGGCATTTATGACCATGTAGCTGGTGGATTTCACAGGTACACTGTTGACCCCACCTGGACAGTGCCTCACTTTGAAAAAATGCTTTACGACAATGGTCAGATTGTTGAGTACCTAGCTTCTTTGTGGAGTGCAGGTGTCCAGGAAGCGGCATTTGCAAGAGCGATCGCCGGAACCGTCCAATGGCTCAAGCGAGAAATGACGGCACCTGAAGGTTATTTTTATGCTGCCCAGGATGCGGACAGCTTCACCGAACCAGCGGCATTTGAGCCAGAAGAAGGGGCGTTTTACGTTTGGAGTTATAGCGAACTCGAACAGCTACTCACCAGCGAGGAACTAGCAGAACTGCAAGAGCAGTTTACTGTAACGCCCAGCGGTAATTTTGAAGGTCAAAATGTATTGCAACGACGTCATCCAGGCCAACTGAGTGACACAATAGAAGCCGCTTTAGTAAAACTATTTGCCGCCCGCTATGGTGCGTCACCAAAAGATTTAGAGACGTTTCCACCAGCCCGTAATAACCAGGAAGCAAAGACTAACAACTGGTCGGGTCGGATTCCACCAGTCACAGATACTAAAATGATTGTCGCCTGGAATAGCCTGATGATTTCCGGTTTGGCACGAGCTTACGCCGTGTTTGGGGAGCCACAGTACTTGCAAGTGGCAGTAGGGGCGGCAAATTTTATCCTAGACAATCAATGGGTTGATGGGCGCTTCCACCGACTCAACTACGAGGGTCAACCAGCTGTCCTCGCTCAGTCGGAAGATTATGCTTTGTTTATCAAAGCCTTGCTAGATTTACACCAAGCGTCCCTGAGACTGGAGGCTGCTAATTCCCAAGCACCCATCACCAACTTTTGGCAGGAAAAGGCGATTGAGGTACAAAAAGAATTTGATGAATTCCTCTGGAGTACAGAATTGGGAGGGTACTATAACACCGATGATGATGCTGGTCGTGACCTGATCGTGCGGGAGCGCAGCTATAGCGATAATGCCACACCCGCAGCAAATGGAGTGGCGATCGCTAATCTGGTACGTCTTTCCCTGCTTACAGAAGACCTCCAGTACCTCGACCGAGTAGAGCAAGGCCTGCGAGCTTTTAGCAGCGTCATGCAGCGATCGCCTCAAGCTTGTCCAGGCTTATTTGCAGCCCTCGATTGGTATCGCTACTGTACTTTAATTCGCACTACAAGAGAGCAGATAGCTTTCCTAGTACCTCAGTACCTGCCTACTGGTATTGTTGCCTTAGAAACAAATCTGCCGCCTAACGTCGTAGGGTTAGTTTGCCAGGGGCTGAGTTGTCAAGAACCGGCACTTAGCTCCGACCAGCTGTGGAAGCAAGTAAGGGAAGTTATAGCAATTAGCAGTTAGCTATTAGCAACAGGACTTACGCACTAAAAGCCTAAAACCTTGATCCCCCCTAGCCCCCCTTAAAAAGGGGGGAACGCTCAAAGTCCCCCTTTTTAAGGGGGATTTAGGGGGATCTATGCGTAAGTCCTGAGCAATTAGCTAATAGCCGTTCAAGCGTGAGAGCAGCACTTGGAGGGCGCATAGAGTTGAGGTCTATTGTCACTCTTCCCTTATGGCGACTGCTATATGATTAAACAATTCTCATAAGCTTTAGCAGTTGCCATAAAGGCTCTGGACAACCGACAAGAACCCCCAAGCACCCTCGCATGGTGCGGCTCTAAAAGCTAAAAGCTAACTGCTAATTGCTAATTGCTATAAAAGCTAATTGCTATACTATCGCTTCAAACGAGCATGGACAAGTTTACTAAAAGCTGAAAGTAGTACGAATGGTTCCTAAGAAAATATTATTGTTTTCTGAAATATGTCCAGGGTCAGTAACCATAAAAAAACCGGGTGTAATTGATATGTTATCGTTCAACCGGAAGCGGTAAAAAGCTTCATAGTGAAGTGAGGTGCCCTCATCTACACGCTCAATTAAAACGCCACCCAGTAATTTAGGCGGTTGACCAAATAGAAATGCGAGCAAATCTCCTTGTCTTCCAAATGGATTTGATAAACCCAAAGAAAATAGGTAAGTGCTACTAAGTGCCAGCGCATCAGATTTCAGAGAATCTGTTAATATTAGCCCTCCCCAAGTTCCAAAGGTAAGGTTATCAGCTAAGCGCCATTGCAGAGTACCGCCGAGGGCATGAATTGTGGCAGGCTCATTAAAACCCCCAGAAACATCAGCATTATTGCTTCCTGTAAAGGTGTCTAATCTACCATCGCTGGAAAAAGCATTTACATAAGATAAACCTGTGATGAGCCTATCAGTAGGCTTGAGTAGAAGCTGCGCTCCCAAAGCTCTATGCCCCCCTGAAAATAAACCTTCGGTGCTAATATTGGCATCTCTACTGCCATAAGCAAATTGCAAGCGCACGCGATTAGAAACTAGCCAATCAAAGCCTACACCTGCATCCAAATTTCCAATTTTAAAAACGGGAGTCGAGCCAGCAAAACGGGAAACGGCACCCTCACCGGGGCTATCATATGGGGAGTTGTTTGTCAAAACACTACTTAAGCTAAAGCCTACAGGCTTGACTGTAAAGACGACGCGATCGCCTAAACCAGCAAACCGATATTCTAAGGAATTTAATTCCAGATCGTTTTTTAAGTCGCTTTGATAAGAAAGCAAAGCCATGTTGGTGTTGAATGCGTTAGGGTTGGCAAAGCCGCGATCGCTAAAATTACCTGCTACTAGCCCAAGCCGTAGAACATCTTTGCCAGTAAAAGAGGAGGCAAGTTGTAACTGTGTCAGATAATTCAGAACTGCGTTAGCCTCGCCTTTGCCAGGTGGCTTACCTCCAGAACCTGCTGCTAGTCCAAAGATAGCTTGTCCGCCCAAAGTGACTGTGGTAGAAAACTGGCGCGCTTCCAGTTGAGAAATACGCCCTTCAAGATTATCAACACGGCTGCCTAAATTGGCTAATTCAGTGGCAAAGTCTGTTCGCAGTCTTTGTAGGGTTTCTAAGTCTTCTTCCCTGACTGTATCTGCTGCACCTGAGCCAATTAGCTGACTAATTTTCTCCAGTACTACATTTAAACCAGCTGCAAATTCGTAGCGACTTAGGGCGCGATCGCCTCGGAATGTGCCATCAGGATAACCCGCTAGCGCACCGTAGCGTTCTACTAAAGATTGCAACGCCTGAAACGCCCAGTCAGTCGGTTGCACATCCGATAACTGGGATACAGAAGTCACCTGAAGCATGTTGTTATCAGGTGAACTAATTTCCAGGTTTTCAGTACTATTTTGATTAATAATAGTGGGTGCTATTCTATCTCCCACAACTGGCGTATTTGTAGTAGCAGATGGTAGAGTTACTGGTTCTAAGTTTACCTGAGCTACTTTGTCTACAACTTGATTTACAGAGCTAGTTATATTTACTTGAATGTCAATTAATTTGAGATTTGAGATTGGGGGTTTGGGATTATTAATTTGGGAGCCAAGTTTGGGAGATTCTAGATTTTGATTGTTCTCGGGGATGATCTTAATTTCGGCTATTTCGGTATTGAGCGATTTTGGCACTTGAACTAATATCCTACTGTCTCTCTCTTCTCCTACTCTGCTACAGTCTAAACAATTAGATGTACTCGCAAGTGATATTGAGTTCTGATTTATTGGCAAATAATCTTTAGGCAAGCGTTCATCTTTTTCAATAGCTGAAGCCGTCTGCTCAACTGCGATCGCTGGCATACCTACAGAGAATGCTGAAGCTACAGCTACAATTAAAAAATATTGTCTCCTCACAATTTACACTCACGTTTTTTAGTAGAAAAGCCAATTCCTATATTGCCAAATTAGTGATGCTAACGATCCGGTGCAATTCCGGTTGTTAGAGTTCCGCGAAAAGAGCTACCAATAGAAGGTTCTTTACCTCCTACATCAAAAACCTCAATTCTAGTGGCTTCACCCAAAGTACCAATCACTGTACCAGCAACGTTATTACCACTCAAGCCAATAGTACTAGTTTTGCCAGTATTATTATTGATGGTGATAGTACCTTCCTGAAAATCTACACTAATGTTGGTAACACTACCATCATCATCTGTGAATATAGCAGTGTTTCTACTTGTTCTTGTAAAAGTACCACCTGCGATCGTCCGATCGTTCAGAAAGACGAATGAGGACTCTCCTTTTTGACCATCAAAGCCGCTATCTCCACCACTAAGGGCATCACTTAAAAAAGTGTCTCTAAATCCACTTCCCCTTATTCTCCTCTGCTGATCTCTTAATGCTGGTATAGTTTGCGCCCGAACTGTATTCAGAGTCTGTTGAACTTCAATAGATTCTTGAGCAACTATATTTTCTTGCCCTGGGCCCAAACCAGCAGCTAGTTTATTAGTTTTATAAAAAGCTTCTAAGTCAAATTCTTTAACCTCTCCTACATTGCCACTTATTATTGACACTGTTTCACCGCCTTGTAGAGGAACAGTGTTTATTCCCTGTAAATTTGATACTTTAATGCTGCCATTAGTAAGAGCAAAAACTTGTGTTTTATTACTTGCAGGATCGTGTATAACCATCAGCGCGCTGGCTCGATCTGGTGGGGAAAGTAAATTTGCATCTTCAGCAGCGGTAACTGCGCCTCTGTCCTCTTGAGCAGCTTTTGTAAAGTTTCTATCAGCAAGAACTATTTTTGCTATGTTTTCTAGAGAGCCATGCATAGCAACTAGCACACTGCTTCCTCTGGATGGCGAAGGTAGATGGGAGGTTGCGGAAGAGGAGGGAGATAGTATTTCAATCTTACTATCAGGTGTTTCTAACGTTGTTCCTACACTACCAGGTGGTATCATTGCCAAGGCAGCACCTTCGTTAAGCTGAAAAATTGTTTCAGTCATGGCAATACGATTTCTCAGCTGAAAGCGACGCATCCCTGGAAGAAATCTGAACCTGGAATTTTGATCAATTCGGGTTAGAGAACCTTCATTAAATAGCAGTTCCGCCATTGAGCGTGCTTTTGTCTGTAGTTCGTCTTGAGGAGATAGAGGATCTGATTTTTTGGCTGGGCGTGGAGGCTGTTGTTTAATAAGCAGTTGTACATTATTCAACAGCTTGTATACTTGAGCGCGAGTTAGTAGTGCGTTCTGCTGAGCCAGCACAGGACCCATCCAAACCATTCCTATAAGGCTACCGAAGATTATCCCAAAATTTAATAACCGAATTTGCCGTTTCACAAAAGCTTACCTCTCAAGTTCACTCTATAATTTACTATTACAGAAATTCAGTTAACACAAGCCAAAGCTAATGAATTCTTAAGCTCATCCCTATGCCTAAAGCTAGGGGCGGCAAGCGGAAGTAGTCATAGTTGTGGGTTAGTAGGCTCTTTTTTTTACTAATCTCTAACTGTCAGCCGCAAATTTGTCGGAATGACATTCGATTTGGGGCTGTTTCTCTACCTAAGTGCATTTGTTCCTCTAGGGAAGCCCTATGTTAGTTAATTTATAGTCATAGCTCATTTTTTTTATGCAGTTTTTAAGCAGGTGGCTTAATACTGATGACAAAAATAAAGGCAAAAAGATTCCGTAGAAGCTGGGCGGAGAGACAATCAAGCTCAAAGCATGGGGGAAGTTCTCTGAGGCTTGCTGCCCCTCTGCCCCCCCTGCCGTCTCAATATCCAATATGTGTCTATGAATGACTTCTCCCCCAGCCCCTTGTAGGAGAGGGGTGGCTTTTCAAACACGCTCTTAGAATCTATCCGAAAAGCGGTTTTAAGATATTTTTAACCACAGATAAACACAGATGAACACAGATACCAGTAGGTATTGGGTCACTGAAACGGATTTTTCGCGTAGGCTTTAAGCCACCCTGAGTTTTCTGGGCTAGCCATTTGCGATCGCGCAACCATTATTTTTCGGATAGGTTCTTAAACGTAAGGAATATGCCAGGAGGCTACAAGCCTCCGCTTTGTGCGAGGATAGGCTTAAATTTATTGTTCCACCGACAAAGTACTTCTTTCCTCAGAGGTCAGCTGTAGCTCCATGCGCTCTCGTCAAGAGATTGTTGAGATTTTTTCGAGTTTCCTGCAATTTGAAGCAGATCGTTTTAGGGACTGGGCAACGGTTCCGAGATTGCGTCGGAGTATGCAAAGTTGCCTAACTCAGTCAGCACGCCCGGAAGCCTCGGAGAACTTTTGGGCGCTTTACTGGTACAAAGTGTGGCAGACGCAGCCTGGTAGTCTGGCTGAAGGGCATCTGTCCGCCTACTTGCAAGAAGCCTGTTACTGGGCAGCCCAAAAAACGATCGCAAGCTTTTCCAGTAGCCAACATACTTTATCTGACTGCTTTCAGATCGCGATCGCCCAAGTCAATAAAGTTCTCAAGGGGTTTAATGCTAAGCAGGGCTTTAGCCTGAAAAACTATGCCAGTGTTATTTTCAACAGCATTATCAAAGAAGCCCTGCGTCAACGTCAGGAAGTGGATATCTGCTCGGATTGGGCTTTGTTGCGTAAGCTCAGCCAAAAGCGGCTAGAGGAATCTTTACATAATGCTGGGCTATCTCCAGAAACTATTGCCAGTTATCTTTTAGCCTGGAATTGCTTTAAAACCGTTTATGTGCCTACTCAAGCTAGTGCGACTCGCCAACTCTCCAAACCAGAGCGCGATACTTGGGAGGCGATCGCCAAGCTTTACAATAGCGATCGCCTGGTGAGACTGCACCCACCTGGAGCCGAATGTCGCGCTGAGATTGTGGAAAAATGGATGCTAGCCTGTGCTAAAGCAGCCCGCTCCTATCTATATCCGACCTTAGCCTCCATTAATACACCCAGACCGGGGCAAGAGTCTGGGGAATGGCTCGATAACCTGCCAGGACTTCAGGAAGAGTCATTACTCACAACAATCATTACTCAAGAAGAAGAACAAAGCAGACAGTCTCAGCAAGCTCAAATGAATGCTGTTTTAATAGCAGCTTTAGATAATTTCGATCAGCAAACACAAGAGCTGTTGCAACTTTATTACGGTCAAGGACTTACCCAGCAGCAGATGGCAAAGCAGCTGGAGATGAAACAGTACACCATTTCTCGTCGGCTTACTAAGTCTAGAGAATTATTGCTGAGTGCATTAGCTAAGTGGAGCCAAGAAACACTGCATATTTCACTCACTTCAGATGTACTTAAAGGTATCAGCGCCGTGCTGGACGAGTGGCTCCAAGGCTACTTTCAGGCCGATCTGAGATCCTCTATCGAGTAAGCTGTTATGACTTTTAACTTCCCTATAGCATCTGCCGATCCGGCTCAATTATGGCTTGAACTCTCGCCAACTACTCAGTCTCAAGCTTGGCAGCAGAGCCAGTCTTTCTCCACTCCCAGCAGCCGCTGGAATGCCTATTTGAATCGACTTGCCCTCAATGCCTTTCTCCCCTGGGCGCAAGAAGAATATGCTTCGCCAGCTCAAGCTTTTCCCAATAGTGCCGCTTTACCCAGCATCTGGGATCTGGTGAACGGGACAGCAATTAAGTTAGGTACAACTCGATTGGTACTACTGCCCAGCGAGACGATTGACTTGAGCGAATTGCGCGTGCCCCAAGAATGGGTAGATATTCCTGAGTGGGCGGGTGATTATTATCTGGCAGTGCAAGTTAATCCAGATGATGGCTGGGTGCGGATTTGGGGATACACAACTCACCGACAACTGAAGACGAGCGGGCATTATGATGTTGGTGATCGCACCTATTGTTTAGATGAGGACGACTTAGTTAACGATCTCAATATCCTGTCAGTTGCTCGTCAATTCTGTCCAGAAGAACCAACCCAAAGCGCTATAAAAACGCTGCCAGCCTTACCACAGGCACAGGCAGAAAACTTAATACAGCGTTTGGGCAATCCCTCAATTGCCACGCCCCGGCTGTCCGTACCCTTTGAACTTTGGGGGGCGCTACTGGCGCATGGAGGATGGCGGCAGCAGTTGTTTGAACGGCGGCAAGGACTCCCCGAACAGCGGTCGATTCTGCAATGGTTGCAATCGGGCATCTCAGATCTCGCACAACAAGTTGGTTGGGCTAGAGTTGAGTTTCAACCCAGTCAGGTAGGCGCGCGTGGGGTAGAACTCGCATCTGCACCCGTCGCCCTATCTCGCCAGCTAGTTATTGCCGGCCAAAATTACGAGTTACAAGTGCTACCTCAAGGTACTCCCCAGGAAAATATCTGGCGTTTTGAGCTGAGGAATTCATCTGTGGGCGCTCTCATTCCTGGTGGATTTAAATTAAGGCTACTAACTGAAGATTTACAGCCATTTGAAAATAATGAAGATACGGCAATAACGGCTGTAGAACAGCTTTACGTTGAAGTCGCACTCTTAGCGGGCGAAGGATTAGTTTGGGAAATAGAGCCAATGCCAGAAAACTACGACCGGGAAATCTTGCGTTTTTAAGCGCTTGTGGTCAAGTATATGATTTCTCTATTAGATCCCTTGCAAAAGCCAATAAAAATATTGCTCATTAATCTGTGTTTATCTGTGTGCATCTGTGGTTAAAACTCAAGAAAGCTTATTTTT
The DNA here is from genome assembly GCA_019359765.1 of Aphanothece sp. CMT-3BRIN-NPC111. Classification (GTDB taxonomy): domain Bacteria; phylum Cyanobacteriota; class Cyanobacteriia; order Cyanobacteriales; family JAHHGU01; genus JAHHGU01. The sequence continues at coordinate 92,842 of JAHHGU010000001.1, forward strand.
GCAATAATTCTATTGACAAAAATTTGTAAGTATGTATAGTAAGGGCGAAGGATTTGTACTTGTTGGCAAGCGGCTTTAATTGAGGTAAGCAGACAGACCCTAAACGAATAAGAACCTCGATTAAAGAAGTTTTAAACCGCAGATGAAAGCAGATAGACGCAGATAAACGCAGATATGGTCATCCTATTTGATTTGTGAGTGAACCGCAAAGACCCAAAGAGCGCTAAGAAAGAAAAGAAGGGACAATTTCACGAATCAGTTAGGACTGCTATATTTAGTCTCCTAATTTCTAAAGTAATCCTATTAAGTTGCCAAAATGTCTCCCGTCAGCCGTGGTACTAGCCGTTCTACTCGTGCCTTAGAAACAGGTGAAGCTAAGTTGTGGCTCTTACTGGTGGGCGTTAACCAATACCAGGATGAGAGTTTACCGCCGCTGCGCTACTCAGCTTTAGATTGTCAGGGATTAGTAGAAGCATTAGCAGAAGCGACTCAGAGTTTTCCTCAAAAGACAGCGATCGCCTATCACGATTTTGCCGCCCAAGCTCCCACGTTGTCAGCAGTTCGGGGCAGTATCCAACAAATTGTCACAGATGCGCGATCGCAAGATACTATCCTGTTCTACTTCTCTGGACACGGAGTAATCGAACCAAACACTCAGCAGCCAGTTTTGTGTCTAAGAGATACACAGAAGGATAACCTTCTAGCTACAGGTCTAGAGTTGCAGGAATTATTGCAGAAGTTGGATAACTGTGCAGCTCGCCAGCAAATAATTTGGCTGGATGCTTGTCATAGTGGCGGCATGACGCTGCGGAAGGCAGGAGATGGGGAGCAGAGGGGCAGGGGGAGTAGGGAAGCAGGGGGAGTAGGGGGAGCTAGATTGCAGGGGGGCAGAGGGGTTGAGATATCGCCTGAAGTCATGGTTAACCCTACCCCTGAGCTAGTGAAAGTATTAGGGAAACGTGCAGCCCAAAGCAAGGGTTTTTATGCTTTACTATCGTGCGATCGCACTCAGCAATCTTGGGAGTTCCCTGAATTAGGGCATGGAGTGTTTACTTACTACTTAATGCGGGGATTGCGGGGTGAAGCCGCAGATTCACAGGGCGTCATTGAGGCCGATGGGCTTTACAAATATGTTTATCACCAGACACTGCAATATATTGATAAGACTAATCAGCAACTGCGTTTAATTAATCAACAAAAACGCGGCAAAGGAGAAAGCCATCTTTATTCTGAATATCCTTTACAAACTCCCAAACGAATTGTGGAAGGGTTTGGGGAACTAATTCTGGGATTAAAACCAGAGAGAGCAGGTTCTCAATATCCGCGACAAGCTTTAGTTGTAAAAGGGTTAGCAGGCAACCAGACTACCCTGGCTTTAAGTAAACTGCTACGCGGTGCCGGAGCTTTTGAACTGAAATATTTGTCTCGCTCTGGAAAAACCTGGGCAGAAGTCAGGGATGCCATACAAACTTGTTTGCGCTCTCAAAACATTGGCGCAGATGAATTACAAAGTAAGTCAGCATCAATTTACAGCGTCGGTTCCTCCCAAGAAATCGCCACTGTATTGTTGTACTTGCGCGGACGAATTGAGGAAACAGAAGCAGGAGAATCTTGGCTGGTATTAGGAGATGGTATTCGCCTGAGTCGTTCATGGTTGAGGCAACAGCTACGCAATTCCCAAATGACTCAACAAATCATCATCTTAGATTGTCCAGAAGCCTCTTCCCTAGCCCATTGGGTGGATGATTTACAATTTGGATCGGAACGGGGACAATGCCTCATCGCCGCCGCCGCAACGGCATCAGATCCCGACCAGTTTGCTCAAGCCTTACTAGAAACACTGCAAGCAGCAGATGAGCAGGTGGGGTTACCAGTCGCCGGATGGATTGCCCAATTGCAAGTAAATCTAGCAGGGAGTGCGATCACCCCTCAAATTTGGCTATCCGGAACCCACGGCGTTATTGAAGTCTTGCCGGGAAGAGTCGGGACAGAAAATCCCGAAGGATTTGATTTGGGAATTTGCCCTTATATGGGGCTAAAAGCTTTTGGAGAAGAAGATGCCCAATACTTCTACGGGCGGGAAGCATTAACGCAGAAGCTCATCAATGAACTTAGTCATCGAGCCTTTTTAGCAGTTGTCGGGGCATCTGGAAGTGGTAAATCTTCAGTAGTTCATGCTGGATTAGCCGCACAGTTAAACCCAGGCAAGCAACTACCCGGCAGCGAACAATGGTGGATAAAAAGTTTTCGCCCTGGAAGTCATCCCCTGTCAGCTTTAGCCCGAAGACTGGTAGATGCAGGGACGACAAAGGAAAAAGCTCACCAGCAGTTGCAAATCGAGGGACTGTTATATCAAGGTATAGAAGGTTTAGTTTGTTGGCTGCGTTCCCGACCTGAGCCAATGGTTGTCTTAATTGTGGATCAGTTTGAGGAACTGTTTACCCTCACGGGAGCAGAAGAACGCCAGCGGTTTTTAGAAATTATTTTTGGGGCGTTAGAGTATGCAGGCGATCGCTTTAAGTTAGTAATCACGTTACGGGCAGACTTTATTAGCTCTTGTTTAGAAATTCCTCAACTAGCGCAGCACCTCCAGCAGTCAAATGTATTAGTACCGCCGGGGTTAATAGAAGAAGATTATCGTCAAGTAATTATCAAACCAGCGGAACAAGTCGGGCTGAAAGTTGATTCTGGGCTGGTGGAAGTGCTTTTGCAAGAGTTAGATCGCGATGCAGGTGATCTACCCTTATTAGAATTTGTCTTAGAGCAGCTATGGGAACATCGTCAAGCAGGCCAGTTAACATTACAGGCATATCGGGAACAAATTGGCGGTCTTAAAGGTGCGCTGGAACGCAAGGCACAGGCAGTTTACGACAGTTTAGATGCCAAAGCTCAAGCTTGCGCTCAGTGGATTTTTCTGATGTTGACGCAGCTAGGAGAAAGCACAGAAGACACAAAGCGACGCATCCTTAAATCAGATTTAGTTGTGGCTAAATACCCAGCACCCCTGGTAGAAAGAACGCTGCAAGCATTAATCGCAGCCAAACTTGTAGTCGTCAATTTAGAACAGGGGGGTGTTACTGGGCAAAGTCGAGGCTCAGCAGCAACGCCGCCAGAGTCAGATGAACTGCTACTAGAAGCAATGAAGCAGGAAGTGACAGTGGAGGTTGCCCATGAGGTGCTAATTCGCCATTGGTCAACATTGCGTTGGTGGTTAGAAGAAAATCGCGCTAACTTGCGGGTACGGCGACAAGTTGAGCAAGCTGCAATGCTGTGGAAACAAAGCGGTAAGCAGCCGGATTTTTTGTTGCAGGGGGTACGACTAGGGGAAGCAGAAGACATCTATATCAAATACACGGATGAGTTGTCTGAAGATGTCCAAAAATTTATAGAAGCTTGTCTGGAAGCAAGGCAACAGCAACAACTTCAGGCAAAAAGGAGATTAAGACAGGCGCAAACTGCGATCGCAGTTATCAGCGTGTTGGGAATAGCAGCTATGGGCTTTGGTGGGTTGGCTTACTGGCAGAAACAAGCTGCCCAAGTCAGGGAAATAGAAGCTTTGAATTCATCCTCGGAAGCACTGCTGTTATCTAATCAGCAACTTGAAGCACTAATTTCCAGTGTTAAGGCGGGAAAACAGCTAAAACAATTGATGCGGTTCAGCAATATAATTGCACCCAGCAATTTAGCCCAAACTCAAGCCACAACCGCCAGCACGCTACAGCAGTCAGTTTATAACACTCAAGAGCGCAACCGATTGCAGGGGCATACCGAAAAAGTGAATAGCGTCAGCTTCAGTCCTGACGGTCAACTTATCGCTTCTGCTAGTGATGACGGTACTATAAAAATTTGGAGCCGAGAGGGGAGTTTGCTGCACTCGCTAACTGGACATACAGACCGAGTTACCAGTGTTACATTTAGCCCTGATGGTAAAACTATTGCTTCTGCTAGTGCTGATAAAACTATCAAGTTTTGGCGTACAAATGGCACTTTAATTAAAAGTTTAATTGGACATAATGATTGGGTTAATAGCGTTATTTTTACTCCGGACGGTAAAACTATAGCCTCTGCAAGTCGTGACCAAACTGTGAAACTCTGGCGCGCAGATGGCACCATTATCAAGACATTCAATGGACACAGTGGCTGGGTGAATGCTGTTATTTTTAGCCCAGATGGTAAAACTATAGCCTCTGCAAGCGAGGATAAAACCATTAAGTTGTGGAGTATAAATGGTGTCTTAATAAGAACCATAAGTGGACATGGAGATCGAGTCAACAGTATAACGTTTAGCCCCGATAGTAAGACTATTGCATCTGCTAGTGGCGATAAGACGGTGAAGCTGTGGAGTGTAACAGACGGAACTGCTCAAACTTTTGATGGACATGGAGATCGCATTAACAGTGTTAATTTTAGCCCTGATGGTAAAACTTTAGTTTCTGCCAGTGCAGACGGTACTTTGAACTTCTGGAGTCAAGACGGTAGCTTACTGAAAACTGTGAATGGGCAGAAAGCTGAGGTTCTCAGTGTGAGTTTCAGTCCTAATGGGAAAATTCTGGCTTCTGCTAGTGCGGATAAGACGGTGAGACTCTGGAGTGCAGATGGCATTCTGAAAAATTATGACGGTGGTGTTTATAGTGTTAGTTTCAGCCGCAATCGCATATTTGCTTCTGCTGGTTGGGATAACACTATCAAGCTGTGGAGAACAGATGATAGAAACTCTAAGCTATTACTCAAAACCCTGAATGGGCATACATCTATAATTGCTGCCGTCAGTTTCAGCCGTAATGGTAAAATTCTCGCTTCTGCCAGTGCAGACAAAACGATCAAGCTTTGGAATGTAGCCAATGGTAACTTAATCAGAACTTTTGCTGAACATAATGATGGAGTTACCAGCGTCAGTTTCAACCGTAATGGTAAGATTTTCGCTTCTGCCAGTGCAGACAAAACGATTAAGCTTTGGAATGTCGCCAAAGGTAATCTGATCAGAACTTTGGCTGGACATAATGATGGAGTTACCAGCGTCAGTTTCAGCCGTAACGGTAAGACTTTGGCATCTGGCAGCTATGACAATACGGTGAAGCTCTGGAATCTCAATGGTAAACTGTTGAAAACGCTAAAAGGACATGGATTAGCGATCGCATCCGTAACTTTTAGCCCCGATGGTAAAACCTTGGCGTCAGCTAGCTGGGACAATACAATCAAGCTTTGGCGCGTCCCTGATGGCACTCTGTTAAGAACTCTTACTGGTCATAACGATGGCGTTACCAGTGTCAGTTTTAACCCTGATAGTCAAATTCTCGCTTCTGGCAGCGCTGACAACACAATCAAGCTTTGGAACCTAGTCGATGGCACTTTGCTAAAAACGCTGAATGGATATGCAGGTAAAGTTAACAGCGTTAGTTTTAGTCCTGATGGTAAACAGTTGATCGGTGCTAGCGAGGATACAGGTGTAATCTTGTGGAATTTAGATATAGATGATTTGTTAAAGCGTGGTTGCGATCGCCTGCATGACTATCTCAAAACTAATACTAATGTGAAAGAGAGCGATCGCGCTATTTGCGCGAGTAAAGCTACGTAGCACGAAGTGCCGCGCCACATCATTAAGGCGGGGAGAGGGGTTAAGCTTATCCCAAGACTAAAATAGGTGAAATTTCAGGAAGGGTAGTTAAGTAAGTCAACTTAATTAAACTCTCATACCAATCTAGGTTGGGTTTCCTACCTCAACCCAACAGTTGCAAACCTTTGATGGGTTGTTTCCTGTGGAAACGCTAAGCGTACTCTAGCGCTCTACCCATCCTACAAATAATTAAGCGGCTCTACTTATTAATAAAAAACTGACGGGGTGACAACCCCGTCAGTTAAACTCCTTTGACTAGTTTAAAAAGCCCAACTATCTTAGGAGATTATTTGATTAGCTAGGAACCACCGCTTGCACATTCTGTTAATGGTGGTGCTTTTCTGCCTGGAACTTGCACATGGCTTTAAAGTTATGGGCAGGTATAAATCCGCACATCGTCTTGAACCCAACCGAGAGATCCAACACTATTATCGTTAGCTTGACGGAAGCGGAAACGGACAACCTTTCCGGCTAGCGTAGCTAAGTTATAGCGGCTAGAAACGTAGCCATGACTCTCTTTGGTAAAGCCAGTGCGTCCTTTAAGGGGATTGTCAGCACCGCTACCATTAAAGATGGTGCCGTTATAGTTCTGACCTTCTACAAATAGAGCTTTTGCATCTTGCCAAACGCCAGTACTACCGATGCTGTACTCTACAATCGCACCATCATAGTTATTGGTACTATCAAATTCAAAGCCAAACGCATGCTTGAAGTGCAAGAACGCTCCTGCGGGAATGGTGACTCCCGTCTTCATAACGGCCACTGAATCACTGAGAGAGTCAACATCTTCAACATAAAGTAAATTCGTGCCCGAAGCTGCATAGCCCGTCTCAATCTTCCAGGGATTGTAACCTTTTAAGGTCAAGAAATTCCACTTGCTACTCCCCTCTACGTCGTCAAAGAACGCGTTAACTGGGTTCTTACCTACTGGACACACAGATGCCTGAGGTTGAAAACCAGCAACGGGTTGCAGATTCATTTCGACAGCATCAAGAGCATTTTTCACTTGCGTACAGTTAGCGGCTGTAATTCCTGCTATACCAATTTGGCTGGTGCAGCTTTGGTAAAGGTAGTTGTAGAGATCGATGTAGTTAGAACCAGAAGTGAGATAAGTAGTTTGCGCCTTGTAGTAAATCTTGGCAACTTTAGGAATTCCAAGCGCGGTGATCGTTTTGCCATTAAAGGTACCTCCATCCACCATCAAGTAGGCAGCTTTATTGTTAACGCCACTATTGAAATGCACCCCTCCACCGTCCTCAGTACCCTTGTAGTAATGGGGACTCGTCATCTTGTCCGGGTTACCAAACAATGTTGGGTCTTTCATATCCCGAATCACGCCTATGCTAGCAGGAAGATCCTCCCCTAGTTTCCAGCGAACCGCCGCTGTATCATTGCCTTTGGCGTTCGTCAAGTCAACGAATTCGCCAAAAACATCGGACATTGATTCGTTAATCGCCCCTGACTGATAGTAGTAAAACAAGTTAGAGGTGTATTGCGTCAATCCATGCGCGAGTTCATGACCGACAACATCATCAGCCTTAGCCAGTCCATCGCCATAGACCATTTGATTACCATCCCAATAGGCATTCTCATAAGGAAATCCGTCCGGGCTATATCGCACTGTCGAGACCAGGGGCAATCCAAATCCATCTAAACTATCTCGGCCGAAGTTACTCAAGAAGAAGTTGTAAGTATCAGCTGCATATGTATGAGCTTTAGCTGTATCACTAGTGCCCGCGGCTGTACAGTTAGTAGTTGTATTTGTCTCAGTACATACCAATGTTCCAGGTAAGTTAGAAGTCCCGTTTGCTGTGTAAGTTTGGCGATTTCTGGCATCAGGAATATTGTTGAAGGTGAGGACAACTTTATCCTTAGCTTGAGCATCCACTAGCACAATTTGTTCGAGTGGCTGAGATTTTATGGGAGTTACCTTGACGAACCAGACTAACTTACCTGGGCTTTGAGCATCACCAGGATCGATGATTCCTGGCTTATAAATGTGTAGCTGCGGGGTGCTGACTTTAACACTTGATGCACCCAACTTGTAATATTTCTGTACAAGCTTTAAGCTCGTGTTCCGTGCTTGGGCAGCAGAAACTTTAGCAGTAGTATCGATATTAAGATTATCAGCTGCCTCACCAGTTATGGCCAGTAAGTTACCAGATTTGTCAAGATTAACGTTAATCTGACCCCCTACAACTGGAATACCCTTGTAAACTTGCTGATATTTAACTATAGACTCGCCATTAATTTTTAATGACTTCTTGGCAACAAGATCTGTAGCGGCATTTTTGACACCAAACAATGGTGCATAAGCCTTGGCAAAATTCATAGCTTGCGCTTGGGGATTGCCTGGTTGACTGGGAAAATTACCAGGAAGCTTGAGACCGTTAGGACCGTTAGAGCCGACCAAATTGACTTTGCCAGTTTTGTTGTCTTTTCCGACAATTGCTCCAGAACTTTGCAGAGCCGCGATCGCATTCGGATTAGCCAGTGCGCCTGATTGGAAAGATAGTAGGAAGGCTGTTAAAAGCAGAGAAGGCTTACGTAATGACTGTTTGAAGTTCTTCATCGGGAAAATTCTCACTTTGTTATCGGTTGAGTTTGGTTGGAGACTGAATCTTGTTCAGACAGTGTGTGATTGAGGATTCAGTCAAGGTGGTTAATTAACTCGGCTTAATCAGAATATTGAGTACTCCAATACTTCAAATCGTCATTCCTAACGGCTGTAGATATTTGTTCTAGTCTTTCTGTAGGTTCAGTTTGAAGCCGAGAATCATCGCGGTTAGCTTTGAGCGAGCTACTCCGGAGGATTTTGCTGGCAGTAGCAGTCAATGCTATTAGGATGAGCGCTAAAAAACTAGTGATTACACGGATGGCAACCCCTACCTGTTTTATCTACATTCAATCAAGCAGCTGTTTGAGCCAAATCTTTAATTAATTTTATTCCAAACGATAGATACCGTCAAGTCAAAAGTATGCATTGTTAGGATGTCTTGATAAAACTTTGCCAATTTTAGGGTGCTTCCCGAGAATTGCTTCAGCATTTTGCAGGGCAGCGATACGTTGCTCCGCGATCGCATTCGGATGAGGCAGCGCGCCTGATTGTAAAGATAGCAGGTTGTTAAAAGCACAGAAGGCTTACTTAAACAGGGTTTGAGGCTTTTCATATGCTAAAGATGAATATCCTCATCTCAAAGCTTGGTTCGATGGCTTTCAGAATAAGGAGCAATCGGGGAGAACTAGGGGAGATGAAGCTTATTAGGGGAAAAGTAGCGAAACTTAGGATCTACCCAACTGTCACAGGCGATCGCTAAAATCGGCTCATCCACCATGGAGTGAAAAAAACAGCTGTGAGCCACAACGTTTTTCATATGTATAATTAAGCATTAATAAGATGGAATTACCAATGATTTTTTTTCTATTAATAATTGTTCAAATTCTTTAGCTGGTAATGGTCTGCTAAACAAGTAGCCTTGCATTACATCACAGTTTTCTTGGCAGAGAAAAGCTAGTTCTGCTTCCGTTTCTACCCCTTCTGCAATCACATTAAGGTTGAGGCTGCGTGCCATCTGAATAATAGCTTTAGTAATACCTGCATTTCCATTATTATTTGTAACATTCTGAACGAAAGAGCGATCAATTTTTAATGTATCAAATGGCAATTGTTGTAAATAGCTTAAAGAAGAATAACCCATACCAAAATCATCAATAGATAGTTGAATACCTAATTTTTTTAACTCATGCATGATTTGAATTGCGGAATTGGTATCCTGGATGATGAGGCTTTCAGTTAGTTCTAGTTCTAAAGATTTGGGACTAAAATTTGTTTCCGTTAATATTTTTATAATTGTATTGTTTAAATCGGAATTAGAAAACTGGTAAGCTGAGAGATTCACGGCCAATCGTAACGGCTCCGAGCCAGTATGTAATCTGTTTTGCCAGTCTTTTGTTTGGGTGCAAGCAGTATGCAATACCCATTCACCTATGGGAATTATTAAACCCGTTGCTTCTGCTATAGGGATAAACTCTGTTGGAGAAATGAAACCTTTTTCGGAATGACGCCAACGCAGCAGGGCTTCTGAACCAACTATCTGTCCACTCTGAAGATTAACCTGAGGTTGATAATAAATTTGGAATTCTTCTCGTTCTAAGGCATGACGCAAACTCGGCTCTAATGCCAGTGGATCAGAAGTAGTGTCTAACTTCGTTTCTACTGCTATATTCTGAATAGCATAGTGCTGCGAAAGCGTTGTATACTTTCTGAGTTGCGTGGCGATTGCTTCTAATAGTTCAACAGCCTCATAGGGTTTGGTGAGATAATCATCTGCTCCCAAATTCATTCCTTGGCGGAAGTCAACTTTGTCAGCTTTAGCAGTGAGAAATATGAAAGGAATTGTCGCCGTTGCTGAATTTTGTCGCAGTATGTTTAAGACACCATAACCATCAAGGTTAGGCATCATCACGTCACAAATAATTAAATCAGGTTTGTGCCTCTGTGCTAGCTCTACGCCCACATCGCCACTTGCAGCATCGATAGTATGAAAGCCTTCTGCTTCCAATAGTTCTAGAATGCTTTCTCGGACTAACTCTTCATCCTCAATCACTAAAATCTTCATTCGCTGCTTTTTCCCTGCACTAACGGCAGCCTGACTGTGATGAGTGTACCCACGCCTACCTCACTACTAACTGCGATCGCCCCACCTTGTAAGTCTACACATTTTTTAACAATAGCAAGTCCTAAGCCAGTTCCGGGGATAGTGCCGACATTACTGGCGCGTTGGAAAGAGTCAAACAAGTGTTTTTGATCGGCTTCGGGGATACCAATGCCTTGATCTTGCACCTTAAAGACCGCCATCTCGTTCTCATGCGTAAGTTCAAAGCGAACTATACTGCCACTAGGAGAGTACTTGAGGGCATTAGAGAGTAAATTATATAAGATGCGCTGGAGTAGTTTTTCATCCATGCAGGCATCCGGATAATCAGCCTGATTAATAAACTCGATAGTATGCTGAGAGCGATCGCCCAATTGCATCTCTTCCACAAGAGAGTGACAAAATTCAACTAAGTTTAGGGGTGCTGGCTCCAACTGGAGTTTACCTGCATCCGCTTTACCAACTACCAAAATGTCATCTAACAGCTGGGTTATACGTTTTCCCCCAATTTTAATGCGTTGGAGATAGGTACGTTTTTTTTCTTCCGTCCATTTATGGCCATAATTTTCTATGAGTTGTGCCGAGGAGAGAATGATGGTCAATGGGGTACGGAACTCGTGGGAGGTCATGGAGACAAAGTTAGACTTAAGTTCGTTGAGCTGTTTCTCTTTTAAGAGTGCTTTTTGGATATCCGCTTCTGCCCGCTTACGTTCAGTGATGTCACGGGAAGCCACATGAATTTCATTAACTGCACCTGTTTGTGCATCTCGCACGCTGCGTGCTGTTGATTCAAGCCAAATATAGTGACCATTTCGATGACGGCTGCGGAAAGCAATTGTGTAAATATCTGAGTCATCCAAGATGTTTTGCTGGTTTTGGGCGAGCACAACTACATCATCTGGATGCAAAAACTCATAGGCTGAATGCCCTATCATTTCTTCAGGTTTATATCCGAGCAAGGTATAGCAAGCTGGCGACACATAAAGGTAAATTCCATCTGGGGTATGCCGCGAGATCATATCAGTAGAGTTCTCAGCTAAAAGCCGGAACCGTTCTTCACTTTCTCGCAATGCCTTCTCTGCTTGCTTACGGAGCGTAATATCTCGATTAACACCCCGATACCCCTTGAATTGTCCCTCAGCATCATAAAAGGGAACTCCGCTGGTTTCAACAATCACTATATGACCATCTTTATGAAGATGGATGTTTTCCAGAAATATAAAGGGCTGTTGCAATGAAGCCATCGAATTAATAAAGTTGGCAACGCTTTGAGCCTGTTCTGGAGGCATAAAATCTAAGGGAGTCTTGCCTAATACTGCCTCTGGTTCATAACCCAAAATTTCCTGCACTTTGGAATTGACATAAGTGTAGACCGCATTTTCATCTATCTCCCACACCCAATTGCTAGTTGTTTCCACTAAATTACGGAAGCGTTCCTCACTTTCGCGTAACGCATTCTCTACCCGTTGGCGCTCAGCAATTTCATGCCAAAGTTGATCGATGGTATCGCATAATTTGAGTGTACGATTCTGCACTTCTATTTTAAGATCGTCTTTAGCCTTTTGTAATGCTGCTTCTGCTTGCTTTTGCTCGGTAATGTTTTGCGTCATTACCATTCCAGCAAGAACCTCTTCTTGCTCATTTTTCACGGGCAGCACGTGCATCATGTAGAAGTGATTGGCATAGGGCACTTCCATAACCGTTGTTGCTCCAGCTAAAGCAGCACGGTAACTTGGCTCAACTATATTGCACATTTCCGGCGGGAATACTTCCCAAATGGTCTTTCCGGGTAAATTTTCTTTGGTGAGACCAATCTCTGCCAACCCTAACCCTTCGGCTAGGGTATAACGGAGATTGTGATCGAATAAAAGAACAGCACCGTTGGGGAAGTTGCTAACCAAGGTTCGGTATAATTCTTCACTTTTACGCAATGCCTCTTCTGCCTGTTTGCGAGGGGTGATGTTCGTAGCAATAGCAAGCAGTTGACGAGCAGTTCCTTCCGGGGATATTAGTGGTTTTTTAATCGTCTGAAACCAATTAACTTTGCCTGTAAAGTCAGTAACTTTTTCCTCAGGAATAATCTTTTCTTGCAAACTGTCCATCACCTGTCTATCGTCACCAAGAAACTGTTCTACCTCTTCTTGATTCGGGTTAAAATCGGCATCACTTTTGCCAATCAAATTTTCAATAGTTGTGCCATATATATTTGCTAATCCTTGATTTACTAAGATAAATTTTCCGTTTTCATCTTTAACAAAAATCAAATGGGGAAGTGTATCAATAACTTGACGAAGAAACTCTTGTTGCACTCTCAGCGATTCTTCAGCTTGTTTACGAGCAGTAATGTCTTTAATTACACAGATAAAGTACTTAGGACTACCACTAAAGTCGCGCACCAGTGAAACTGTTAAGTTAATCCAGATACAGGAATTATCTTTGCGGATGTAGCGCTTCTCTATCGAGTAGGTCTGAATTTCCGATGCCAACATCTGACTAACATATTTGATATCAGGATTAAGGTCATCGGGGTGGGTAATATTCTGGAAAGCGCCCCCTAGCAACTCCTCAGATGTGTAACCAACTATGTCACAGAGCTTTTTGTTGACCCGCAGCCACTTACCATCTATTCCGGCGTGAACAATACCAACAGCAGCCTGCTCAAAGGTTGCCCGGAATCGCTCTTCACTCTCCCGTAGCGCCTCTTCTGTCCGCTTGCGCTCGATGCCCAGCGCAATTTCGTCCGCAATGGATGCGAGGGCGCTGATCGTGTTTTCTGTTAGGGGAAGGCGTGCGAACATCGCTATCACCCCGACTAACCGCTCCTCAACAATTAAAGGATAGCCAGCAAAGGCGATCATCCCTTCCTGTAATGCCCATGCTTTGTTACCAATGCACTGATCGCTGAGGACTTCATTTGTCAAGTAAGGCTGACGTTGTTGGGCAATTAGACCAACTTTATAGTCCCCAACCGGGATACGTGCATAGGAGCCGTCAAGGCGAGTATACATCCCGGCGCTGGCGAAAAGTTCCAGCATATTTTCTGTTGGGTTAAGCAGCCAAATACGGGCAAGTGCGGCATCAAGATGTTTGACGACAGATTCAACACAGTGATGTAGCATCCCCGATAACGTGTTGCGCTCAGTCAGAGCTGCTCCTACATCTGCACCCAGTTGTGCCTGACGCGATCGCGCCATCAGGTCTTCTTGTGCCTGCTTTCGTTCCTGTGCTTGCGAGATTGCCGCTGCTGCTGCTTTTAAAAGGTCTACTTCCGCCGCTGACCACGCCCGTGCATCTTTGCAGTTATCAAAGCCGATAAAACCAAAGAATGCGCCATTGACTATTAAGGGCAAAACCAGGATGGATAAGATACCTTGAGATTCTAAAATTAAACGTTCTGGCTCAGGAAATTCTCTAACTCTCCCGGTAATGATTTCTCCCTGCGCTAACGCCTCTGCCCACCGGGGAAAGAACTCGTCGTAGGAAAGATTCTGAAGTATCGGGTTATCTATTTCCGGGCAAATGCCCGACTTGCACCACTCCCCCCGCTGGCTCATCAACAACTCACCCCTGGCATCCCGATGATTTTCAAATATATAAATGCGACTGGCACCGGATACTTCTCCTAGAGGTTCTAGTATCTCTTTGTAGTAATTTTCGCGATCGCGGTAAGCCAAGAGCCTACGCTGTACTTCAACCAGTGCTGCTAAGTAGCGTTCGCGCTTTGCTAATGCTTCCTGCGCCTCCTGGCGTTCAGTAATGTCATTTGCCAGAACTAGCATGGCACTTCTTCCGGCAAAGATTAAGGGGTTAGAAGTAATTTCAACGTCGAGGATGGTGCCGTCTTTCTTTTGGTGTTTATAAATTTCTGATCGACTCAACTCGGTGGTCAACGCTGGTATTGTTTCTAGTAGAGCTAGAACATCTTCAGGAGGACGAATGTCGCGAATCGTCATAGCGAGAAATTCTTCCTGAGAATAGCCATAGTAGGAAGTAGCCGTCTCATTAACCGCTAAGAAAGCCAGTGTTTCAGCGTCATACACCCACATAGGATGGGGGTTATTTGCAAATAAAAGTCTATATTGCGCTTCTTGCGCCTCCAGTGCCTTGCTTACTTGCTCAAGAGATACCTCCGGCGCTTCCTTAAACAGAGCTTGGTCGTGCTGGCGTTCTGCTTCTAATGTTTGACTCGCGACGGCTTTCTCCTGATTCTGCTGGCACAGTTTTTCTTTGGCTATCTGTAGTTCTTCCAAAGCCGTGTTGAGTTCATGGAAAACTTCTACCGTTATCTCTGGCTCTGATTGCTGTAAACCTGATTTACGCCCTTGCTGCTGCAATTGAGCTAAACGCTGTTGTATGTTCTGTATTTGTTGGTCAAATTTGCTCGCGTCCACACTGGATCTCCTTACATTCAGTGCTAAAGCCGTGCGTTAGCGTAGCCTTCCCGTAGGATAGCGCGGCGCTCTGCGGATCGCGTATTGTCATAGCTGCAAGCATGGGAAGTGATATTACGTTCCCAGATCTGCTACCTATGGAATGCAAGCAAATCCTTTTTTTGTCGGCTTTCATAATTGGCGTTGCCAACCCCTATAATCCTTAGCCACTTTAATTTATAACTCAAGTACTATACTAGGAGTTACTTGGTAGAATAACTTGTACAATTGTTTGCTGTTTAGGGATGCTTTCTACTACCATTTCTCCCCCATAAACTTCTGCTACCCGTTTAATAATGCTCAATCCTAACCCTGAGCCTTGTTGCTCATAAAGTCGGCGCTCAAATTGTATGTATGCTCCCAAGGAAGCAATTTGCTCTGTAGTCATCCCTCGTCCGTTATCCATTACCTGTATAGTAAAAATATTTTGTTCAAGAATGCTACTGACACGCACAGGTGTTCCAGCGTCAGAAAATTTGAAAGCATTATCAATTATTTCTTCAACAATTTTCTGTAAGTCCGCTTGGGACATCTGAACGCTTGCTTCTTGAAGCTCCAAATGCAGATCTGCTTCTCTACCATACTGCTTTGATTTTTGGAGAGCTGTGTCTGTAATTACAGCTTGTGATGAAATAATCTTTCGACTTCGTAGTGCTTTTAATTTCTGCGGATCTGTTGCTGCTATCTCCAGTTCTGCATATAGCAAAAAATTATGAATGAGCCGATGTAAAAGTTCGCTATCAGCCTGAATGTGTTCGGCTATTTCACGTAGGGCAAATGGTTCTAGTACATCTGATTTTTCCCAGAGTTCTTTGGAAAAATCAGAAATATCATTAAGAGGTCTGAGGAGTTCGTGCGGAAGCGATAGGGCGAGACTTTGGCGTAACGTATCTAGTTTCTTTTCAGTAGATTTACCAATCGCTTCCTGTTTTTCGAGTCGGCTCGCGATCGCACCTAGTAGTTCCTCGTTAGAAAAGGGCTTGGTAAGATAATCATCGGCTCCCAGATCCATACCTTGACGCCAATCTGCTTTGTCGGCTTTGGCAGTGAGAAAAATAAACGGAATCGTGGCAGTGACAGGATATTGGCGCAACTCGTTGAGAACCCCGTAACCATCCAGTTTAGGCATCATTATGTCGCATATAATTAAATCCGGGATAATTTCTTGCGCTAACTCCACCCCGATCTCTCCATTCTCCGCAGAAATCGCCTCGAAATTCTCAGCTTCCAAAATTTCTAAAATCACATCCCGAATAAACTGCTCGTCTTCAATCACTAAAATCTTGTTCATTGGGAAAACCTCTGGTAGTTTAATCGTACTAAGACTTTGACATTTTCCTGCCATTCTAGGACGGGGCTTTAAACCCAAATTCCTAGTAAATATAGTGCCCAACGCGGTCAAAAAAAAACTAAATTTACTCAAACTTGGCTTGATAAGCAGCATGTAGGCGAAGACAAGGGGGCAGGGGAGACAAGCAGACAAGGGAGAGGAAAGGCTCTTGTTCACTCTTAATGGGACTTAGACATTCTCTAGCCCCTTTAGGGGCTGAAACTTCCTCTGCGTAAGGGAAAGAGGTCAATACCCTAAAAATGTCTGAAACCCTTGTCAATGCTAGATTCATGCCAATTCAAGCGAAAAGTCTTTATCTATCTAGGTTTGAAGCTCTTTTAGCCTTACTTTTTGTCTAAGTCCCGTTAACGTAGGATAGCTATAGCAAGCATTGCGCTTGTTGTAGACATAAACTAAACTGCAACCGTTGCCGCAGGAGGCTAGGCTGGCAGAAGCTACCTTTGGAGGAACTGTTGCACAGCGTCGCAGGTTAGAGTACGAGAAAGTCAAAGCATTGAGTTGGTGTGGTAGAAAGGAGGATGCATACTCGTGTTAGCAAAGCTTTCTGAAGGAATCGCCTGTTTTGTCCTAGCGTTTATCTTGGCAAGTTTAGTTGAATATTGGCTACATCGCTTGATGCACGCTTCTGCCCGCATTGGTGAACGTCACCGCGACCACCACCGCCGCAACGAAGGGCAGGGGGTGCTGTGGGAGTTTCTAGACTATGTTAAAGGCAGCCTGGTGGTGATGTTCTTGATGTTTTTCTACTCCTGGGAGGCTGGAATTGGTTGGTTCCTTGGTGCGCTATTATATGCCGCCTTTTCAGCCTATGCCCATCAGCTACAGCACGAAAACCCAACCAAATGCTTCTGGATGAAGATGCCAGTTCACTATGTACATCACAAATATGGTATGTGGCATCACAACTTTGGTTTGGCAGTAGATTGGTGGGATCATGTTTTTGGTACCTACAAACCTGTGGAATGGTTGACGCAAGAGGAACTTGGTCAACAACCACGAGGTTTTATGGAACTCCGGTGGCGGTAGCAGCGTCCTAGCTGTCAGGCGATGGCTAGTACATCACCACAAAAATTTGTGACCAACTGGAAGACAAAGTAGGGGCAGAAAACTGGCCAGTTGATTTCTGCCCAGCGGTACTAGATAGCTTGTCCTCGGCTGTTTGGACATAAAAATTGTTCGCCCTGTATCGCTTTGCCAAGAGTTTTAATGATATTTTTCCTAAAACGCTTCATCGTTTCCACCCTCCCCTTGTTAAGGGGAGGGTGCCGGATTATTCTTGCTTCCAGAGTTGGCAAGGGGGGACTGAGGGGGTAATTTTTTGACTTTTGCAAGAGGTCTACTATAAACGAAGCAATTAAACAAACTTGATATATAGCAGTAAGCATAATTTACACACCCAGCTCTGCTGCTATAACTGAAGGATTGCAAATTGCTAAAAGCTAACTGCTAATTGCTATAAATGGTTTCACTTGCTCGTAAGAATCTGCTCGAAGATATTCCTCGCTTTCTTGTGGCTCAGGCAGGAATTATGTTTGCCGTGAGTCTAGTAACAATTCAGACTGGTATCTTCAATGGCTTTACTCGTTCTGCGGCTAAGTTAATTGACAATTCTGAAGCTGATATTTGGGTTGCCTCAGAGAGCATGGTATACATTGACCTGACACTGCCCATACCCCAAGCGCATGTAGCTCAGGCTCAACAGGTAGCAGGCGTAGAACGAGCAGAAGCGCTAATTGTCAGAGGTTCAATATGGCGTCACCCTTCAGGCGAGATTACTCCAGTGAGAGTAATCGGATTTGACCCAAACGGACAATTATTTATACCAAGAAATATCACTCAAGGCAGTTTGAGTGACTTAAAGCAGCCTTACAGCGTAATTGTAGATACAACTAACCTGAATTCTTTAAATGTAAAACGCATAAATGATCTAGCTGAAGTTAGTACCTTACCAGCGCGAGTAGTTGGCTTCACCGAAAGAAACCGCTCCACTGCATCGAATGCTTTCATGTTTACCTCATTGGATAATGCCAACGCTTATTTAACTTCCGGTCTAACTTCTAGTTTGTCCTGTACATTGCCATCGGGAGCAAAAGGAATCGAGTGTACTAACACTTATGCAAAACCCGATCCGAGTTCTACTCCTGCGCCCAAACAGTTAGCCGCATCAGATCCCATCACTTATGTGTTGATTCAAGCCCAGCCTGGTCAAGATCTACAGGCACTAAAGCAGAAGATTGAAGCTTCCTTGCCAAATACTCGTGCCTACACTCGTACCGAAATTGTGGAGAAGACTCAGTATTATTGGCAAAAGCGAACAGGAATTGGATTCCTTCTAGGTCTCGGTGCTGCGGTGGGCGTAATTGTTGGGGCGATAGTTGTTAGCCAGATCCTCTACTCCTCAGTAACGGATCATCTCCAGGAATTTGGCACCCTCAAAGCAATGGGGGCATCTGATTGGGTTATTTACGGTGTGATTATCGAGCAGGCGCTGTGGATGGCGATTCTAGGCTACCTTCCCGGCATGGTTCTTTGCTCGGGGGTGGCAGCTTGGACGTTTACAACTCAAGGCATAATTATTTTAATCACGCCACTAACTGCGATCGCCGCCTTGGGAATCACGGTTGTAATGTGTGTTAGCTCAGCAATCTTTGCTATTCAAAAAGTCACCCGTGTCGATCCGGCGATCGTGTTCAAGGCATGAGTTGGAATTATTATAATATTCCAGTCGCTAAAACTAAAGCCATTACTGCCAGGAATGTAGAGATGGTGTTCCAGTCGGGGAGTGAACGTTTTCAAGCCCTTAAAGGTATCGATTTGACAGTCCAAAGTGGCGATATTCAACTGTTAATGGGACCGTCTGGATCTGGCAAAACAACTTTACTGTCAATTTTAGCTGGGATTTTGACACCAACTGCTGGGAGCGTTTCTATCTTCGGAAAAGAAATTAATAGCCTCTCTAAGGCAAAGTTAACTCAATTTCGGCTGCAAAATATCGGCTTTATTTTTCAGAGTTTTAATTTGTTTCCGGCGCTAACAGCAGTTGAAAATATTGAATTAGTGCTGAATGCCAAAGGTATTCGGGGGCGAGCAGCGAAACATCAGGCACAAGCTTTGCTGGAACAAGTTGGTTTAGGAGAGAAAGCAAATCAAAGACCAGCTAATTTGTCAGGGGGACAGAAACAGCGGGTGGCGATCGCTCGTGCTTTAACGGGTTATCCTCGGTTAATTATGGCAGATGAGCCAACAGCTGCTTTGGACTCGCATAGCGGGCATGCCGTGATTGAGTTACTACGTCAGCTAGCAAAGAAACAAGGTTGCACAGTGCTGATGGTGACACACGATCCGCGCATTATAGATGTAGCTGACCGAGTTGCTTATCTGGAAGATGGGATTCTCCAGAAAAAGTGATAGGTGATAGGTCAACACTTGACACCTGACAACGTAGGGGCACGGCACTGCCGTGCCCCTACAACTGACACGCTTGCCGACAGACTATAAACGAAGCAATTAAACGGACTTGATATCAGCTTGCATTATTTTGACTATCTCTAGCAGAGTTTCTGAAACTGTCCGGGGTTGCCAGCCTAGTTCTTGACGGGCTTTGGTGGCGTCCACCCGAACACAACGGTCATAAACGTAGTGAACGCGCTCCCGGCTGAGGGGTGGCTGCCATTTGAGCAAGCGCCCGATAGGATCGAGTAAATTTCCAGCCAGCCTGACTAAGGGCTTAGGGGCTTCGCGGGGGGCCCGAATACCTGTTTCCCGACTGAAAATCTCAAACATTTCCCGGGTAGTTAAATCCCCGGAAGAAATGATGTAATGTTCTCCGGGTTTGCCTTTTTCTGCTGCCAACATCATGGCACTAGCTAAGTCGTCTACATGAACAATCCCGGTAATGCGATCGCCCCCAGCCCACAGTTTTAGTCGTCCTTTAAGAAATTGCTGCATCACTGGGCCAAAATGCGGGTCGTCAGAACCAAAAATTCCCGACGGGAGAAGGCTGACAACAGGAAGACCTTGTGCTGCAAATTCATCTACCACTTGTTGGGCTTGGTATTTTGTGCGATCGTAGGCAGAAGAAAAATTAGTCTGTGTCCTTTTAAAAGTTTCATCGACAGCTTTGCCCCCCGTGTCGCCAAACACGCCAATCGTGCTACAGTACACTACTTTTGACACCCCAACCGCTTGAGCGACTTCCATCACGGCGCGGGTTCCCTCCAAATTAACCCGCTGCATCTCTACCTCATTCACCAGCCCTAGCTCTACATAAGCAGCTGTGTGAAAAACCGTATCTACCCCACTCATCGCCGTCAAGAGTGCATCTCGGTCAGTGAGATCGCCGTAAACTAATTGCGTATCCCGATTAGATAGACGCGATAAATTGCTGGACTTACGCACCAAACCAACAACGCTATTACCTTGCCTCTCCAAAGCCTGCACTAAGTGAGAGCCTGTAAATCCGTTTGCTCCAGTAACTAACGCCTTCATAAAAGTCTTCCCGCATAAAAACCCCATCCCCTTGTGGGCGGGGTGTGTTTACCGAAGAAATGGGTCTAAAGCCCCGTCCTTCAGGACGGCTTCGATTCTAGAGATCTAATACACTCTCTCAAAATCTCATTCATGCTTCTTTCCTGCTGTGAAGCAAGTGTCTGAAGCTTCTTATATTCTTCATCCGAACATCTCAAAGTAATCACTTTCATGCTGTCATCATGCTATCTATATGCTATCATAGTAGCATGAAAACACTTAAGTTCAAACTCTACCAACATAAGCGGAATAGATGAAGCGGTCGATCAATGCCGCAGGGGTTATCTATAACCACTGTATCGCCCTTCATAAGCGATACTACCGAATGTTTGGCTGTGTAAAACTTCAGAAACATATTGCCAAGATCAGAAATAAAAATGAGTTCTGGCAATCGGTAGGATCGCAGGCTGTACAGGATATCTGCCAACGCATTGAGGAAGCATATCAGCTTTTCTTTAAGCATCATAGTAAAGGAGTTAGACCCCCCAACTTTAAGAAGGTCAAGAAGTACAAGTCTTTTACCCTGAAACAAGCGGGATATAAGTTCTTAGGCGGCAACCGAATCAAGATCGGTAAGCGTGTTTATCAGTTCTGGAAGAGTCAGGAGATCACAGGGAGAGTTAAGACTGTCACTGTAAAGCGTACCCCCTTAGGTGAGCTATTTCTAGCAGTTGTAGTGGATGGAAATGATGAACCAATCATTAAAACAATGTCCGGTAGGATGGCGGGTTTTGATTTTGGTTTGAAAACATTTCTAACCGTTTCTGATGGCACTAAGATCGAGTCTCCAGAATTTTTTAAGGCTGGCTTAAAGTTGATTCAGAAAACTGCTAGAGAACTTTCTAGAAAAGTGAAAGGGTCTAAGGCTAGGGAACGGGCAAGGAAGAATCTGTGTAGACGCTATGAGGATATCTCAAATAAGCGTAGAGATTGGTTTTGGAAACTTGCCCATGAGCTAACCAGTAAGTATGATGTGCTGATGAGAGGAGGATCTAAACCTCAAAGGAATGCAACGGCTATGGGGTAGAAAGCTAAACGATCTGGCGTTCGCTGAATTCCTTCAAATATTGAAATGGGTAGCCAAAAAGAAGGATAAAACAGTTCATTTTATTTCTCGCTGGTATCCTTCCTCTAAAACCTGTAGCAACTGTCAGCACGTCCTAGACTCTCTTGATCTGTCGGTTCGTTCTTGGAGATGTCCTAATTGCTCCAAGCTGAATGATCGAGATCAAAACGCAAGTGAAAATATTTTAAGCGTAGGGGCATCTACGCTAGGGCTAGGAGATGTAAGACTGGCTATGCCTGCGATTTCTGCTTGAATCCTTAGAATCTCCGTCCCTTTAGGGCGGAGAGTATGTCAAAAAGCTTTTTCGTAAATTCGGTAAGTTTTATAAATCTTGCCACCAGATGCTTCAATTAGTTTACGGGAGGGAAAATTATCTTCATAGACCCAGGAAAGTTCAGCCCGTTTATAGGGTTTGCCCTTTTGCATTCCCCCTTGCATTCCTAAATAAATCAAGGCTAAGGGAACCATTTTGCGGCGATACTCCGGTAGGGAGCAAATAGCAATCACTCGTCCTCGATCGATTTGACGGCGGTACCAAAGAAACTTGATAATTCCTAGCCAGTTTAACCTTCCTCTAACTTGTTTAAGGGGAATATTATAATCAGGTAAGCCCATAAAAAAACCAATCATTTCGCCATTGTATTCGGCGACTGGGAACACATCCGGGTCTACCAAGCTCTGTAAATCCCTAGCTTCTTCCAGAAATTCTTCCTCGCTGCGCGGT
This sequence comes from Aphanothece sp. CMT-3BRIN-NPC111, assembly GCA_019359765.1. GTDB lineage: Bacteria > Cyanobacteriota > Cyanobacteriia > Cyanobacteriales > JAHHGU01 > JAHHGU01. The sequence continues at coordinate 115,209 of JAHHGU010000001.1, forward strand.
GTCGAACTCCAATTATTAGAGAAGGCACGAGTAAACAGGTTATAGAGGCTAATACAATCTTGCTCAAAGGCTTTACCTTTGGTGTTCAGTGGGCGGAATGTGACACCCGATTTACAAGCAATCCGATAACCTTTCTCAAATTCCGCTGGTAAGGGTTTATCCAAAGGAAAATTATAGGCGTAAGCATCTTTGGCTTTATGCCAGCCATCTTTGTCCATAAACTCTGGATAATAGGGCGGGTTGTAGGGCATCATCACCATCGGCGGTGAGTCAAATCCTTCTACTAAAAATAGACAGTTATTGTGAGTAGAGAGATCGATTGGTCCTCTAGCCACCTTCATGCCTTGTTCCCGCAGCCAATTGCAGGCAGCTTCTAGAAGCGATTGAGCGATCGCCAAATCTTCTATACATTCAAAAAAACCGAACAAACCAACGTTTTGCCCTTCCCGCTCAATTAACCGCTGATTTACGGCGGCAACAATCCGTCCTACTGCTTGCTCGCCATTTGCACCTTGGGATATAGCAATAAACTGTTGTAACTTGCCGTACCCAAAAAAAGGATTACTGGGAGCAAACTGTTTGGCAATGCTACTGCGAATGGGGGATACCCAGTTTGGGTCGCTAGCATAAACCCGCTCTGGAACTTCCAGAAACATTTCGGTCATCTCTGGAGTGGTTACAGCCTGGATTTGGACAGTTGTTGTTTGATTTAGCACCATTTAAGGATAAAACTTCATCAAAATTTGTGACTTGAACCAAAAGTTGACCAAAATAATTCGTAATTCGTAATTTAATTGGGTACATGCCCCTACTGATTGTAATTACGAATTACTAACTATCAATTACGAATTATTATTGACCAGTTCATTATTTCGATAGAAAAAAGTCATCTTCAGGTGACTCAACTTGCCAGTAACTGTTGCGGAGTAGTTTCTGCTGCCTTAGTAGCTAAGTATTGAACAAGTTGCGCTTCAATTTCATCGCGCACTACTTGGCGGTAGTCAATGAAATGCTCAATGAGAGCGCAATTACTCAGGTAAGGGATAAACACGCCGGAATTGTGCCGCATGATTGAGAATAACTGCTTCCAGAACTGAAAGCGTGTGTTGCGCTTGATACCCTGTCGCCAGAATATGGTCAGAACCGCTTTGATCTCAATCAATTCCAGCATCCGGAACGGTACTTTGTGAGGCGAGGGCTTCATGGCAATGAAGTGCCGATAGACCCGTGAAAGGTAACGCCTCGGCTCATACAATTCCCAAAAGCAGCTTACATACTCGCGGGCAAGTTCTTCTGGGGGGCGGGTGGGAATAAAGTTAGTCAGCGCCATCTGGTGACCCTGCGTTTCTTCGCTTCCCTCTAGTAAACGGCCTTCCTTCTGGAGTCGCTTCCACAGCGCCGTATTGGGCAGTGCCTGTAACATTCCGAACATGGCTTTAGGGATAGCTGTAGCTTCCACAAAGTCAATAATGCGATCGCCTACCCCTGCCTTTTCACCATCAAAGCCCAGGATAAAACCCGCCATCACACTCAAACCAGCCCGATTAATTTCCTGAACTGATTCTATGAGAGAGTTGCGTGTATTTTGAAATTTTTGAGTCAAAGCTAAGCTGTCCGTGTCCGGTGTCTCAATGCCCAAAAACACAGCACTGAAATTAGCCGCGACCATCAAATCCAGCAGTTCCCGATCTTGTGCCAGATCTACTGAGGCTTCAGTTGCTAACCGGAAGGGATAGCCATGTTCTGCCATCCAGGGGCCTAGTTCCCGCAGCAACAGCTTGACGTTGCGCTTGTTGCCAATGAAATTATCATCTACTACAAAAACTGAGCGTCGCCAGCCTAAATCATATAGAGTCTGTAACTCAGCCAGTAATTGCGCGGGTGTTTTAGTACGTGGCTTGCGACCATAAAGCACAATGATGTCGCAAAACTCACACTGGAAAGGGCAACCCCGCGAAAACTGCACTGACATCTCGTTGTAAACTTTCAAATCCAGCAAATCAAATCTGGCAACTGGCGTAGAGGTGACATCAGGCTTTTCACCGTTGGCTGTAAATATTCCTGAGGTTTCTCCTCGCTCTAGAGCCTCGACAAACATCGGTAGGGTAATCTCGCCCTCGTCCAAAATCAAAAAGTCCACCCCTGCTGACTGTGCTGCCTCAGGAACGGATGTGACATAAGGGCCACCTGCTGCTACTAATTTCCCGCGCCGCTTTGCCTCCCCAATTAGGTGCAGCATATCGGGTTTCTGGACGATCATCCCTGAGATGATGACTATATCTGCCCAAGCCCAGTCTGCTTCCGTCTCAATTTGAACATTACGGTCTACCAAACGGAACTCCCACGTTTGTGGCAGGATAGCCGCCACTGTGATCATCCCCAGAGGAGGAAGCGAAACCTTACGACCGATAAGTTCAAGCGCTTTATCAAAAGACCAGAAAGATTTGGGAAATTGTGGATATAGTAGCAGTACACGCATTAGGCACTCCAAAATTAACGGTCAGTTGTCAGTTGTTTTTTGTGGAACGTTGCCGATCGATTTTAGGTAAGCGGTTAGCTTGGGTGAAAGTTCATCGATGATTGGTCTGATCCTGTTGACTTGAACGCCAGCCAATAGATGCCGAATGTAAGCTCGTCTGAGCTAGTGCCTTGTTTGATTCAAAGAGGCTATAGCTCTCCTCACGAAACGTCGATTATCTTGGTTGAAGCTATGTCTACCACTTGATTTTGCAATCTTGCCACCAATACTATCTGCACAGCGTTGGGGTAACCTGCCTGTAGGGCATACAATTTGTTTACCAACCGTATCTGCGAGAAAATTGCTCCCAGCTCATGAGGATCTTTTAAATCTCGTCCACAATGCCCTCAGACAGTTTGTCAACTTGCAAGTTCTCGAAATTTGGTTTCGCCATTTCCTTCCACTAACAACTGACAACTGACCACGGGCAACTGACAGATTAGGCACTAATTGTTGGTTTATACAACAATTCCCGAACGGCGACCATTCCTGCAACCAAACGCTCCATGTCTTCCTGGGTATGGAGAGCGTTAGTGGTAATCCGAATGCGAGGTTTGGCTATGAACCAAATAGGCGAAACCCAAATCCCGTATGTCTCCATGAGATGTCTGGCAAACATCTTGGGATTGATCTCTGAGGGTAAGATTACTGGTAAAACATTGGTTTCGCCAAGGGCGGCAAAATCATTTTCAGCCAAGCGCGATCGCAAGTAGCGAGTATTTTCTTGTAGCTTTTGGACTAATTCTGGACGCTTGCGGACTTGACGAATACTCTCCAAGGCGGCAGCAGTGGTTGGAGGTGGCAAAGAAATTGTGCCAATTGAGGTCGGAGAGACGTTCAGAAGTGGTCTGAATTCCGCGACATGGGTGCTGATGGCTGCTCCAGCTGAGGCGGCAAATTTAGAGAAAGTTGTCATAATCAGCGGCACAACGCCTCGCTCAATCGCATGAGCCGGCAGAATGCCAAAATGTTCGTAGATTCCTCTTCCTGTTGCGCCAATGGCACCGGAAGCATGAGCCTCGTCCATCACTAGCACGCTGCCTTCGTAATTATGCAGGATGTTCAGCATATCTGGCAGGGGCGCAATATCCCCATCCATGGAAAAGACAGCATCAGAAATAACCAAGATGCGATCGCCTGGCCGAGCATAGCGTTTCAGCTTGCGAGCCAAGTCCTCTACATCACAATGGCGGTAAGCTTTAACTCTGACGCGAGGACTATTGCCAAACACCTTCCCGGAACGGGTTCCGGCATTGACGACCGCTGAGACAATGCAGCCGTGATTGAGGACATCCGTAAGAATGAGAGTTTCTTGGGTATTCTGAAATCCCGGTACTGGAATTGCTAAGTGACAGAAGGCATCCATTAACGCTTGCATCGCCATCCAAGCATTGATGAACAGCTGCGTGTGGGGCAGATGCTTAAAAGCTGAAATTTCGTCCTCTAGCTGTTTGTGCAGATCAATTCGACCGCTCAAGACTGAGCAGGAGCTGTTAGACGTTCCATACTTCAGAATGGCATCAATAGCAGCTTGCTTAACAGCTTCTTCCTGAACTAACCCCAAGACATCATTGGTGCAGAAACTGAGAACGGTTTGACGCGAACCTGTCGTCGCCTCTTCAATCTCGACTAAATTCCCCTGCTTTTGATGACAGATATACTCATCGGGATCGAGTCCACTCTCATACCAGCGCTGAACATACTCTTTGACAATTTGCACGAATTTACTCCCCTCACCTTTTCCAGTTAGCCGAGCGCCTATGGCTCAACAGTATAATTGTCGCGGACTCGATATTTGCTATCCAGGCCTAACAAAATGCTGGATCGAATAATACATAATAGTGCCTATTAATACATTGAGCCATTTCACCTGTAAGCTTCGCCACTGAGTGAGAGCCTGAGTATGGTTATGCATTCTTCTGGTTAGAAGAGCCGCCGCTGCTAAGACAGTTGCCTTCATCCGATAGAATTTTCTTTGGTTGACTTAGCCAGACCCGAAGCGCTCACCTCAGATAAAGAGACAAACATTTCCCCGTTCCGGTTCCGATTGGGTTGTGTTTGACTAGATTTTTGCATAAATTGCTCGTACTGTCGGACTATCGCCCGCTGGAGAGCCACGATTGCTGAGTTTATTTCTACATATCGTCGCTGCTTATTAGCCAGATAAGTTTGCTGCTCACTCTCGATCATTCCGATGTCTTGGGCTAAAAATTTAAGCAACACAAAACGCTGAATAATTATAACTAACAAGGGTTTGAGCGGCATGAGCAGCCATTTAGGCAGGCGAACTTTGAAAAAGAAGAACGCGAAAGACCGACTTTCAACTGCTCCCACGGGTAAACGCATCAAATAGAGAGAAGAGATGCCCTGGAGTGAAGTGTAATAGTGAGGGTAACGATATTGTACTGAAATTGGCAAAGTCAGGGCTACGCCCTTGTGAGGGCAAGCATCCTCTAGGGCATGGAGTTGACCGTTGGTGTCGCGGTAAAGGGCGATCGCACAAAGCCAAATTATCGCGGGCATAACGTCACCACGCTTGAGTTCGCTTGCCCAACCAACCGGATACCAGTAATTCGGGTTAATGCCCACCTCGCGGACAGAATTTTGAACTGTCTGGCTTGTTAGGTTTGTAGCCAGTTCCATGCGATCGTGCCTCTTTTGCCTGTTGCTGTGACAATATTTAGCTTTCTAGTGTCTCTTAAGTTAATCAAATTGTCATTATTAATCCAGAGGGTACCGCAACTGTCCAATTATTTGAATATATTTGCCTGCCGTTATAGTTGCCCAAGATTTCAGGTGTCTCATTTATGTTTTGTCTAAATTTCAGGTGTCTCACTTATGTTGCGTGATTATAGGCTGTTAGTGCTGCTGGCAATAGGCTCCCTCACCTCAATGGTCGGTGGCGTGGTTGCTCCAATCTTGCCAGAAATTGTGCAACAACTGCACATCAATCGAGAGTTAGCAGGAAACTTGGTGAGTATGCACTGCTTGACATTTGCTGTATGCAGCCCCCTTCTCGGCATTTTGGCAGACCGCATCGGCAAGTTACGAGTGCTGATACCTTCGCTAATTTGTTACGCACTCTCTGGCATGGCAGGAGCCTTGATGCAAGATTTTTGGCCTTTGTTAATGACGCGGGCGTTGCTAGGTGCAGCTAGTGGCGGCATGGCAGCCGCTAGCTTAGGCTTGCTGGGGACTATGTATGAAGGCGAGGAGCGATCGCAGGTGCTGGGCTACGCAACTAGCACTCTAACCATCTCTAGCATTGCCTTCCCACTCTTGGGAGGCTGGGTCGGTGCCACTCACTGGCAATATGCCTTCTATCTTTACGGGCTGAGCCTACCGCTGACCGTGCTGGTCGCTTTAATCTTCAGGCAAAAGCAATCCATAAAAGCTCAATCTCCAGCGCTAGGCAACACCAGCAAGCTGGGCGAAGTTTTGAAATCTCCCCAGACCTTAAAGTTGCTCCTGGCCCTCTGCTTAGCATCATCTGTAGTGTATAGCGTAGTAATCTATACCCCCCTCTACCTCAAGGCGATCCTAGGAGCGGGTGCAGCTCTTAATGGCATCGTCTTGGCCGCGCGTGCCGTCGGAGCCGCTGCCATATCTGCCTTTGGAGCCAGACAGCTAGCTCAACGGTTTGGCCTGACAGGAGCTACATCCGTAGGATTCGGATTAATGGCCTTGACGTTAATTACACTCCCGGTGCTGCGCGAACTAAGCCTGATCCTGCCAGCCGCAGTTTTGTTTGGCGTGGGATTCGGCATTGTTATGCCGACGCTGTATAGCGCTTTAGCTGATCTGGCTCCCTCAGCAGTGCGGTCTAGCGTGTTAGCAGCCGGAACAGGCGCTGGCTATCTGGGACAGTTTCTTTGCCCGATTCTGCTTAGACCAGTTCTATCCCACAGTGGACTGGAAGGAGTATTTTATGCCTCAGCAGCTATAGCGATGATTACAGGACTGTTGCTATTTACTTTGACAGGCAGAAATTGTAGAGATAGAACCAATGGCATCTAGATCATTTTACTAGTGCTTCAAAATGCTTCTCCCAATTTTCATGATTTACTTTAGCAACTTGAATAATCGGGGATAAAGCAATTAGCTGACACACAAGCCAATTGACTGCGGAGAGAGGAAATCGCAACGGTCTAGCGATATCCAAAAATAGCACCACACGGTACCCATCTGTGTCATTCCAAACTTCGTGGAGGAAGGTATCATCAAAAATCAGGCTTTTACCTTCTTCCCAGTGAGCAACTTGATTACCTATACGCATTTTGCAAGCAGAACTGGGTTGTGGTACCAACAGCCCCAGATGATATCGAATGATACCTTTATGCTTGCCGCGATGCTCAGGAATATGCTTGCCAGGAGCAAGTATAGAAAAAAAGGCAACCTTAAGACCCGGAATTTTTTCAAGGAGTTTTGTCGTTTCTGGGCATCTTTCACAGTTTTTTTGCGCCTTAAAACCGAACGCACAAAAAAAATAGGTTTTCCAGCGATCGTCGTTGGCAATACGATGCTGCCGTGGGGAGATATCTTGAAAATTTGGCAATGCATCTGTGCGTTGCATCACCTGCTCTAGTTCTTGGCGAATGACTTTCCAGTTAGCTTCTAACTCTTCTGCCCAAGGAAACTGTTGAGTATCAAAAAAGATAGAGTCTCCTACCAAAGAGTATTCTGGAACCATACTTTCCAGTTTTTTGGCTATTGCATCAAGCAATTTTTTCATTTGAGAGAATAAATCAATTTGTGCAGGATTAATTGTAATCCTCTGGTAGCCTCACTTCTTGCTGCACTGACAGTCCAGCAAGAAATTTCCGATCTTCGCTGATGTGGGGAATTTTTAACTGAGTTTCAGGAATTCCCCTTTCCCGCAGGCGCTGATGGATAATGGCAAAGCTTCCGGGTGCCAAAATCTGTAGACGAGGTGGCGGCACTTGATCTCGCCGCTTCACTTCATAGGAAACATGAATTTCCTGGAGATGGCGATCGAACCGATCCAGAAACGCCTGGGGATCGCTGAGGGTATGACCGGGGGTGAGTTCAATATTCACCAGATAGTGAGCTGGGACATCATGCTCAGATAAAGTCACACAGAACTCTTCTAAAGACAAAGCAAATTCTCGTTGCAACGTCTGCATGACTTGAATGACGTGAAATTCGGTTGTCTTCTCGGTTGTGGAAGAAAGCAAACCTCCTCGGCGGTGGCGGAAGACCAGTTTAGGCACTTGGTTGTAAAAACCCACGACCTCCACGACATCGCCAATATCGTAGCGGTAAAGACCACAGTAGTTGGTGACGAGAATGCGATAGCGCTCTCCTACACTGACTTCGTTGAAGAGTAAGGTTTTGGGATGCTCTGCCTCCCATTGTGCTTCTGGAATGAACTCAAAAAAGCCACTTTCAATCGCCAGAATACTGCCATCATCGTTGAAGTCGTGATAAATGCCGAAGATGGCTTCCGCAGAGGCGTAAATGCCCCCGAAGATGGGAGTGTCGCCAAAATAGGTAGGGAATCGTTCAAAGTAAAAGTCTGATGTTCCTCCACGAGCAGTACCGATAAAGGAAAGATTGGGCCATGCCAGTTTAGGTGTGAGCCGCCCTTCTCGTTTCAGAACTTCACGCAATTGAGCCGCGCGATCTGGAGCCTGAGTTAGTTGTCGCTCAAGTCTGAGGCGCAGTTCTGGTTCCAGTTTTAACCAGGGGGCGATCGCTCCCACTTCTAAATCCTCAATCAACTCTTCGGCATACTGCTCTAAATACTCGCAGGTTCGCAGCGCCAGCATGGGAAAGTTGGCTGCCATTCCCCCCATAGACGCATCGCGCAGGGCAAATAGTAGGCAGAGGTAGTGCCGGGCGAGGCTATCTGCTGGCTGCATGGTTTCGTAAGGATGAGCCAATGTTTGCTGATACAGAAACTTGCCCAGACGTATGTCGCGAACACTCGTTGGCCCAAATTCGATGCCGCCACTGGTACGGCCTAACAATTGCGCTGAACTGGGTAGAAGGAATTTCCTAATTTGCTGTCCGCGCGATCGCAGTGCCTCCACTGCAAAGCCAATACTTGCTAGATTTGCCCGTTGCGCGACTTTCTGAGAACGCTTAGTCACGGGAATCAATTTTTGCTTTCCGGTAGAACCACTCGTCATATTCAGGTAAATAACCGGATCGGGCGTTAAAATATTAGGCTCGCCTCGTGCCACGCGCTCAATATAAGGCTCATAGCTGCTATAAGGCAGAATGGGAATGCGCTCTTGGAAGCGATCGATGCTTTTGATCTCTCTAAGTTGATATTGCCGACCTAGTTCGGTATCTTGATAAGCTCTTAAGAGAGAGTATAAGAATTGTTCCTGGACAGCACTGCTCTGGCGGATTTGGCGGACGAAATGTGCCTTTGTAAGTCGAGCAACAGTGGTCAAAACTGGCAGTAAGAAGTTTGCCATTGAGGTTTTAAAGTAGCCAACGAAAAGACACTGGATATTAATTAAAGCGGAAAAGGTGATAGATAGGAGGACTCGCTGCTTTCTAATCCCAATCCTCACAGAAGTCTTGATCTCATGTTCTACCGTCAGCCCAGCGAGAAAACCTTGGTCTTCGCTAATGTGGATAAATTTTAGCTGGGAATCTGGAACCCCCCTTTGCAGTTGGTGCTTACGGACGAGCGCAAAGCTTCCAGAAGCTAAAATTCGCAGGCGGGGGGGGAGGCACTGTATCTCTATGCTGAACTTCGTATGAAGTATGAATTTCCTTGAGCTTGTCGTCAAACATACTTACAAAAGAAGCACCTTGCCCCAAGTGACCAAGTTATATTAAGTCCGATATATTATCCATAATCAAAATATCCCCGTGTCTCCGTAGCTGGTATGTCATTACTAACTATGGGTATTCCACCGGAGACAATATTATCTGTTTGATAGGTAACACTCATGCTCTACCGATCAGATCTAACCGTAATTTTAGATTATACAAAATCCGCCCCTATAACCCCCTTTTGATTTCTAGCCGTAGAGACGTCCCTGCGGAACGTTTCTACAAAATTGCTTATCAACGCCAAAATAAGAGCCTTTTAAGCAAAATTTTCACCTTCAAATTAGAAAAATCCTACGGTAAAACTATTCTTTAATATGAATAGGTAAACTAGCTAATTCTGGTAGTTCTACCAGTTCTTTTTCTACTTCCTGGAAGGCTATCGGCAACATCAAGGGTTCGGGTTTTTCCTCTATCAGGCAAGTTGCCACTGGCAGGGCATTCTCTAAGTCTTCTAACACACGAGGAATCACCATGACTGCGTGTAATTCCCCAATCCTCTCCGCTTCGTGCATACCAGCCTCAACAGCCATTGCCACATTCGCCACGGAACCCCGAATAATGGCGGTACACAAACCAGCACCAATAGTTTCGTAAGAAGACAGATAAACGTCAGCTGCCTTGAGCATGGCATCAGCTGCCCCCACCATAGCCGGAAATCCCCGTGTTTCCAATAAACCAATGGCTTCATTACTAATGCGACTGTAAGTATCGCTCTCCAGCATTTCGGATAAGCGACTGCCAATCGGGAAGATTACTTCCAAATTTCCCAGGGGGCGGGGAATGACTAAAGAGGAAACGAGCTGACCAAACTGTTCGGCAGTCTGTGCGCCGGATTCCACAGCTAAGCGGACATCTGCTATCCCACCTCGGACAATAGCGGTACAGTGACCGCTGCCAATTTTTTCAAACCCGATTAGCGTCACCCCAGCTGACTTCAGCATCATATCGGCTGTGCCAACGATGGCGGGGAAGCTACTAGTCGAAACCATGCCGAGAGCAGTGTCCTTGAAGTTTTTGGGTTGAGCTGGCCTTTGAAAGCGGACAAGCCCTTGCTGTTGTACCTCCACCTATGACCTCCGTGAGAAAATACTGAGCGACTAATTTAAGTATGCCTACACTCAGAGGTTAGTTGATGGTTGGTAGTTATGATCAATGCCAAAAGTCAAAACTATTCACTCTCGCTATTTTCAGGGGAGGGGCTTAGAGATTTATTGTGAGGAAACAAAGTCTTCATCAGCCGATTCAGATTGGCTTGCCCATAGACGGGAACAACAGCAGCATTTGGTGGCGATTCAGGCTCTTTCTGAGGCGATTCAGGCTCTTTCTGAGCAGAGGGGTCTTTATAGGTAGTGTTTGGTAAAGTTGGGGAAACGGGGTCTTTATAGGTAGTGCTTGGTAAAGTTGGGGAAACGGCCTCTTTTTCAGTTGTGTGGGCTGAGTGCCCGTTCGCTTCTGTAATCACGCCTGTGGCGAGTCCTTCAGCATCGGCAACTTGACGCCCTTTGTCACCCAACAGGGAACCAGCTACCACGACTTGATAAGGTTCAACAGAAGTGTTCCAAATCGTAGTTACAGAACCAATGCAGGCATTCGCCCCAATCTTACCTTTGCCGATTACCAGGACACCAGCACCCAGGATTGCTCCTGCTTCCACTTCTAATGTGCCTTTGTGAGCATGAATAATGGTTCCCATGCCGATGCAGACTCCGGCAGCAATGATAATTTTACTATCTGGATCTGCTTGAAGGATTACCCCAGGTGCGATCGCCACACTCTCATCAATGCTCACATCCCCTTTGACGTAACAATTAAAGTTGCTAATGGGCGGCAGTAGGGGCAAATGCATGGGGCGGATGGCGAGTAAGGGAGCAAGTTTACGTTTAGGCAGCAGAGAAGAGAGTTTTGGGTTATAAGATTTGAGCGTTGAGCTATAAATTTTTAACTCAACACTCAACACTCAACACTAATAACTTTTTACTTCTTACTATTCGGCTGCTGAATAATCGTCTCTTGAACGCGACGCTTGGCTTTGGGGTCAATACCAAATACGCGCACATACTCCCCGCTGTGGCTGTTTAGGCAAGCTTCTAGAGCTTCAATCACCTGCGACTCCTGCTTTGAGTCAATCGGAGAGCAGCTCTGCCAAGAACCAGTGCGGAACCGGCGCTGATCTGCGTGTTCCGTGCCAATCTTGTAGCCTTGCCCTAACATAGAGCGCACCTGCCCGATTGCTTCTTGACTTAACAGAGAGCTTTCCACCTGACGAGAGCTGGTTTTTTGAGCCGTGCTGGTATTTGATTTACTGGCAGCACCTGTCTTCGCACTCTTGGCAGCAGGTTGACCATCGGGGCGTTGGATAATTTGCTCTAAAACACGTCGTTTAGCTTTGGTGTCAATGCCAAATAAGCGCACATACTCGCCGCTATGCTCCTCTAGGCAAGCTTCCAGAGCAGAAATTACTCCCGACTCCCGGTTTGATTCAATGGGAGCGCAACTACTCCAAGAGCTGGCACGGAAGCGTCGCGGATCTGCGTGCTCGGTGCCAATCTTATGACCTTGAGCCAACAGAGAACGCACTTGCTCTACCACGTCGGCGCTTAATGATGTATTTGATTCTTGAGCACTATTAGCCCGGTTCGCATTGCCAAAGTTGGTTTTAGCACCTTGGGATGCTCCGCGTTCAGGTTGTGACTTTCTGCCACCGGGGCGTTGAATAATTTGCTCTACTACGCGGCGCTTGGCTTTGGGGTCGATACCAATCAAACGCACATATTCGCCATCATGCTCATCCAGGAAAGCTTCTAAGGCGGCGATCGCTTGCGATTCGTTTCGAGCTTCAATTCCGGCTCCACTTGTCCAGGAACTGGCGCGGAATCGGCGCTCATCGGCATACTCTGTGCCAATCCGACAGCCTTGAGCCAGCAGAGAGCGCACTTGATCGATCACGTCGGCGCTCAAGGAGCCACTCGACACTTGGTTGGTGAAGCGGCGATCGCCGTTAGTATAACTCATCTCATCCCTAATCGGTGTAATACAGGCAGCATTTCCAGCACCCAAATAGCCAGATCTGAGTGACTCATTAATTCCTACAACATGGCGGCCAAAGTCCGTATCCCCCTCTTGCACATCCGGCAGGCGGTCAGCTTGCTGCTGAGTGGTAATTACAGAGCCTGAAGGCACATACTTGCCGGGAGGAATCTCTACATCCTGGATCAGGGTGTGCATCATGACAATGCAACCTTTCCCCACCCTGGCGTTAAATACAGTAGAGCGAAAGCCTATAAAGCATCCATCCCCAACGTAGGCTGGGCCATGAATCAAAGCCATGTGGGTAATAGAAGCATTCTTCCCAATCCAGACCGAGTAGTCCTTCTGGTCATCGCCAATTACCCGGCCTTGTTCCAGACCATGAATTACCACCCCATCTTGCACATTGGTTCCTTCGCCGATATAGAAGGGAGTTCCTTCATCAGAGCGAATCGAAGTTCCAGGGGCAATCATCACTTTCGGCCCAATCCGCACATCCCCAATAATGTTAGAAAACGAATGCACAAAGGCACTCTCATCAATCTTTGGTTCTGCTAAACTTTTTGACCAGGAGGTCGGGGGTGCCGCCACGCTGCGGACAACCATAACTAAATTCCTCAACTAACTCAACAAATTAGACTGACTAACGATATTGATCCTTTTTGTTATAGAGGAGGCGATTGTCAACACTCACGCTATCAATAATCGCCACCACCATCGCATCAATGGGACGCCTTTCGCTGCCATCAATCTGACGGGCGGCACTGCCACGGGTTACTAGAACCCATTCATCGGCCCCAGCGCCTACCTGATCGCCAGCTACCTCGTATTCCGGTAGTAGGCGTCCTTCTTCATCGATGAATTGCAACAAAAGTAACTTGACGCCTCTGAGACTAAGCTCTTTGTGGGTACTTACTACCGTGCCACGAACTTTGGCAATTTGCATCGAATGGTTTTAGGTGTTAGGTATAGCCATTTTAGATTTGCGATTTTAGATTCGACGTAAATCCCAAATCTAAAATCCCAAATTCTTTTATCCCTACCTATCTTACGGTCTATTGTAGGGGCGAATGCCGCTGACGCTCTCCCGGAATTGTTCCACAGCTTCGGTGTAACGAATGGGCAGCACGTACTCTAGGTTCTCGTGAGGACGGGCAATAATGTGAGTGGACAAAACTTGACCACCATTAACCCGCTTGACAGATTCAACTCCTGCTGATACTGAAGCTTGCACTTCGGAGACATCTCCCCGAACAATTACCGTGACGCGACCTGTGCCGATTTTTTCATAGCCCACCAGCGTAACACGAGCGGCTTTAACCATCGCATCAGCAGCTTCCACTACGGCGGGAAAGCCTAATGTTTCAATCATTCCAACTGCAATTGCCATGCCTTTCTTTCTTCCTTGAGCTTATAAAGTGTTTTGAGTTGAGAGACTTTTGAGTTGAAAGTTCCTTTTTTTAAAGGTCGGGTAAATCAATGTCTCTCTTCGATTCACATACGGAACTGTTCTACGGCTTCGGTATAGCGGATAGGCAGAACATATTCCAGGTTTTCATGAGGACGCGCAATGATGTGAGTAGATAATACTTCGCCACCATTCACCCGTTTGGCTGCATCGACCCCAGCTGATACTGATGCCTGCACCTCAGAGACATCGCCTCGGACAATTACCGTGACGCGAGCGCTGCCGATTTTTTCATAACCTACCAGCGTCACGCGGGCGGCTTTAACCATGGCATCTGCGGCTTCTACAATCGCCGGAAAGCCTTTGGTTTCAATCATTCCAACTGCAATTGGCATTAATTATTATCCTCCAGGATGAACGAACTAGCTAGCCTAAATCTGTAGTTGGGGCCAAATTTAGACGATAATGCCCATTTTTTCAGCTCAATAACTATAGCTTAGCCGTGCTAACTTAAGCATAGGCAAGCGAGGCTTACTTGACAATATAAACTATTATGATAATTTTAAATTCTATAGTTTAATAAAACTTAACTGTCCCCCAATGCCAGATCTGCTCAATAGAAGTTAATCGGTTTTTGGAACGGTTCTTTATGTTTTATAATTATTTTATAACTTCTGAATATACTCCCCGACGATCGCCTGTAATCCCCATGCGTAGGTGAATTTCGGCAAATTTTACCTAAGAAAGATAGCGATCGCATATGTCAAATATTATGATACAGACAAACGTGCACTTTATAATTATAAGTTTTTTAAATACCTTTTATAGACCGATCATTAATAGGTAAATATACGGATAAGTGTAGGAGGGATCGGGAGATACTAAAATAACCCTTAATAATTTTGTAGCCCGGAAATGCTAATTTACAGCAATTTCAGGCTGATAATAGAGAAAAAACTAATTAGCCAAATATTAATCGGATATGTCCAATACCAGATTAGGTGTTTTGACACTCTTTAGGGGTGACACAGTGGTTGTAAGTCGATTGATGTTGAAATAGCAAGGGCAATTTATATGACAGAGTTTCTCACCCAGACGAGTTGGTGGGTGCCTTTTTATGGATTAATTGGTGCCGTTTTGACCCTACCCTGGTCAACTGGGATTGTCCGTAAGACAGGGCCACGACCAGCAGCGTACTTTAACCTGTTGATGAGTGTCTTGGCGTTTATACATGGGACGCTGCTTTTCAGAGTCACCTTGAACCAAGAGACTCAACATTTAGTATTTCACTGGCTAAAAGCAGCGGATTTGGACTTATCCTTTGCCTTAGAGATCTCGTCTGTGAGCGTTGGGGCAATGGAGTTGGTGACGGGTATGAGTCTGTTGGCTCAGCTATTCGCCCTGGGATATATGGAGAAGGACTGGGCATTAGCCCGCTTCTTTGCCTTAATGGGCTTTTTTGAGGCGGCAATGAGTGGTTTAGCGATTAGTGACTCTTTGCTTCTCACCTATGCCCTGTTGGAAATGCTCACCCTCTCTACTTATTTGTTGGTGGGTTTTTGGTATGCACAGCCACTGGTAGTGACGGCAGCGCGAGACGCCTTTTTGACAAAGCGGGTGGGAGATGTGCTGCTGTTGATGGGGGTGGTGGCGCTGGCAACCTTCGCCGGAAGCTTGGATTTTCCTGACTTATATGAGTGGACGGAAACAGCAAGCTTGTCTCCGACTACAGCGACTTTGCTCGGTTTAGCACTGATTTCTGGGCCTATAGGTAAATGCGCTCAATTTCCACTGCATCTTTGGCTAGATGAGGCAATGGAGGGACCTAACCCCGCCTCGATTTTACGAAATTCAGTGGTGGTGGCTTGCGGTGCTTATGTGTTGATTAAACTCCAGCCGATTTTGAACCTTTCGCCTGTGGCGTTGAACACGCTGATAGTGCTGGGTACAGTGACGGCAATTGGGGCTTCAATGGTGGCGATCGCGCAAATTGACATTAAGCGAGCCTTATCCCATTCCACCAGCGCTTACTTAGGGTTAGTGTTTATCGCCGTAGGAACGCAATGGACGGGTTTCGCCCTGCTGTTGCTGTTTACCCATGCGATCGCCAAAGCACTTTTGTTCATGAGCATTGGCTCAGTTATTCTCACGACGAATAACCAAGATCTCACAGAAATGGGCGGTTTGTGGTCGCGGATGCCAGCAACTACCACCGCGTTTGTAGTTGGTGCCGCCGGGTTAGTGGGGCTGCTGCCTCTGGGAGGCTTTTGGGCACTGCGGCAAGGAGTTAGCACCCTTTTGTATGCCAATCCTTGGTTAGTGGCAGTCTTGCTGTTGGTCAACGCCTTGACAGCATTGAACTTAACGCGCGTGTTTCGTCTGGTATTTTTGGGTCAACCTCAACCTAAGACTCGTAGGGCACCAGAGGTTCCCTGGCAGATGGCTGTGCCCATGGTGGCTTTAACGATAGTCACCCTCTTAGCCCCCCTGATGTTGCAACGCTTATCAATATTGCCAGACTGGACTTACCTCAACTCAGAAGCTGTGCTATTGCTGGTTTTCTCTGGCTTAGTCGGCTACGGCATAGGGGCAACTATGTATCTGCAAAAAGCTTGGTCTAGATCCCTGCAACTGCCCTGGAGATTTGTACAGGACTTGTTGGGTTATGACTTTTACATCGATCGAATTTACCGCCTGACTGTAGTTTTTGCAGTCGATCGGCTTTCCCGGCTAAATGCTTGGATTGACCGCTATGTGGTAGATGGAGCGGTTAATTTCATTGGTCTCGCCACAGTTTTCAGCGGACAAGGCTTGAAGTACAGCGCCTCCGGTCACTCTCAGTTTTATGTAGTGACTATTCTCCTTGGGGTCAGTTTGCTGGCTGTGGTGTTCAGCTGGCCATTTTTACAAGCTTTGGGTTTCGATCCCTTCGCTTTTATCTATTAGCTATTAGCTATTAGTTAGTAGTTAGTAGTTAGTAGTTAGTAGGTATTATTCCCACTAACTACTAACCACTAACCACTAACATAATGCTGCCCTTAGTAAACCCCACAAAGGAGAAGAATTATGCTCAGTGCCTTGATTTGGGTGCCGGTATTAGGTGCCGTTATCTTGGGGGTATTGCCCCAGACTATAAAGCCCAAGGTAATACGCCAAATCACTTTGGCGATCGCCGTTGGCATCTTAATTTGGTCTGTTGTACTGGCGAGTCAGTTTCAACCAGGGGTGGTGAGCCAGCAGTTTTCTGAATTTATCCCTTGGATTGAATCTCTAGGGTTGACATATAACCTGGGTCTGGATGGCTTGTCTTTGCCTTTGGTAGTTTTAAACAGTATTCTCACCTGCATTGCTATCTACAGCACAGATGAGTCTATTGCCCGACCTCGGCTTTATTACTGTTTACTCTTACTGTTGAATGCCAGTGTCGCCGGAGCTTTCGTCGCTCAAGATTTGCTGCTGTTTTTCCTCTTTTATGAGGTGGAACTGATTCCCCTGTATCTATTGATTGCCATTTGGGGGGGGCCGCGGCGAGGCTACGCAGCAACCAAGTTTCTCATCTACACGGCTATTTCCGGGATTTTGATTCTGGCATCTTTCTTTGGTCTGATTTTGGTAAGTGGTTCCACGACGTTTCAAATAGAACAACTTTATGCAACATCTCTACCTTTAGCAACGCAAATCCTGCTGCTGTCAGGCTTGCTGGTAGGTTTTGGTATTAAGATTCCTCTGGTTCCCTTCCACACTTGGTTGCCAGATGCCCACGTTGAAGCCTCGACACCGATTTCAGTGCTGTTAGCAGGGGTGCTGTTGAAGTTGGGAACTTATGGCCTGTTGCGGTTTGGGTTGGGCTTGTTTCCAGAGGCGTGGGCTGTTTTGGCTCCCACTTTAGCTACTTGGGCGGTAGTAAGTGTGCTTTATGGCGCATTCAATGCGATCGCTCAAACAGATATGAAAAAAATGGTGGCTTATAGCTCAGTTGGCCATATGGGCTACATCCTTTTAGCTGCCGCTGCTGCAACACCTCTGAGTTTGCTGGGAACCGTCTTCCAAATGATTAGCCACGGCTTAATCTCAGCGCTGTTATTTCTCTTGGTGGGTGTGGTTTACAAAAAGACTGGCACTCGCGATATAGACGCGCTGGCGGGTTTGCTCAACCCAGAACGAGGCTTGCCGATGATTGGTAGCCTCATGGTCTTAGGGGTGATGGCTAGTGCTGGAATCCCTGGTATGGTGGGTTTTATTTCCGAATTTTTGGTGTTTCGAGGCAGTTTCCCAGTTTTTCCGACTCAAACCCTGCTGTGTATGGTGGGTACGGGTTTAACAGCGGTTTACTTCTTGTTGTTGGTTAACCGTGTGTTTTTCGGTCGCCTTTCTGAACGGGTGATTAACTTGCCACCTGTACAGTGGAGCGATCGCACCCCTGCGATTATTTTAGCCATCCTCATCGTCATCCTGGGAGTGCAACCTAGCTGGATGGTGCGTTGGAGTGAAGCCACAACAACGGCAACTATCAATAGAGCAAGTGCGATCGCCAAACGGGACGCGGTAGCATCTTTTGCTCAAACTTCTTTTGTTGCTAAATTGGGCAAAATCTTCGCAGCAAACTCTCTGGCTGCACCTCAAATTCTGAGTAGAAATGCTTCGACTCTACAAAAGTTTCCTCATGAGTAAAAGCAATGACAAGTACCGCATTTAGATCTTCAAGCCACCCCCTAGCAGCATATATTACTCGGCTAACTTCTGGGGGTGCTTTACTACCTGATACAGCGGACAACGTGCTGGAAGTAGTCGGTATCCTCAAAAGCTACGGTGTCGTTTTAGATGCCTATTCCCGCAATCTCATCTACATAGCCGACCATCAATTTTTAGAGCTTTTTCCCTTTTTTAAATACTTTAACGGCGAAGTTTCTCTAGGAAAATTACTGCGCCACTGGTGGCATGACCGCATTAATTTTGAGTACGCTGAGTACTGCATGAAAGCGATGCTCTGGCACGGTGGCGGAGGTTTAGATGCTTATCTGGATTCTCCAGAATTTTACGAGCGATCGCAACCAGCAATCCAAGCAAAAATTAAAAGCAACTGGCCGATTATAGGACTAAACCGCCTCTTCCCAGAGTTTTTGCCAGAACAAGTGCGCCAACAAGCTTATTACAGTGCGCTGGGTCAATTCTGGCGCGTGATGAGCGATATGTTCATCGATCTATCTGATCGGTATGACAAGGGAGAAATCAAATCTATCCCGGACGTGGTGCAGCATATCCTGACCGAGTTGGTTGCAGCAGCTAATTTGCCGATTACTTATGCTGTGAAGATTCGGGGTCAGGTTTATGAAATCATTCCCGAATCTGCTGGTTTAACATTTCTAGCCGATACAGCTGTGCCTTATGTAGAGGCGGTTTTCTTCCGAGGAACGCCCTTTCTCGGGACTGTTTCGTATAATGCCCAAGCTCACCAAATTTCCCCAGATTTAAGCAGGTTTGAATACGGAGCATTGTATGCTGACCCCTTGCCCATTGGCGGTGCTGGAATTCCACCCACCCTGCTGATGCAGGATATGCGTCATTTTCTACCTGACTATTTGCACGACTTTTACCGCCGCCAACGTCGGGAAGAAGATGATTTGCGGGTGCAAATTTGCCAGACTTTTCAAAAGTCCATGTTCTGCGTCACCACAGCCGCGATTTTGGGGCTAGCGCCCCACTCGATCGATACAACAGATCCAGCCCAGCAGGAAGCGAATTGGGCTTATTTGGAGAAGTGGATGGATCGGTTTATAACATCGCGCTTGAGCGACGTTAACAGCCCAGTTACAAGCCTATAGAAGAATAGGTTAAATCTCTGTAGGCGACTCCCGCTTTGACACTCCCCGGCGTAAACGCACGGGGATTCTTTAATCTACGAGCCAATTTGCTCAGGCAGGATTTCTCCAGCCAAAGTAGAGATTGATTCTCCTAAAGCGTTGCTTGCGTCAAGCGCAAAAGTTCCGGTATGCCCTACCGTACCCAATCCTCGACTAAGGATATTTCTAGCGGCGTTTTCATCTCTATCCATTACACACCCACATTTACAGACGTGCGTTCTAGTAGATAGCGTTTTCTTTACAATTACACCGCAGCTAGAGCATTCTTGGCTGGTATATTGCGGGTTTACCGCAACCGTAATCTTTTCAAATACTTTTGCGAAGTATTCAAGCCCTACACGGAATTGATACCAAGATGCGTCATTAATGGACTTAGCTAAACAATGATTCTTCACCATGTTTTTAATCCTCAAATCTTCGTAAGCGGCTACATCGTTTGATGAGATTACGCACCGTGCAAGCTTTATTGCATGGTCTTTACGCTGCCTACTTATTTTGAGATGGCGTTTGCCTAGAATCCGCCTAGCTTTGTCCCTGTTATTTGAACCTTTTACCTTCCTGGATACACGACGCCCTGAACGCTTGAGGATTTTTTCACCTTTTCTCAGGAATCTAGGGTTTTCCACCATAGTTCCGTTTGAATCGGTGTAATACTCTTTCAGTCCCATGTCTAATCCGATAGTGTTGCCAGAAGGCTCTGTGCTTTCTTTTCTATCGACATCCACACAGAATTGAACGTACACACCATCAGCACGTTTTACCAGTCTCACCCTTTTTATTTGGCTGATTTGGTATAAGTGTAAGTCGCGTGTGCCTTTCAGTTTTAATCGACCAATTGCTTTTTTGTCGGTAAAATTGATTGATTTCCGATCTGCGGCAAGTTTCCATCCAGTTGATTTATACTCAACAGAGCGGCAATCTTTCTGAAATTGTGGATACCCTTTTTTGCCTGCAATACCCTTCTTGCAGTTATCGTAGAATCTGGAGATAGAAGACCATGCTCGTTCTGCGCTAGCTTGCCTTGCCATTGAGTTGAGTTCGTCAGCAAAGGGAAAATCACGAGCCAGTACAGCGCAGTATTTATTCAAGTCGTATTTACCGACTTTTTTGTTATCCATCCAATACCTTATACAGCTATTGCGGACGAATTTTGCGGTACGAATTGCTTCGTCTACGGCAGTAAACTGATTCGATTTTCCGTATGCTTTAAACTCGAAAACTAGCATGGTTTTACCTCCCACCTTATGCTACACTATTCAGCATAAGATGTTTGGCGAGTTATTAAAACTTTACAATTAAAGCCGTCCTAGAAGGATGGGGTTTTAGACCCAATTTCCTGATAACACGGAAGTGTTTAGCTGCGAGAGTCGTCAAGTTTGCTTTTATGTAACAAATAGATATATAGCAGTTGCCTGCTTTGGTGCTTGACAATCGACACGGGCGCCCATGCACCCAGAACTACTGCTATAACTGAAGGATTGCTAAAAGCTAATTGCTAATTGCTATAGATATAGTGTTAAGTATTCAGCGTACCTGAACAGGAAAGCAAGCTACAGCAGTGATGTGTTCCCGCTTTAGGTACATCAGACACAGGCGAATTAAATGAAACTGAGAATCCTAGCTACCGCCGCGCTGCTGACCACAAGCACTGTGGGTGTTCCTGCGATCGCTGAAAATCTAGAACATACTAAACAACTTTTGTCAACAAAACAATGCCAGCAGTGCGACCTGAGTGGTGCAGGTCTGGTTATGGCTGACCTATCTGGTGCCCAGCTAAGTCAGACTAACTTGAGCCGTGCTAACCTATCGAGAGCCAACCTCAGCGGTGCCGACCTCAGCGGTGCCGACCTCAGCGGTGCCTCTCTGTATGGTGTCAACCTCACAGGTGCCAACCTCACAGGTGCCAACCTTATCGGTGCTGACCTCAGAGATGCCTACCTGGTAAATGCTAATTTAGCTGGTACCAATTTGAATAGTGCTTATGTGCAGGGCACAATTGGAATTCCCCAATATGCAGGTACGCCTGAGGACTTCTACAAGTGGGCAGTGATAGAAGCTCAAAGGGGAAATTACAGGGCAGCAATTGAGCATTACAACCAAGCATTGAGCCTTAATCCGGACTTGGCTGCCGCTTATCTAGGTCGTGGAGTAGCACGCTATCGATTAGGAGACCAAGCGGGAGCAACTCAAGATGCTAATCTAGCTGGTCAGCTTTTTTCCGCTCAAGGGAATACAGTCGGCTACCAGGCATCACAAAACTTTGTTAAAGAAATGGAATTAGCCAGTCAGCCATCTAAACCCAAAGGCGGCTCAAATATCCTGAATTTATTAGGAGGTATCGGCTCACTCCTGCTACGGTTACTTTTATAACACCGCTGGCTATCCATAAGCGCGACTCAATCTCAGTAAGGTGTGACTAACATCACCGAGCTAGATGGGATAAGTCACCGAAGATCAGCAGCTGCGATCACAAATAGCTGGAGTGAAAACTACCATAATAAATATATCCTTGGATAGGTGTGATTTATTGGTAGTTGGGAGGAGTTGGAGATGCTAGAAAAATTACTGCTTGCGACCTCCCTCACCTCGTCGCTCAACCTGTTCCTGGGACTCAGCGCCGATTATGCAAAACCGGCTTCTTTGGGAGATAATCCGCAAGTAGCCCTAACTCAAACGGTGAGCCAGCTGCTTGCTAAAAAGTAGGAATGACCAAAATAATTCGTAATTCGTAATTCGTAATTCACTCTGCCCGGTTTCAAGCCCCTAAATTTATTTATGGAAAACTCATAAATGCTCCCGCATCAATGTCCAAGCCCCTAACTTTAGTTATGGGGTTAATCCAAAATCCAAAATCCTCTTATTGAATGACGATTACTCAAGACTTATGGCAAGCCAATAAAGACTTGGCGCAAGCTTGCTTAGAACATCCCTTTGTACAAGGCATAGCTAACGGCACACTTGAGCGGCAAAAATTTGCCTACTACGTGGGTCAAGATGCCTTTTTTTTGGAAGCGTTTGCTCGCGCATACAGCCTTGCCGCCGCTAAAGCACCTGATTGGGAGGGATTTAATATTTTTCATACCCTCGCTGGCAGTGTTCTGGAGGAACTAACTCTCCATGAAAAATATGCCGCAGCATGGGGCATCAACTTGCAAGCAGTCGAACCAGCACCAGCAACGCGCCGCTACACTGACTTTTTGCTGGCAACCTCCTGGGGTGGTGATGTTGGTCTGATTGCGGTGGCGATGGTACCCTGTATGCGTCTGTACGCTTTCTTAGGTGAGCAGCTGGGGAAGGGTGGGATTCCAGAGCATCAGTATGCTGAGTGGATTCGTACTTATAACAATCAGGAGTTCGAGCAGCTGGCGGAAAAACTGGAGAGTCTGGGCGATCGCTACGTTGATGCTAAGGTGTCGGTAGGCTCAACCTATCGCTATGCTATGTTGTGCGAGCGAGACTTCTTCCAGGCGTCTTGGGAGGCTGATTTGTAAGACTGTTCTCAAGAGCTAACGGATTTGGTTAGTTTAGGAAGAAGAATAGCAGTAGCCATCAGGGTTAGGAAAAGTGGTCTTACAGCCATGCGCGCATCGAGATGCTGCTATAACTGTATGTTTGCTAGAAGCTAATTGCTAAAAGCTATAACAAATAGCTGGACAGTTCAAGTAGAAGTAATAGCAGTCTTAAGACTTTGGCAAAATTGAGCGATCGCTTCTAGTCCCTCTGCTGGTGTACCATCTGCCAAGCGCTTCACAAAGGCACTGCCGACAATTACTGCGTCTGCGCCCCAATCCTTGACCTGCTGGGCGTGTTCCGGCTGGGAGATGCCAAAACCGACGCCGATGGGCTTGCTGGTGACGCTGCGTAGTTCTAGGAGTAAATCTTCAACTCGCGTTTCCAATCCCGAACGGATGCCAGTGACGCCAGTAACGCTCACTAAGTAAATGAATCCTTGAGAGTGACGCGCGATCGCTTCAATGCGCTTTTTGGGACTCGTAGGTGCGACCAGCAAAACTACCTCCACACCTATATCTGCGGCAGGTTTTAGCAGTGTTTCTGCTTCCTCTAGGGGCAAGTCTGGCACTACCAAACCCTTGACACCAGCCTTGGCAATTTGCTTTAAAAAAGGTTCAATGCCCCGGTTCAAGATCGGGTTGTAATAGTTGAACAGAATAATCGGCGATCGCACTTCTTTACTGACGCGCTCAACCATTGATAAAACATCATCCAATCGCACGCCGCGTTGCAAGGCACGAGTAGCCGCCGCCTGAATCACAGGCCCATCTGCCAGAGGGTCTGAGTAAGGGACACCCAGTTCAATTATGTCTGCACCAGCGGCATCCAGAACCCGTAACGCCGACTCTGTTGTTTCCAAGTCCGGATCGCCAGCAGTTATAAAGGGAATTAAGGCACACTGCTGGGCTAGGCGCAGAGATTCTAAGCAACTGGAAACTGAGGTCATAGCGATTTTAGATTGGGGATTTTAGATTTTATAGCAATTAGCTTTTAGCTTTTAGCAATTAGCTTTTAGGAAACATACAGTTATAGCAGCATTTATGGGAGTTTGGCGGCAAGGTCGGTTGTCAAGCACCCTTATGGCGGCTGCTATAGATTATTTAACTTACAGTGTGCGGTGCATCGCCTTGCGGCGCTAAGTGCGCGATCGCGTTGGCGTAGCCTGTCCGTAGGACGCAAGCGTGTTGCGGAGCAACGTATCGCCCTTGATGTGTGCGTTAGCGGTAGCCTGCCATCAGGCATAACACGTATCGCAATTTTATCTTGGTCTTTCCTACGGGACGCTACACAATCCTTCCATCGTACAGCCGAGTCTAAGAGTTATCAGTTGCTTTAGACTTCCGTTCTTGTTCAATTTCAGCTTGCATCTGGGCTAGTTCTTCCGGTGTAATTTCTTCGAGCCGCTTCTGTAAAACTGCTTCCTCATAGTCTTTTACCTGTTGGTTATAAGTCATCTGTTTTGTCCCCACGCGGAACAGGTAGGTTAGCAACCAACCGACTAACCCACCGACCAACAACAACTGACTCCAGACGCCTGCCTCCAGGCTATCTAACCCAGCAACCTGCAATAGCAGATAAGCCAGCCCCCCAGCGGCAAAGACGCCGAAGCCGATTCCAACTACATCAATTCGTCGCATCTAGCGCTAACCTGGTAATCCCTTTAACTTTGAACCTGCCGACGTTTGGGGCGAAAATTCAAAAACGGGCTGAGCAGCAATAGACCTGGGAAGAAAAAGAACACCAGGAAGTACATGAAGCCGCGCTCAAACGAGCTGACAACATACCACCGCTTTTGCAGGTAGGCATAGAGGACGAAGGGAACCACCAGGAGATAGATTCCACTCAAAATTAGATACAGCAGCGCAACAACCATATTTTTGTGACCGAGGCAAAAATTATAAAGGGCGTATCGCTTTCAAATGGGCAGCTATTGACAATCTGCCTAGCAGCACCAACCGTCGCCTCAGCGTCGGATTAACTTTATTATCTTACAGCTTGCAGGTTTTATTGGCGTTGGGGTTGCATATAATGCCCAGTTAATGGTGGAATAGATAAGTGCAGTATTCCTATACAAACAGGAAACTCGCTGCAACTAAACACGGGGGCGTGGCGGAATGGCAGACGCTACGGACTTAAAAAATTGAGCACTGATGGAGAAATCTGTCAAGTGAATGCTCTCAAATTCAGGGAAACCTAAATCTGGTAACAGATATGGCAATCCTGAGCCAAGCCAATTAGAAAGTTATAAGTGTTGAGTGCTAAGTGTTGAGTTAAAAAATAATTCAAAACTCAAAACTCAAAACTCAAAACTAATTGGAAGGTGCAGAGACTCGACGGGAGCTACCCTAACGTAAAGTCGAGGGTAAAGAGAGAGTCCAATTCTCATACGCCACAACAGGCAGTAGTGAAAGCTACGGGAGAATGAAAATCCGTTGACCTTAAACGGTCGTGTGGGTTCAAGTCCCACCGCCCCCATAAAAAACTTAGCTATTACTGCAAACACGAGTATGCGACTACAAGCATAACCGTGTAACTTGCTTATAGGTTTACAGCGATAACTTTCGCTATTAATTTGGATTATTAACCATTCCAAGCTCTGTAAAACTCTGGGTAAGCCATGTTTTGGGCACAATACCAAATTACCTCAGACGCACCTCCATATCTATGTTCATAAAACTCATCTCCCAAGCAATCTTTTAAGCGTTCCACCGCTATTGAAAACCAATTACCTGAAGGGTTTTTAATTAAGCTCCAAGCGGCAAAGTTACTTTCCTCGTCCACACAGCTATAAACTAGCTCAATTAGCGTTATAATAGCCTCTCTGTGGCTAGGAGCAATTTTTAAGATGTTGTCGGCAGCAAACCTACGGTTCGACTCATCCCTAGATTTAAGTAGCGTACTCAAGAGTGTAATATCATTATTGTGAAAAGCTACTTTTATCAAGCAAAGTTCAGCTAAACGAATAACCATACCGTTGGTATTGTTTCTAAGATTATTTAAAGCATCGATAAGTTTTTGATTGTCAGTAGAATTCAACGTACCACAACTTAAATTTTGTATTTTATGGACAAGAGGAAAAATTGTATCGTTATTAGCTCTGTTCAAATTTTCAATAATTATGTCAATATTGTTTATTGAAAGTTCACTATTTTTCCTAACCTTTTCATAATCTTCTTTTTTTGTTTCAGATAAATCTCTATCTGTATTTAATGAGAGATAATTGACTTCTTCTAAATATTCCTTAATTTTTACTTTAAGCCAAACATCATCTACTGTACTCAGAAGATAATTTAATATGTTAATAACATCTACATCATTATTTTTGATTTGTTTTAGACTTATGATCCCTGCTCTAATAAGGGACTCATTTTGATTATTGATATTTAATAAATCTACTATAGCCTTGATAGCCTTTGGATTATGAGAGCCTATTATCCCTAAAATCTCCAGAGCATCCTCACGAACTACAACATTATATTCTTTGTTGTTTATTAATTCGACTAAGGTGTCTAAAGCTTCTGCATTCTCAGGATTAAGATATCGCAATATTATGAAAGCTGCTTGACAACGGATTCCTTCTTGCTCATTTTGGGATAGGCACTCGATTAGAGCTTTGATTGTTTCGTTGCGAGGTGTTTGTTGCAATACTTCTATAGCGGCGCTAGACCAGGGACTCTGGCGTTTAAATAAAAAGCCATCGCCAATCTGGTAATAAAACTCTGGAGGAATAAGTGAAAAGTTAACAATCCAACGAACTAATTCACTACTCAAGCTTTCATAAAAATCGCTATCGTCGCCATCCAACTCAGTAAGGCTAGCAGATGCCAACAAAACTGCTCGATAAGTATATAACTGATGACATCCACAACCATCTTTAAATGAAAGCAATTTCCCGATAAACTGCTTTTTCTGCTCGTTTTTTACATTATTACGTCCCAGCCAGAGCAAAATCACTTCTTTCCACTGCCGCTCAAAAATGCGGTATGGCTTATAGTTATTTAGATTATCTTTATCTTCAACAGGTTTATCTTCATGTTCACGGGGTAGGAAAAAGCTCCAGTCGTCAATAGCACAAGCTGCAAAATATTCCTGGAATGTGGGATGCCAGAAAGCATAGACTTTTTCATCTGGGTCTTTTTCATTTTCCGTTGCTAAACCAACCCGATTCAGCCATCCTAGCTTTCGCACCCGCCAAAATAGTGAATTTTCTTGATTAGGCTCGCCCAAAAAGCTTTTGATTAAACTCTCTGGCAACCTAAACCTAGAATTTTCGCTATCAATAGCTTGTACTGCCAATTTACCTAATTCTTGATTTAGGTGTTCTTGTTGTTCTGGAGAAAGGGTGAAATCTGCTTTCTCCTCGTTCCATAGGTAGTGCTTTTCTACAAAGCGCTTATATAGTCCAGCCTTAGTTTGGGGCAATTTGCCTTGCCGTAGTTCCCATATTTTACATAGCAAGGTTAACCGTAGAGGATTTTTGAGCAAGTCTTTGATACGTTCCCCTGCTTTTCCCAACTCCTGTTTTAAACCTTCACACAATTGAGATTCTGTTTCTTTTGAAAACCACTTATCAATAAACTCCTCTACCTGTGACTGTTCAAAGTCGAGATTACGATAAACATCAAAATCTATCAGAGCATTCTTATCTGCTTCCCATACATTCAGCCGACAACTCAGCACCACTCGTGCTTCGGAAATCCAGCCCCTCTTTGGGGTGTTAAGTTGTTCAAAAATAAATGTTAAAGGATTGCCAAATTCTGCGGCTATTTCATCCACACCGTCTAATAACAGCCATACAGTACCCTGAAAGAATTTTTCTGCAAAAGCTTCCTGCACTTTTCGTGTGGGTTCCAGCAGCGATGGCACAGCTTCCGGTGATAGTTTTTTGATAATGGACAAAGCTTCTTCGAGCCAATTGTTACGTAAATACTCCTTTAGAGTTTGTCCCCGCTGCAAGTTTGCCAAATCAACCCAAATTGCTAAGCCATCCTCTTTTACCTCAAAGGCAATCTTTTGTAGCAGGGTTGTTTTTCCTGCCCCTGGTTCACCAATAATTGCAATACGTCTACCCTGGCTTTTGGAACTTTGCCCTTCTTTGAGGACTTGATCAAAAAATACCTTATGCTCAATTGGGGTGACTTTCTCTCGGTAAAACTCCGACCCTTGTTCTGGGCTAATATCTGGTTGTGGTCGGCGTTTTTGTTGGCTCTCGATTAATCCCAGGGGGACGTACATATCTAAGATGCGCTTATCACCAGAAGCTAAAGCATATGCCGTCAGCCATTGCTTTTTCTGTAACTCCAGCATGGCATCGCAAACTTCGCGCCAGTTAATGGCATCTTTACTTAGCGCTTTAGTACGTTCTTCTTCCCATTTCTTTAACTCGATCTTTAGCCAATCTTTTAACTTTTTAAACTTTTTGCTGCCACGTCCATTTTTTTCGCCATAATCACACCCATTAGGGCTTTGACCAAACGCATTATATATGCTTGTCATGCACTTTCTAACAGTACTTTCACTTGCATGAATTATTTTTGCAAGTTCTTTAACGTTTTTGGAACC
Organism: Aphanothece sp. CMT-3BRIN-NPC111; assembly: GCA_019359765.1. GTDB lineage: Bacteria > Cyanobacteriota > Cyanobacteriia > Cyanobacteriales > JAHHGU01 > JAHHGU01. The sequence continues at coordinate 143,911 of JAHHGU010000001.1, forward strand.
TATACATTTATCATCATGAAACTGTTCAAAAAATATATTTTTAGCGTTTTCTTCATGCAAATTAAATTTTTCGGCTATATATAATAGAAACTCTTCTCTTAAATTATTGTGCTTTTTAGCGTCGTTGTTCATCTTAACTATCCTTATTTAATAAATAAGCTTTATTCCATTAATTCTTGAAAACTTTTTCACATAAATAAAATTAATTTTTAGGATAGAAGGTAAATTTTGGTAATTCAATGTAATTCAATGTAATTAAAATGTAATTCCTACTGTTGTTTTTTATAAAAAAAAGGTTCATGCTGATAACAGTTGTGGATTAGCAACTAAGAACTAAGCGTAAGTACAGCAATTAGGATGAAGGTAATGACAAGTAATTACTTAGGAGTTTCGGTAAATCCCTTACTCGCTACTATCCCTACGAAGGAAGTACAAACTTACCTAACAGCAGTCTCTTCTGAGACACTGCGTAAAAAGAAAGGTTCCAGCGATCCAGTTTGTGATAGGTGTTTATTAGCATTCCACTCTGGTGGGGATAGTTGGCGAATTAGGGAAATTGCCCTCGATTACGAAACACATGCTTTCAAGTGGCGTCCTTTCGGTCTTGGGCAATTGGGTACAACAAAGTGGGAAATCATTCATCCACCAACCTCCAGCGGTTATTTATGGTCTACCCATAAACTATCAACGGAGTTCCGCGCTGTGTCACCAATAACACTTGAGCGGAAGAAAAGTTCTAGCGATCCCCTGTACGACGGATCAAAGTTGGCTTTTTATGTGGGAGCAGAGAATTGGCTCGTTGGGGAAGTCAGTATTGATTATGCAACGGGAGCCATACACTGGCAGCTGCTGCGACCTTCATTTTAAAGCACTCAATACCTAGCAGGAAAGGGTTTTAAGCATTTGGGGCGCTCTTTACTAAGGCTAATGCTCTAGTTCGATGAAACAATCCTATAGAAGCTAGTCTAGTGCTGGAGCTTAAAGCCTGCCAAATAGGGCAATCCGATGCAAGGTTTTTGCTGCTTGTTCATGAGTAGCTTTTGTGCAGTGGATATTGGCGTGTCTGAGTAGTATTTATATCTGCTCAAGTCGTAAATTAGCTTCAGACACGCTAAAAAATTGCCAATACTCAACAAATCGAGGAAAAAATGGTCAATAATTTCAACTATTACGACGAAGACGATGACTTTTCTGAAGAACTCAACCCTCCTGGTGAGGCTTACCAAGAGTATCTAGAGAATCCTAATGATTTGACAGCTATGGAGGCAGCACTAGAAGTTTATGGAATTCCCGATCCACGGTTGATTATGGATGATTAAAATCATATAAGCCGAGACTAACAAATAGTTGGCTTATAACACTCAACGCTTACTCATCGCCTCCCACTCCAGGCAATGGGCGGACTAGAGTGCGAGTACGAGAATGTCTCAGTGGCGGTGGTTCGGGTTTCTTCGTCCAGGACTTTGACCACCTTGTTATAAATTTCCTCCGCCTGTTGTAGGGAATCACCGATACTCGTTAAACCCACTTTGCCGAACTGGGAGAGACAACCCATGAGGTGAAAAACGGTGCCCGTCTCCGTACTGGTATCAAAGTGCAGTCGGTGATGAGCAATGATATCCATCAAATCATTAGGAAGCAAACCCCGATAGCGCTCTTTTTGTAGGTTGTCGGAGGCAACGTAATACTTAGGGCGACCTTGTTTACTGTAGAAAAGGCCGGTGGAGAGGTCGTAGCGACCGTTAGTTAAAAACTTCAAAGTCATAAACGGATGGGTAGTGCCGCCCTTACGCAGGTTGATTTCAATTGCCTGGATATCCCAGTGCGGACTATCCCCATTACTAGACTGACGAACGGCTAAAAAATCAACGCCAAAACGCTCTAAAGCCCCTTTTTGAGCTAAATTTCGACCAATGCGTAATCCTAAGTCTTGCAAGCGCAATCGGTAAGCTTCTTCAGCTGGAAAGCGGCAACCCAGAAAAATCTGACCATTCGATCCACCCAGAATTTGGTCGTGAGTGGAGAGAATTTCTACCTCTCCATCTGGTGTAATGCGACCTTGAACGCTGGGCGATCGCTTTTCCTCTCCTTCGATGAAGGCTTCCACTATCGCCCCTAACTCTGGAATGCGGCTGGAAAAATTTTCCCAAGTCTCAGTTTTGGCTTGAAAACCTAAATAAGGGAAGCGATCGCGAATCGCTGCCACTCGTTGCCTATGGGATGCTGCCCCTGGAGCCATATTCTGCATCGGTCTAAGATCCAGCAGCGCATTTCCTTCCCCGGAAAAGCCTTCGTTGAGTTTGACTACCATCCGCTGCAAGGTCGGTTGGCGTTCCCACAACTCTGCCGCCGCGATCGCCAGTTCGTCAGCATTAGAAACCTTGTCGCTGCCATCAGGAAGGGGAACACCACACTCGGCAAAAATTTGCCTACTACCACTTTTAGTACCCCAGTACAACAGATCCGGATCTAAGGCATACAGCGGCACGCCCAGTTGTATCGACAAATCTCCCTCTAGGGGGGTTGAGTTGTAGCAGATCATGAAAGACTGTTCTGGGCGCAACGCCTGCCGTATCCGTTCCATCAAGCGAGGGCGTTCCAGTATTTTTTGCGTCAGGGGTTTGAGAGAGGAATCGTAGGTCGAGAACAGCAGCAGGCGATCGCGCGCATGAGAAAAGGGAATTCCTGGTAATAGCTGCAAATAGTAATCAATCACTATTGGCGGTAACGGTTCAGAGGTGATGTATATCAGGCGTGTCCGAGGATTCCACAGACGAATTAAAGAAAACAGCAACCTTTCTTCATAGTGAATGTGACCCTCAATCTTCTGGAGTTCTCGCTGGTCTACGCTGATAGAGGGGATGACCAAAATATCACCATCGCTGTCCTCAAGCTGCTCAACGGTCTGCCAGCGATCGCGCAACTGAGCCTGAAGAAGTTGAAACTGCTCCGCCTGCTCTGAGTAAGAATGATTCAAAACTTGCTCCACCCTGCTTTCCCCCTTCATCCCCACAACAGCGATTTTACTCTGGCTGGCGTGGAAATCCCAATATACCCTAAGTAGGGATAGTGGGGTGCTTTTCTCTATATGGGCTTATTTAGAGGTTTTTTGTTAATAAAAAGCTATTACAACCATTAGTTTATATCCAACTAAAACTAATTCTGGTTTTATTAAGATGGCGCTACCTATGGAGATTGGGAAGAGTGACAATCGACCTCGCCCCCATACACCCAGATCTGCTGTTATAACTGAAGGATTGCTAAAAGCTAATTGCTAAAAGCTAATTGCTATACCTGCTGTCTAACCCAATCTCGGAAAGACCGAATCATGGGAATTTCCCCAATTCTTAGACTTTCTTCTAAGAACCGGGGAATTTCAGTTAAGGGCAGATTAGCAAAAGCAGGAGAGACAACAAACGGAATATACACACCCTCTTGCAAGCGATAAATTTGCAACACACCTTGGTCATACCGCCAAAGTTCAGGAACGCCCAAAGCGGCATATATTGACAAGCGGTCGAGAGACGAACTGGTAAAATCTACCTCTAATACCAAGTCAGGAGGTGGATCTTTGGTTAAATCCAGTTCTTGTTTGTTCCTCATCAATGGTTCATTCTGAAGATAAAAACCCGAATCAAGTTTAACTCCCCGACTTAAATCTGCCCGTTTACAAGTAACTGAACCAACACTTTTAAGATTGATGTTTAGTTCTTCTGCTAACGCCACAATCAAGTTATGGATGAGTCTGTTATTGTATTCATGCGGCATGAGGGGGGTCATAATTTCTAGAATTCCATTATCGTAAGTTAGTCGAGAACCACGCTTCTCCCCCATTTCTTCAAGTAGTGTTTCAAACGTCTGCCAACTGATGTTTTTGAGTAGTACTCGCTGTACGCTGGGTATCGCTGTAGTCACCATAGGACTTTACCTTTAGCTTAAATTAGATTTAACTCTTGACCAAAAATAACCGGATTCAAGCCCCTTGATTTATCTATGGAAAATAAAAAAGCATAGCATCATTACACCTCCTGCATAAATAGAAATTTTAGAGTTTTTAACCACAGATAAACGCAGATAAACACAGATGTTTATTCGATATGTTTGCTAGGAATAGGGATAATTATTGATTCGCACAAGAGGTCTATTATTCAAGCCCCCAAATTAATTCGTGGGATCAATCCCAAATCCCAAATCGAATGACAGTCGTCTAAGGTTCCACTTACTTAGGAACCCCAGCCGTTAACACTTCATGCCCATCTGCCGTTACTAATACATTATCTTCAATCCGAATTCCAATGCCTCGCCAACGGTCATCAATTGCTGGTTGTTCCTCTGCTGGTTGAGCGTCCAAACCAATATAAATACCCGGTTCCACCGTCAGCACATTACCAGGTTGCAAAGTCTGCCAGGTTTCCTCCCCGTGTTTATATACACCAACATCATGCACATCTAAACCCAGCCAGTGACCTGTACCGTGCATAAAAAAGGTTTTATATTTCTCTTCTTCAATTAACTTATCTATCTCACCATTGAGGAGTCCTAAATCAACTAAACCTTCCGTAATTACGCGCACAGCAGTTCCGTGAACTTCATTGTAAGTATTTCCAGGTCTAACTTGTGCGATCGCCTGTAACTGGGCTTCCAAAACAATATCGTAAATAGCCTTTTGCTCTGGAGTAAACTTACCCCCCACGGGGAACGTGCGCGTGATATCGGCGTTGTAGTAACCGTAGGCACAACCGGCATCAATCAGCAATAACTCGTTATCTTGCATTTGCCGATTATTTTCGATGTAGTGCAGGATGCAACTGTTGTGACCAGAGGCGACAATTGAAGGATATGCTGGCCCTACCGCACCCCTTTTGCGAAAGATATGTTCTATTTCTGCCTGAATTTCATATTCGTAACGCCCTGGGCGTGTGAATTCCCGTGCATGATTGTGGGCTTCAACTGAAATGACAGCTGCTTTACGCATCAATTCCAACTCAGCGGGGCTTTTCACCTGTCGCATCGCATGCAGAATCGGCCCTGTGTCTTCAATGGCAATTGGCCCAGTGCCACGCTTGGGATAACCCGCCATTAACCGCTGCCAGTGTTTGAGGATAATTTCATTGAAAGTGCGATCGCGTCCTAAATGGTAGTAAATCCGATCCGCCTTTTCTAAATACTGAGGCAGCTTTTCATCCAGTTCCGTAATCGGATAAGCCTCATCCGCACCAAACCGTTCTTTCGCCCCTTCCACCCCGACGCGATAGCCTGTCCAGGTTTCCTTCTCCCGATCCTTCGGCTGGACAAACAAAACAAACCGATGCTCTTTGTGATGCGGTGCCAAAACCGCCACTGCCTCTGGTTCATTAAACCCAGTTAAATAAAAAAAATCACTTTCCTGTCGGAAAGCGTATTCAACATCATTGTGCATAACGGCCATCGGCGCACTGCGAAATATAGCCGTACCCGTGCCCATTTTTTGCATCAACTGCTCGCGACGCTGACTGTATTCTGTTTGCATAGCCCTTAGTAATAGTTAATGAGTGATAGATTCTGAATCCTCAGAGTTATAGTTTATGAGTGTTGAGTTAGAATTAGTAGCTTTTCATTCAAAACTCAAAACTCAAAACTTTTTCTATAACTTGTAACTCAATACTTTAATTGTCGATCCATTCTGCGGCAAATCAGCTGGCTTGACCGTAATCTTGTCACTTTTGACGCGGCCCACCGGCGTTCCATCCATTAAAGTCAAGAATTGCTCCACGGGCACAATATCACAACTACCTGCATCAGCAGCTTGGGTGCGGTAGTGTGTGGGAATTACCATTTTAGGATTCAGGGCTTGTAGTGCCTGCTTTGCTTGTTCAGGGTTGTAAGCTTTAACACCTCCTCCGACCGGGATTAACGCCAAATCCGGACGCCCCATCAGGATTTTCTGTTCAGTCTCAATGGCTGCTGCGGCTCCTCCTAAGTGCAGAATATTAATTCCCCCTTGGTTCCAGCGCCATGCCACATTCGTCCCAAACCTTTGTCCACCCACGTTATCGTGATTGGTGCTAATGCCTTGGATTTTTATATCATCAAGCTCGTAAGCTCCAGGTTCGTATAGTACCTTAGGATTACCAGGCAGCTCATCCACATATCCTTCATCAAGTAAGAAACTGCTGATTAGCACTACATCTGCCGCTACTTTGGGAGCGCGGTACTTAGCTGTGCAGCCCAACTTCCGAAAGGGATTCACCAGAATCCGCTTACCATTGCCAGTAAAGAGAAAGCAGGTATGCCCCAGCCATTGGACTGAAAGAGAACCAGCACTCTGCGCCCTATAAGTTTGGAATCCAGAAGCGAAGCCTGTTCCTATAGCTGTGAGCAAACCGGCGCTAGCGTAGCGCATTAACTCTCGTCGTTTCATGATCATTTAGCCCTTTGTCAGTTGTTAGTTATCAGTTGTTAGTTGTCAGTTGCAGTTGTTCTTAACCACTGACCACTGACCGCTGAGAACTGACCATTTCCAGGAAGTTTCGCAACATCTGTTTCCCTGAAGAAGTCAGAATACTCTCTGGGTGGAATTGGACGCCCTCAATGTGCGGATAGTTCCGGTGTCGGACGCCCATTATAGTTCCATCGTCAACCCAAGCGGTAATTTCTAGAACCTCTGGACAAGTCTCCCGGTCAATTACCAGACTATGATAGCGGGTGGCGGTAAAGGGATTTTCCAAGTTACGAAAGACGCCGACGCCAGTGTGATGCACCTCAGAGGTCTTGCCATGCATCAAAGTTGGTGCAGAGACAATCTGACCGCCGAACACCTGACCAATACCTTGATGCCCGAGGCAGACGCCCAGAATCGGCAACGCTGGTCCCAGCTCTTGAATTAACTCTTGGGAAACACCCGCAGCTTCGGGACGCCCTGGTCCAGGAGAAATCACTATTCCAGCAGGTTGGAGCTTACGGATTTGCTCGCATGAGATTTGGTCATTGCGGTAAACCTGAATATCAGCTGCCACCGACCACTCGGTGCCTAGTTCTCCCAAATACTGCACCAGGTTGTAAGTAAAACTGTCGTAGTTATCGATAACAATAATCAATGATTTTAACCCTAAACTAGAGCCGATTGGATCAGAATTAGCAGCGGCGGCAGCAGAAGCCAACCAGCTACAAAAACGGCTGCTAAAGCTGAAATTAAAACAGCACCAGCTGCACAGTCTTTAGCAATTTTTGCCAGTTCATGGTAAGACTGCTTAACCGTTAAGTCAACAACCGACTCAATCGCTGTATTTAATAATTCCATTGCCAGCACTAGTCCGCTCATTATCCCGATCGCGGCCATTTCTATCGGTTTGAGATGCAAAAAGATGCCCAAGCCAATAGCCATAAATCCGAGCGCAGTGTGGATGCGAAAGTTGCGTTGAGTGACAAAGGCATAGCAAAGCCCAGCCCAGGCATATTTGAAACTAAGGAGTAAGTTGGTGGCAGTCTTCCATGCTAACTCCCGGTGGGACTGAACCGCTGGCTCTGATAGCTCCAATGTCAACATTGAGAGATCTTGAGATATGTCAAGGGTTTTTTCAGGAATGATGGAAATTGAGGATGCATCCAGCTTCATAACCATAAAAGGAAACCTCCAATCCGGGAGACGAGCATTTAAATGAACTTAATAGTACAACCTACCGCTGAAACTTCTATGCTGGTTAGATATTAAGACCAAACATCATCAGCAAAGTTTCCTGCTGATTTAGCATTTGTGTCAAGCTGGCTTCATCAGGATGATCCCAGCCGAGAAGATGTAGCAAACCGTGGGCAGCTAACCAGGCTAGTTCTGTTTGTAATGAATGCCCTTGTTGTTGTGCCTGTCGGTAGGCGGTATCGACGGAAATTACAATGTCGCCTAAGTACAGAGGCAAGGATGCCAGAAATTCTATCGGCGGTTGAGGACAGTCTACTTCCAGAGCAGCAAAAGCTAAAACATCTGTAGGCTGATTTTGGTGACGATACTGGGCGTTGAGGGCTTGAATTTCAGCATCGTTGGTGAGGCGGAGGCTGAGTTCATAGGCGTCAGCTGGTGGGAGATCTGGAGACAGGGTTTCTAGCCACTGTTCAAACCAGATCTCCCAAGTTTCAGCCGGAATTAGACCGTTTAATTCTTCAGCATCTGCCGTTGCTGACTGAAAGGCGGTGTAGAAACAATCCTGCACGCTAACTTCGACTTGCACGCTCTGTCGTCTCCCTGGTGGTGTGGCTGTGCGGTTAACGAGTTAGATACGAAAGACCGATGAGGACTGACAAAAGACCGATGGTAGTGAGCGCAAAGTGCTTTAGGGAAGTCCCCCGCTTACGCACCATGTTCCGCATTGCCAATTTGACGTAAGTCGGTTGTGGCTCGTTTAATGCCGAGGCTGGTGGCGTCATGGTTTCAGAAGATGTAGGCTCTGACGCTTGCGGCGGTGAAGATGGATTGCTCATAAGGATAAATGGCTAGGAGCCATAGTTATAAAAAACTATTTATCCAATGTAACAGTTTGTATCAGGATTAAACCCCCAAAATGGCACTAAGTCAGGTAAGCGTATCGCTTATATCCCTTCTGGGTGCTTTCTGATTGTTTCGACCGCAGGGTATGTAGATAGGGGTTGGGTTGCCAAAAAGCAACCCTTCAGTAGAGACGCCCTGGCAGGGCGTCTCTACTATCCGTGCATGGGGGCTCGTGTCTATTGTCACTCTTCCATTATGGTCACTGCTTTAAATGCGCGATCGCAACTTAAACACAAATCCGTCTATATAGCCCAAAAAATGTAGGGACGCTATTGCCTTGCGCCCCTACATGAACTCACTTAACTAAGAAAAGATATCAGGCCTCCAGGGTTTCACCCCAGCTGATTTTCCTGGCGTAGGTAGGCTTCAATGAAGTGGTCGAGTTCGCCGTTCATGACGTCTGTAACAGCTGTAGTTTCTACGCCAGTACGTAAGTCTTTCACCATCTGATACGGATGGAAGACGTAGTTGCGGATTTGGTTGCCCCAAGCTGCTTCTACCATGTCGCCTCGGATTTCGGCAATTTCTTGGGCACGTTGCTCTTGGGCGACGATGAGAAGCTTAGCTTTAAGGATGACTAGGGCTTTTTCTTTGTTTTGCAGCTGACTTCGCTCAGCCGTACAGCGCACGGCTATGCCAGTAGGAATGTGAACAATCCTCACTGCGGTTTCCACTTTGTTGACGTTCTGCCCGCCCTTACCGCCAGCACGGGATGTGGTGATTTCTAAATCTTTATCTGGAATGTCAAGGTGCACAGAGTTATCTATCATTGGCATAACTTCCACGCCAGCAAAGCTAGTTTGCCGCTTGCCGTTGGCATTGAAGGGGGAAATTCGCACTAGCCGGTGCGTTCCTTTCTCGGCTTTAAGGTATCCGTAGGCATAACGCCCATCAACTTCTAAGGTGACAGACTTAATCCCAGCTTCGTCCCCTTCGGAAAGTTCGGCAATTTGTACCTTGTATCCTTGCTTTTCTCCCCAACGGGTGTACATCCGTAGCAACATCTCTGTCCAGTCTTGGGCATCGGTGCCACCAGCACCAGCATTAATTGTCAGTACCGCGCCTTTGGCGTCATAGGGACCGGACAACAGTTGTTGCAATTCCCAGCGGTCGAGTTCTTGATTTAACTGGGTAAGGTTAGTTTCGGCTTCAGAGAGCAGCGCCTCATCTGCCTCTAATTCCAGCAGTTCCAGAACGGCTTTGGCGTCTTCAAGGCTGTTTTTCCACTGCTGATACTGCTGGAGGTGGGATTTAAGGTCGTTAAGCTCTTGAAGCGTCTGTTGGGCAGATGTTTGGTTGTCCCAAAATTCCGGTTGAGCCGCCAGCTGCTCTAAGTCTTGAATTTTAGCCGTCAGAGCGGGAACGTCAAAGGTAGTCCTGGGTTTTACCCAGGCGATCGCACAACGTTTCGACTTCGCGTTTAATGTCTAGTAGTTCTATCATTTGCAGCCGCTCTTGAATTTATTTATGGGCAGGGTTGCATTGTCGATTTTAACGATAGTTGGTCACCCCCGATATAAATAGGGGCACAGCAGTGCCGCGCCCCTACTTGTTTAGTCGCGGCTATTAAGGGCAAGCAGCAACCGCAGAATGAAGATAAACAGGTTGATATACGTCAGGTACATCGACAAGGCGGCAGGCAGGTACTGATCGTTGCGGTAGGTGCGTGGCAGGATGTAGAAATCTACCACAGCGGCAGCGGCAAATAGAAACACTCCTAGACCTGAGATGGCAATTTCTAGCCAGGTGGGGGTGTAGATGCCAAATACGGAACAGAGCAGTTGACCAACTAAAACGACGATCAAGGCAATCACGCCTAACGATACCGTTTTAGTTAAGGCCATGCCGTCTTGCTCCGAAAGATTGGAGCCAATCTGCCGCGCGCCAATGAAGGTAATGCCACAGCCCAAGGCGGCGAACGCAATTCCTTGAAAGCCAACGCCCTCTGTTCCTAGAGCGACGTACACCAACCCGCTGAGGGTATAGCCGGACAGGAGGCTGTAAGTAGCTAGGAGGGGCAGGGCAACGCTGTTGTTTCCTTTCTCGGCGACGCCACGGGCGACGAAGAAAAGAGCAAACTCTGCAATCAGGGCAACCCAGAAGGTGGGCATGAATATTTCTGGACGGGCACCGATAACCCCAAGCCCCCCATAGGTACCCAGTGCCGTTAATACAAGACCGCCACCTACATAGGGTAGAGCATTAGCTATGACGTTAGGGCCAATTAGCGCGTGGCTTTTCGCCTCACGCATCGCTTCACGGAAGTTGCTGGTGTTGCTCATTTGACTTGCTTTGAAGTATTAAAGGAAGTTTACAAAAAAACTTGCTTAGAACTTAGGCTGCGGTAGAAATACTTCCCATGTCTCCATAGGGGTTAAGAGGTTTGGGTAATAGGTAGTTCTTCCTTACCTGTACCCTCTCTCCCAAGCCTTGTCTACTGTGCAAATCCCTAAGTCCTGTTGCTAATTATTTCTATTGTGACTGAGACTTTGAGCAATCCGCCATAGGCAAGACTGGCCAACTCTCTAAGTTTCTCTAAGCCAAGCCTGGGGATAAAAAGGGGAATTTGCGTGTTTATGCGTAGATTGAAAGCTTTGACCAATGGTTAATTCAGTGAAACGACGATGGTGCATTTCTCTAGGAATAAAGACAATAAATTTAGGCTTAAAGAAAAGAAAAACGATTTAGCTTTTCCCAATTTCTTAAACGGAATCAGTTTAGACCCGCAGAGGCAGTTTGATGATGGCGACTCAATCCCCTTGCCGCTCCCACTCAATGGAACTTTTGATTGCTTACTACCAAAATCCTTCAGTTCAACTTCGCAATCAACTGGTATTGTTAAATGCTGGGTTGGTTCGCCAGATTGCTCATCGAGTTAGCTATCAGTGTGCGGAACCCTACGAAGATTTGGAACAAATCGGCTATTTTGGTCTAATTCGGGCGATTGAACGGTTTAACCCCCAGCAAGGCTGTGCCTTTAGTTCTTTTGCTGTCCCTTATATTCGCGGTGAGATACTTCATTTTTTGCGCGATAAGGGCAGTACAGTGAAGATCCCCCGCCGATGGCAAGAACTGCAAAAGGAAGGGCAAAAAGTTGGTGAGGAACTCACCGCTACCTTGGGAAGAGCGCCCAAAGATGCGGAAATGGCCCAAGCGCTGCGAGTATCTGTTCAAGAGTGGCGCGAAAGCAAGGCTGCGGCTCAGAATCGTCTGCCCTTGAGCTTGGATGCTACGGTTGGTCAGATGGTTGATTACCCAATTACTTTGGGGGATACACTGCCCGATCCTCACTATCAAGGTTTGCAGCATTTGGAAGAAGAGCGGCAAGATTTGGAAGAAGCTTTGAGCCAGCTTGAAGAGAAGACGCAGGCAGCGATTGAGTTGGTGTTTATCAACGAGTTACCCCGCAAGGAAGTTGCTAAACGGATTGGCATGAGTCCGATGACAGTAACGCGACGTCTTCAAAGGGGAGTTGACCAGCTGGTGTCGTTGTTGCAGCCTCAGGGGACAGAGCGTCTGGCTAGCTGAAGTTAAGATAGGGGCTTCGTGATCGCACTCTTTGACACCCCCCGCTCTCGCATAGGCGGGGATTGTTAGTTCATCCAGTCAACTTGCCCTCTGATGTCACCACCGCCGAGTATAGTTTGGTCTATTCCCAAGCTTTTATAAGGTGCATACCTGAAAACCCCTTAAGATCGTCCCCCGCTGCCTTTGCAAGAGGAATTTTACGTTAGTTGTTATTTCCTACAAACTACTGTATACAGTTCCGCCGGGACGTCTCTACTAACGGTCATCTCCCGTCTAATAGTTTCTTCTTCTAGTTGGCGAAACTCGTAATCAGTTAGCCTAATATCTAATTTTATAGTTTTCAATACTCTGTGCGGGCAGGCGTCTGTATATTGAAGATAATACAGACATATAACAGCCTGAAGTCGGGATCTAAAACGCATCCACACTTACAATTAAGCCTCATTTTATCTAGAAAAATGCGTAAGTCCTGATGTTTTTATTTCTCTCGAAGCTACTACCGCTATTTCTCTACCCATTGGGGCTGGCTTGCCTGCTAATGATTGTGGCTTTGGTGTTGATGTGGAGACGCCCTCGCTGGGCACCCCTGCCGGTAGCTTTGGCACTAATAGCTTTGCTGCTGGGAAGTAATGGCTGGGTGAGTCAAGATCTGGTGCGATCGCTAGAATGGCAAAATATCCCGCCAGCAGAATTGCCCCTATCGGATGCGATTGTAGTTTTGGGAGGTGCCACAAAATCTGCTTTCCCGCCGCGACCTGGGGTTGATTTGAGCGAAGAGGGCGATCGCGTCCTTTATGGTGCCCAATTATATCGCCAGGGCAAGGCTCCTTGGGTAATTGCCAGCGGTGGTCGCATTAACTGGCGCGGCAGTGGACCACCAGAGTCCCAAGATATGGCTGGGATTCTGGAAACAATGGGGGTTCCTAAATCCGCTATCCTCCAAGATCCCAGCTCCTTCAATACCTACGAAAACGCTATTAATGTCCGGGAAATCCTCAAGGCTAATAACCTGCGCCAAGTGTTATTGGTAACATCTGCTATGCATATGCCGCGATCGCTCCGAATTTTCCGGCGTCAGGGAATTAATGCGATCGCCGCACCTACAGACTTTTTAGTTACACAACAGGACCTTCAGGAACTCAACAGCAGCACCCAAGCCATCTTGCTAAATCTTATGCCCGACACCGCTCGGTTGGACAAAACGACGCGAGCCTTAAAAGAATACATTGGAACAGTAATCTATCGCCTCCGGGGTTGGCTATAAGCACAACGGAATAAAGATATGGCGTATCTCCTAGCTATCGTAGTCTTATAGCTTCCCATCAAAACTTATGACAAAAAACAAAAAGGGTCTCGCCCCCCCTATTTTTAGTTGGGGAAGAGAAAACAATTAACTCAGTATTGCCATCCCCCGACTTTGGTGTCGTGGGTACAAACAAAAATCATCTCATCCAAAATCGAATGACACCCAACGAATTCCAACAAATTATCCCAGCCCCTCCACCGGCTGCTGAAATATTTGCCACGCATCAGCTAGCCTACGAATTTCGCCGGGAAGCAGAGCACCGACAAGAGTTGAAAAGTTACTGCGAGTGGTATCGAACCACAGCTGAGTTACACCGGCAAGAGTTGCAGAAAATGCAGGGTGACATCAACATATTCGGTTGGTTCAATCGCGCCAGACGATGACCAAATAATTAGTAGTTAGTAGTTAGTAGTTAGTAGTTAGTAGGAAATAACAAATAACAACTAACAACTATCAACTATCAACACTATTTCAATCTCAAGGATTTATCTATGGGGTTTATTCAAAACTTTTGAGTTTTGAATAATTAGTAATTATTTGGTTAACTCCTGCACGACTTCTACCTCTTCCGCACTCAGATGGGCACGAAATTTTTTATCAAATTTAACTTGAAGCGGCAGGTTGGCGCTCACAGGTCTGCCGTGCCATTCGGTAACTATTGCAACCACTTCTCCTTCCTGATTCTGGATATCAAAGGGCTGACCACGGTGTTCAGGATGGTGGTAAACAATCACAGATTTTTTAATGCGGACGCGATCGCCAACTTTCATAAAATATTCCCGCCGAGAAACCCCACCCGCTTGTCAGTGGGGAGGAAGGCGGGGCAGGGTATAACGCCTTCCAGTGGTACAATTGAAATTAATAGCGAAATGTTCCAACGCAGTGCGATGGGTTGTTGCACAAGGCTTCTCGGACAGTAGCTATCAACCCCTTGGGGATGTCCGTAACGCATCCTGAAATCTCGATAATCAAGCATGGGTAACTGTGTTTGTGCATTAGGGATAAAGCCACATCCGCTTGTCGGTGTGGAAGTTTACAGCCCTTTTCTTTCCTCTCCAACACCATTCACCACTGGCGGTGACAAGCTTAACGCTTGCTAAAACAACCTTACTATTCTTGCACAGGAGTGTTCCTTGCTAGTGAGTGTCTTCTGTCTACCTCGGCAGGGAAGAGGACTGGGGCGTTACGGGTGGGAACGGCGGCTGCTCAAGTTTGGGCAAGCGATCGCGGAACCGTTGAAACCCATTAGGGTTGAGTACCGACCAAGCGGTTAGCCCAACAGCACCACCACCGATTAGCAGCGCCAGTAACCCCAGCGCCCTCACCAAGCCTTTGAGCCAAAGTTGATTGGGAGCCGCCGCCGGTTTTGTCTCTTCCGCCGCTACAGGTTCAGCATCCAAAAGCGGCAAAGATGCTGGAGCAAGCTCTGAAGACATACTTGGTGTATGAACAATGTTTGTGTTTGTACTGCCGATTTCCCCAAGATTGAGTAGCACCGGATGTTCAAAGGAAACGCGGCAATAAGTCAGGACAACGGACGTATTATCATGACCATTCTTTTGATTAGCCAATTCGATTAAAGATTCGACAGCTGATTCTACGGACATCTGACCTGTGAGGATTGGCTCAGCGTAATCTCTCCAGGATTGCTCTACCAAGTTATTGTCACTGAGGCCATCAGAACAAAGCAGCAGTAAGCCGTCTTCTTCCAAAATTAATCGCTGTATATTTGGACGCAGGAACTCAGAATCCCGCGTCCCCATTGCCTGGGTGAGGGCACTGGCCTCCGGTAGCTCTAGCGCCTGCCGATAAAGACTCCGCCCCATCCGCACTTCCCGCGTTGCCACATCATCGTCAACCGCTAGCTGCTGGCAATAGTGAGGAGTTATCCAGTAGGCGCGGCTATCTCCAACATTGGCAATGTAGAGTTCATGAGAATTGCCAGTACCATTTGGCGTCTCTACCTGCTGAGGCAGCTGAAGTGCCATCATCAGGGTTGTACCCATACGTCGCCGCGACTCTCGCCCTTGTTGGTCATTTCGGGCGGCAATTAAGTTATTTGCCACGCGAATAATTGCCGCTAGTTGCTCCTCCACAATATCCGGTGTGATGATTTGATGATCTGCTGCGACTTCTGACAGTATTGCCTTTACCTGGAGCTTAAGGGACAGCACCGCCAGCTGGCTGGCAACTTCCCCTCCCTCATGACCGCCAATCCCATCACAAACAATTGACAGGTGGGTTATCAGTGGGTCAATCGGCTCAGTTACATCTGCTGGGAGATCCGACGCTGTGGGATAGCAGCTGTCTTCATTGTGTTGGTGCATAGGGCCGGGATCTGTGGCACCAGCAACCCGCAAGTGCAAGGGCAACTGGGCTGCCTGCTCTATCAACAGCTGGTTCAGAGAGCGGGCGATCGCGCTAACGGAAGCATCCTCTGCTTGCATCTGCTGGTAAATTTCTTGCAGTTGGTTATTCACAGGAGCCTGTGCCTCCCTAAACCAAGATGCCCAAACTGCCCCCAGCGGTTGCAGACTTAGTTTATCTGGTGATTGGAAAAGCGCCGTTCCTGGAACCTCTACGCCTCTTGAGTACATCGCCGCCTCAGGGGATACACCGTTGCCATTGTCTCCCAGCACGTCTGTATAAAGTTGCCTCAGTCGTACTCGCCATCCTTCAACCCGCAGATTCTCCGCCACAAATAAGCTAGAAACTACGCCTTGTTCCGCCAAAGGCTTCCACAGTTGTAGAATTTGCCACAGCCAGTAGACTTGCCGCACCGCCGATGCCTGATGCCACGCCTCCAAAATTGATGGAATTAGCTTGCCAGAGGCATCCACTGGCACGTTTTCCAGCAAGAGAATCTCCGCCAGTGTTGATTTCTCATTCAGCAGAGCATATCCATACACTTCTGGTATATGGAGGCGTTGGGGATACAGGCGCAGGTAAGGGACGATGGCATCGGGCAGCTGCTCAGGCACATGGGGCGTGATATCTGGGCGCGTATCCAGCCAAATTTGCGGTGCAACAACCTGGTATCTGTCTTCCACTAACGTTCCGGGTGGTATCTGCGCCCCAACTGGGCTGGCTGCCCAGAGATAGCGATACTGTAGCGGTGTTTGACAATTTTCGCAAAACTTGTGACCGAGCGGATTGAGCGGGTTAGAACAGGCTGAATTCGGGCAATGAATTAGTGACTCGGAACGGTTCATAAGTTTAACAACTTTTATAGAAAAACATTAAATCAGACTAGGAACTTAAAAATTGCAGCCTGTGGAAGCGAAATCTATCAATTAAGTGTTGTAGTAAACAAAAAGGCAGGATAGTTATCCCCATCCTTCCTGGCTAGAGTGAAGTAGTTGATTCTACTAAATGCATTAACTGGGAGGTCAATATGTCACTGAATCCCACGGGGATATGGTTTCTGGCAGGGGTCGGACAAGCTTTACCTATGGCATTCTCTCTCAGCCCAACTGTGTTCTGGTTAGTGGCAGGGTGTGTGCTTTGCTTGATAGAGGTTGCTGTGCCAACAGCTTTTACCGCCTTCCTGATGGGAATAAGCGCCTTTTTAGTAGCTGTAGTTGCTCTTCTGTTACCATTGCCGATGGCTTTACAGGTTGCTCTTTGGATGGGTTTTTCCATTGCTTTTGTCTTCCTAAGCCATCGCCTGATGCCAAAGCGTAAGGCGATCTCGATTCAGGATGCAACGGAGGCTCAGACCTTAACAGAGATTTTGCCAGGGCAGACAGGTCGAGTGCTATACGAAGGGAATTCCTGGCGGGCTACTGGTGAAGAGCTAACCCATGCGATCGCGCCCAACCAAAAAGTTTATGTTGTCGGGCGGCGAGGAACTACCCTAATCGTGGTTTCCGATAATTTATTGGATTCGTAGTTTACAGGTTTTAATTAATCCACATTCACTCAAAAACGAGGTTCAAGATGGGAGAATTTTTGGGGTTAATAATATTTTTTGTTTTAGGTGGTTCTGCCCTCTCAGGAGTCAGGATTATCAAGCAGGGTGACGAAGCTTTAGTGGAAACATTGGGTAAATATAACGGGAAGAAACTAACACCGGGTCTTAATTTCCTTGTCCCTGTTTACCAAAGAGTGTCTTTTCAAGGGAACATTCGGGAAAAAGTATTAGACATTCCCCCACAACAATGTATTACCCGTGACAACGTTTCTATAACCGTTGATGCTGTAGTCTACTGGCGCATTCTTGATATGGAGAAAGCCTATTACAAGGTAGAAAATCTCCAATCAGCTATGGTGAATTTAGTACTGACGCAGATACGGGCTGAGATGGGGCAACTAGAACTGGATGAAACCTTTACAGCCCGTTCTCAAATCAACGAAATTCTGTTAAGAGAATTAGATGAAGCCACCGATCCTTGGGGGGTGAAGGTGACGCGGGTAGAACTGCGAGATATTATTCCCGCCAAAGCGGTGCTGGAAGCGATGGAATTGCAGATGTCAGCAGAACGTAGGAAGCGGGCATCAATTTTAACCTCTGAGGGCGATCGCGAATCAGCAGTTAATAGTGCTAGAGGTAGAGCCGATGCACAAGTTTTGGAAGCCGAAGCCCGTCAAAAAGCTGTAATTCTAGAGGCAGAAGCTCAACAAAAGGCGCTGATTCTTAAAGCCCAAGCCGAACGCCAGCAGCAGGTTCTTAAAGCCCAAGCTATTGCTGAGTCCGCAGAAATTATTGCCCAAAAAATTAACAAAGATCCCAATGCCCACCAAGCCCTGGAAGTTCTGTTTGCCTTGGGTTATCTAGATATGGGAGCCACAATTGGCAAGAGCGACAGCAGCAAGGTGATGTTTATCGATCCCCGTAGTATCCCAGCAACTTTGGAAGGCATCCGCTCTATAGTAGGAGACGGAAATAAGCCTGATTTTTTAGATTTAAGGAAGGAAAGTTAATTTATAGCAATCCTTCAGTAGGGGCACGGCAGTGCCCCTACTTTTAGCAATTAGCTTTTAGCAAACATATAGTTATAGCAGTAGTTCTGGGTGCATGGAGGCTCGTGCCGATTGTCAAGCACCCTTATGGCAACTGCTATAACTGCGGGAATTTACCGCTTCGCAGAGTTATGAGTTTTAAATTAAAAATTAATAATTCAAAACTCAAAACTTAAAACTCATAACTTTTGAACCAACCTTCATTTTTCTGCTCGCAATACCGCCCGCATCCTTCGCCAGACGGTAAAGCTTAAAAGGATAATGATGCTGCTAGTGGAGGCAAGAATCACTAAATTACTCATGCCTTGCATTTTCATAGCCAGCCAGTTGGAAACCAAGGTAATTGTCCAAAGGACGAACGCCGCCCCACGCTGCGAGAAACCCCAAGCCAGTAAGCGATGGTGCAGGTGGTCTTTCCCAGGAGTACTAAGGGGGTTTTTCCCTGCACTCAGCCGTCGTACAAATACCTGAGTGGTATCTAACACTGGCAATAGCAAAAACAGCACCGTGGGCACTAAGGCAAACAGTGTCGTCACTTTGAGGTTGCCTAAAATACTGGTCGCAGCTAGCACGTAACCTAAAAAGTAGGCTCCGGCATCCCCCATGATGATGTGCGAGGGGTGGAAGTTGTGCCGCAAAAAGCCTAGTGCTGCCCCACCTAGTGCCGCCAGCAACAATGTCGCTGCTGCACGGGGTTCAAACTGCGCTGAAACTGCTAAAAGGCTCATGGCGGTGATAAAGCTGACCCCTCCAGCCAAGCCGTCCATACCATCCATCAGGTTGATGGCGTTGGTGATGCCTACCACCCACAGCACTGTGAGCAACATCGAGAGTATGGGGTCGATGGGAGTGCCGAAATTCACTTCGATGTTGGTGCCGCTAGCAATTAGCAAAAGTGCCGCTAGAATCTGAGCCGACAAGCGAAAAAGAGGAGGCAAACCGAACTGGTCGTCAATAAAGCCCACCAGCACCAAAATGGAGCCGCCCAGTAGAATTGTCAGCACCTCAGCCAAGACGCCTTCAATTACGATTGGTCTCAAGGTGGTGGCTAATATGAGCGCGGCTATCACCCCAGCGTATATGGCTAGCCCTCCCGCATTGGGTAAGGGTTCTCTGTTAAGCCGCCGCGCGTTGGGTTGATCCGCCCAACCTACCCGCAAAGCAAAAGAGCGTACTGCGGGAATAAAACGATAAGTAACCACCCAGGCTAACAGAAAGGTGAAAACCACTGCCAGCCAGCCGGAACCGCTGGGGTTGGCAATACCGAGCGACTGAAGGAAGTCGTACAGATCCATCTTCCTATTCAACCATTACTGCTAATGACCAACACCATCCTCAACAGTATAAGGTAGCTGGCTCAAATTAAACGTATAATCTACCACCGAGATTACTGAATTTCCGACTAATGTCATATGTAGTGCTTGTCTCGGGAAAATTTTGCTAAAATGTCGCGACCTAGAGCATTGTTGGGGATTTATTCTAAAGTTCAGGAGATTTCCTACCTGCTTGAATGTCACCAATTAATGCGCGGCGCTCTCATCCTCTGACTTCTAGGCATGGGAAGAAAGCGCAGCGCCAATATAAAAACATTATTTATTTTCTTAAAATCTGAACATCATAAGGTAATGTTTTTGTACTCATGAAACAAGTTCTTACACACTTAATTGAGAACTTCGGACAACTGCCAAACCTTAATCGACTTATCCCCACTTCCACTAATGATGCTTTTCCCGTCCGGGCTAAAAGCTAAAGCATAAATTCCCCCTGCATGACCTGCAAAAGTGCGTATCAACTTCCCTGTCTTCAAATTCCATAGGCTAATTTCACGCCCCAAACCACCAGTGGCAAAAGTTTGCCCGTCAGGACTGATGGCAACAGTATCAACACTGCCAATACCCATAGAGAAGTTGTGAATTAATTTCCTTGTTTTCAGATTCCACACCTTGACGTTTTTCCCATCAGTTTGTTGAAGTGCACCTGACTGATGACTATCATCGTAACCACCATTAACAAGGGTTTGCCCATTGGGACTGATGGCGAGGGACAAAACTCTAGATGCTCGCGGCTCAAACGGGGGAGATGCCGGTGTTTGTGGAATCAATGTTCCCAGCCGTTTTCTGCTAATGAGGTTCCATAACTTGATTGTCCCGTCTTCACTGCCAGTAAACAAAGTTTTGCCATCAGGACCGAGAACCAGGGAAATCGCTTCAGCTTTCAGAGTGCGGCGCAGCTGACTATTCTGCAAGTTCCACAGCTTAACTGTCTTATCCCTACTGGCACTGGCTAAAGTTTGTCCAGTTGGGGTGATGACAATTGATGTTACCGCTGCTGAATGTCCAGTCAGAGTGTTTTCTAATTTCCCATTCTGCAAGTTCCACAGTTTGATTGTGTTGTCGTCGCTACTACTGGCTAATGTCTTGCCATCGGGGCTAATGGCAAGAGATGTCACCTTTTCTGTATGTCCATTCAGAGTGCGGATGTTTTCTCCAGTTTTTAGGTTCCACACCTCGATTGTCTTGTCATCCCCACCACTAGCTAAAGTCTGTCCGTCTCGGCTAAGGGCTATTGCCCTCACAGGTGCTGTATGCCCAGATAGGGTAAGTTTTACTTGGCTGATTTGGTTGGTGCTGGGTTGAGAGTCAGCCTGGGCAGGATATATATAAATGGCACTGACAATAGTTGATGCTGTCAAGGCGATCGCACTAAGAGCATTCCACAATCTAAGCTTTGGTGTCATTGTGGCTCTTGCCAAAAGATGTTGTGTAGGTTTTGACTCAATTAAATATCCTCCTGTTCCGAATAAATTCCATACTCCCGGAGATTTTTAGAGAATCTTTCCCAGTCGGTAATTTTATGACCATTACCAGGAGAAAGATTTGGCAAGTATTGAAAGTCCCCTGCCAGGTAGAATCGCTCTACTCCATAGGTTTATGGTGTTGCGACTAATATGGAAAATTAGGAATTGCTTTCTTAGTAATTATTTGGCCACAATCCCCATCGGAAATCTCTTTGCGTCTCCTACTCTCCGCATCAGGAGCGTCTCTTATTATTTGGTGGCATCACCCACAGCCTCAACCACAGAGCATCGATCGCACAGGCCAAAAAATTCCAAGGTATGATAATAAATCTTAAACTGGTGAGAATGTTGCAACTCTGTCTCTAGCTGATGAACTGGGCATTCATTAATGGGAATTGACTCCCCGCACTGCAAACATGTCAGGTGGTGCTTGTCTTGCTGCACAGAGCTATAAAGGGATTCGCCGCTGGCTAAAGTCCGCACCTGCACTGCGCCTTCAAGTTTGAGAGCTTCCAAAGACCGATATACCGTTGCTAAACCCATATTTTGGTCGCGGCTACGTAATTCTACATAAATATCCTGTGCGGAGACGCCTCGGTTCAGGGTCTTGAGAAGGTTCAAAATCCGGTCTTGACTGCGCGTGCGTTGGGCTTTCATATTTCTTCTTCAGTGGAGACTTCCGCTATAAGCGCTTGGGAGAAGGGGATAGCAAAACGATGCCAGCGCATAAAATTCTCAGTTGTTAAGATTTTTAATCTTCTACAGGTTGTAGCCCATATCGCTGACTGTTTTCAGGTGAAATCTCGGCATAGGTTAACTAATCGCGCCTCGTCCCGCCTTAGAATTAAGACAGCTGCCACATCTCAAGCATCATTAGAGATCAATTAGGGTATCCGGTGAATCTAATATATCAAGCTCGAATCTATGTTACTCTCCATTCCTCAGTATTAGACCCAGCTGGTACTGCGGTACAGTCTGGGTTGGAGCATCTGGGATATGGCAACGTGGAACAGGTACGAATTGGCAAGTACATTGAATTAACCTTGAGTGCTTCCGATGAGAAAACCGCCCGCAAACAGGTAGACCGTATGTGTGACCAGTTGTTGGCGAATCCGGTAATTGAAAATTATCGGTTTGATTTAATTGAGGTGGCGGCGACCATGGGAGTGTCATGATGAAATTTGGGGTTGTGGTTTTTCCGGGTTCAAATTGCGATCGCGATGTTGCCTATGTCACCCGCGATTTGATGAACCAGCCAACGCGCATGGTTTGGCATGAAGAAACAGATATTTCTGACTTAGATGTGGTGGTGATTCCGGGGGGCTTTAGCTACGGGGATTATCTACGGTGTGGGGCGATCGCGCGTTTTTCTCCTGTGATGCAGCGTGTTGTGGAACACGCCCAACAAGGTAAATTTGTTTTGGGCATCTGCAATGGCTTTCAGGTGTTGACAGAAACAGGACTTTTACCAGGGGCGCTGGTACGGAATCGGGATTTGCACTTTATTTGCGATCGCGTTTCTGTCAAAGTTGAACGCACTAACCTCCCTTGGACGCAAGCTTATCAAACAGGTGAGATCATCACCCTACCCATTGCCCATGGTGAGGGTCAATACTATGCCGATGCTCATACCTTGTCAGCCTTAGAAGATAACGGTCAAGTCCTCTTCCGCTATCAGAGCGATCATATTAATGGTTCTTTAAATAATATTGCCGGCATTTGCAATATTCAGGGAAATGTGCTAGGAATGATGCCCCATCCCGAAAGGGCGTCAGATTCGATGCTGGGTGGCACGGATGGAATAAAACTTTTTGAGGGGTTACTGGTGGCGGCGGTTGGTGAAATCAATGCCATAGCAGTATAGCAATTAGCAATTAGCTTTTAGCAATTAGCTAAGAGCCGTTCCCAGTGAGAGCAGCACTTATGGGCGCATAGGGTTGAGGTCTATTGTCACTCTTCCCCTATGGCGACAGCTATATAACTACAAGTTAATTAATATGAACTGGCTAGCTAATAACAAAAAATGGCTGCTAATTATCGCTGTTGTTCTAGCCATTGTGTGGGCAGGCATCAAATTTTTACCTTTAAACGACTGGTTTAGCCATCTTAGAGACTGGCTGACAACCCTTGGTTTTTGGGCGATGCCTGCGTTTATTCTTATTTATATTATTGCGACTATAGTTGGCTTGCCAGCAGCTATTTTGATGTTGGTAGGAGGCACATTATTTGGCTTGGTTAGGGGTACAATTTCGGTTTCCGTAGCTGACACGCTGGGCGCAGGTGCCTGTTTTTTATTAGGTCGGACTGTAGCACGGAAACCGATAAAAAAATGGATTGCGAAACGCCCTCAATTTGCTGAACTCGATAAAGCGGTGGGAAAAAAAGGGTGGAAAATTGTATTTCTCACTCGCCTATCCCCGCTTGTTCCTTCTAACCTGCTGAATTACGGTTTCAGCCTTACTAAGGTCAATTTCTGGGACTACTTATTTTTTACTTGGTTGGGGATGCTCCCGGTAATCGGTTTGTATGTGTACCTTGGCTCTTTTGGGGGCGGTTTCCTGAAGGGTGGCGGTGGTACTGGCAAACTAGCGTTTCAAGTGATCGGGTTGCTATTTACTATTGGGGTTGTTATTTACACAACCCGGCTAGCTAAGAAGACTGTTTCAGAAGCCGCTGACGAAGAAGGAAAAGCAAGTTAATAACTTGAACCATGCTGGGTGGATGCGCGATCGCCCAGAGGTTAATGCTCAAACAGGTGCTTGCCATCAGCAGCAGGATGTAGGTAGGAGGCATCACTACCCCAACCATGAACCAAGTCAATACGTGAAAAACCATCACTGAAGCGAAGATGTTGCCAATTCCAGCAGTTCGCCACACCTGAACTTGAGGGCGACGGAGGGCTGTGAAGATGATTGTCAGAATCGTAGCCAGCAAGTTGGCTGGAACCAGAAACGCACAGATGGCGACACAGTGGGTGCGTGAAAATTCACAAAGTGTATTGAAATCGAGCATTTAGGTATTTATGTCCAGTTACCCAATTTTAGCGAATTATACCTATAGCCGATCAATATAGGCTGTGGCGACGGGTGGGTTCTACTCGCATATAGCCTCAAGCAAATAAGTGCCTACCCTGTTTCACGGCACACCAATGATAGTAGCAACAATGCGTTCCGCAAGGGGTTTCCCTTTGGGAACATGAAGTGCTGCTTCGAGCTTTTCTATCTCAATCGGGTTCTCGATTAGCTCCTTGCGGATATCCCGAAGCTGCAAAGGTTTAAAGCGTCTGCGCTCCTTCAGACGCTCAAACCATCTAGGACGAATTAGATCGAGCCACCACTCAGCTAAGATATTTAGGTCTACCCCCGGTTTCTCAGGATCTACTTCGGCAAACAAAGAAAGCAAGTAGCTACACTCTGCCTCAAGCTTGCTGTTCCCTTGCTTAAAAGCTTTCTCCTTATATTTCTTAATAACTTGCCTCATCTCCTCAAGCGCACGTTGCTTTTTTTTAGGCAGAAGCAGTTCCTCAGTCTGGCTGAGTCGATCTAGGAATTCTTTAAGAAGTGTGATAGCTCTTTCTATAGGAAGGTCTGCAATGGTAGGAACTAAATTTTCCCGTAGCTTTTGACTAATTTGCTCCAAGTCTGTTAGTGGTTTTGCTTTAGGATTATCAAGATAGACCCAACGGGGTGCGCCCCATTCAGTTCCACAAATAGCAAAGAAAGCCCAAGGATGCTTTGCCTCAACAACACTTACAGAGGAAACTACTCGTGCTTTACTAGCGCGTAGCTGGTTGTATATTTCGCGTGGAACCAGGGGTTGGTTGCCCTCTAGTAGCGATCGCACTGGATCGAATACATCCCTGAGTTCCCAGCTTTTAGCCTTCGTTTCCTCTTCCAACTTGGCTAAGTCTGCCTCGGATGTAACAACCTCATCTGATGAGCCTGTGTCT
Organism: Aphanothece sp. CMT-3BRIN-NPC111; assembly: GCA_019359765.1. Classification (GTDB taxonomy): domain Bacteria; phylum Cyanobacteriota; class Cyanobacteriia; order Cyanobacteriales; family JAHHGU01; genus JAHHGU01. The sequence continues at coordinate 168,971 of JAHHGU010000001.1, forward strand.
ATCTCCGGGGATAAGTTCTCAGGCAGTGGCAAGTTTGACCCCAATAGATCCGAAACTAATACGTGACGAGCTAAAAACTTACTCTCAGAAGACCGAAGGGCGAACTCGTCACTATCCTTTGGCCACAATACTTCAATAGTAGAATGAGGGCTATCCATGCGATCAACCCGACCTATCCTTTGTTCTGCCAAGCGCATTACACTCGGCATAGTTAGTTGGACAACCGCTGAGGCTTGCTGGAGGTTAACGCCCTCGGACATAGCATCTGAACACAGGGCAATTATTCCCGATTCTTCTGAGCCAAGTTTAAATTTTTTATTGATATGTTCGCGCTCTGTTTTATTGGCTCCAGTGGCGATAATCACATCGCCACGTCCATATTCATCAAGGCGGCGCTTAATATCATGAAGGGTAATCGGGCGATCATCAAAAGCTATAAGTAGTTGATGACGCTTCAGCAGCTTGATAAGTAACTTGGCTTTGGTTTCCTCTCGCGCATCAGATATCTTTTCAGCCAAATTGGCAATGTGTTTATAAATGGCGATCTCTTCCTCACAAGCTCTTTTATGTGATGCCGCATTACTCAACCAATCTGGTAGTTCAACTTGCAGCTTATTTTTTGGTGGCTTGCCAGCTATGTCCTGCAACGTTTGTATTACATTCCCTGTTTCTTTCGCTTTAACATTACCTATTATTTGAAATAATTTCTTGGCATAATCAGTTCCATAGATGTGTTCAAGCAGCGCTGCCCGTGAAGAGCGTAAGCAAGCCATAATATGGTAAGCAGCCAGTAGTTTGGCACTCTTCGATCGCAATTCAAGATATTTCTGATCAGTCCACCCCTCTTTGCGAAGAAATTCAGGGATTTCTAGGGTTTTCTTCAGATTTATTAAACCAAGCAAGCCTTGAGTCGCCTCCCGAATCTCTTGGGCTATGATGCGATCGCACTCAGTTTCGCCACAAAGGTAAATATCTGATTTATGTTCCGGGTAGCGGCAAAGCTTACCGAACCGATCTTTGTAGCGTTCTGGATCTTCATCAATCATGCGATTGAGCATAGTCTTGGTGCGTCGCACTGTAAATTGCTGGATTGCCCCTCGTAGCTTCTTCCGAACCTCTGGAGACATCTGTTCGTTCAAGTTTTTATGTTTGTTCCATATCGGCTTAAGAACTTCTAATAATTCATCATCAAAATTGTCAGCCCCCAGCAGTTCAATGATTGCCAGCAAATCCTGCGAACCTCGGTTGATGGGCGTAGCTGTAAACAGTAATACATAGTCAGCAATATTGCGGAAGAGTGCTTGGGTTCTTTGAGCGTTTCTATTTAGAAAGTTGTGCGCTTCATCAACGGCAAAGACTTGTGCGCGACGAATAGCACGAATCTTATAGTTAGAGCTGGTAGTATCATCATCTTGGCTGGAACCTGAGTTACTCAGTAGACCGTGAGAAACTGTTGTAACACTCCAATCGCCATTAGTGAACTCCTCCTGCCAAGCATCTTCGACAGCGGGAGGACAAATCAGCACAGGCATACCCTGTCGCGTCCGCCCAGTCTTCCAAATTTGATTGATTACGCATTTAATCAGGTGAGAACCCATATGAGTTTTACCTGAACCCGTTGCATCCGCGATAAGTACGCTACCAACGTTCTCAATCACCCAAATTGCTTGAGCAATTCCCTTTTCCTGAGATGGCCATAGTAAAAGTTCATCGCCAAGATAGCTGGCTGTTTTGTATTTATTTGCCCACTCACCTTCTAGCAATTCTGCACAGGCTCTTGCTAAGGCTTCCTGCCAAGTGACTTTATTTAGAAGCTGTTCAAGTAGCTTAATCAGTTCGTCGTTGTAGTCCTTCCCTAGATCCCAAATACTCTCTGCCAGCTGGCAAGCTTCATCAAATCGTTTGCTGTCCTTTTTTTTAGTAAACCTTACATTACCTTCTACTTGATGAACCAGACCAGAGTTACTGTAATTGCTAGAACCAATAGTAATGGCATTGTCTCCGTTATAAATTTTGGCGTGTATGGGCTTTTTATTGGCAATTTTTACATGAACTTTTTCATTGCTGAGTAACTCTCTAGCAGCAAGCACATTGGCACATTTAAGGATAGAGATACCTCGCTCCAGCCAGTAGTCTATTATTTCCTGAGAAAACTTGTTAGAGTAGCGCCACTCCTGCCTCTGGCTTGCATAGGGTTCATGTCCCAGCAAGATGCGGATTGTCTCAAAAGCTTTTGAATCGGTCTTTAACGAGCTGTTGCGGGAGGCAAGAAAGTCGATCAGCCTGTCCAGTGAAGCGTAGCCAGTAATAATAAGTGGGTTATTGGATTCATCCAAATCCCTCTGGACAACTACTCCCACGTAAGACTTAGCGTAGTTATAAGGAAATCGCTCTCTATCGGGCCAGTCAGTATCGTTTTCGTAGAAAATACTCATGCCCCCGTTTCCCTGAATGGAAAATTAGTGTGCTACTACTCCCAGGAGAAAATAACTGCTTGCACTGTTTGGGTAATAAAACTGGGAACGTAAGCAGTTTAATTAAATGTATACTATGCCAGTATGCGCGATACGGGTCACGCCCACGCGAATGTTATACTCCGCCTGAGCATTACTGACCTGCTCTTGGGCTTGCTTAATTTGAGCTTGGAAATTCTTGAACATTAATCGTGGCGCATTGCTCCTACGATCAGGAAAGCATAGCGATCGCAGCAACACCATCTGACCGTCATTAAACCTTCACACTCAACTACTAGGCTTGTGTATAAGAGACTATTGTCTCTCCTCAACCTAATCCATATAAGCAATTAATGCTCTTTCCATTCACTACGGAGAGAGCATTTTATTATTGACAAAAAAACCGGAATGCCTAATTTTCGTCTGCTTTTTTAATACGGAATCCGCTTCTATAACCTCCTTTATTGCACATCACATTAAAAAAGCTCTTAGATTGCCCCTTCTTCAGAGCCGATCAATCTCGCATAGGCTCCATCCACTCGCCACAACTCCTCATGAGTGCCTCTTTGTACCACCTTTCCCCGTTCCATGACGATGATTTCATCGCAATCTCGGATGGTACTCAATCTGTGAGCCACAATAATGCAAGAACATCCCCGACGCCGCAGGTTTTGGTCAATGATTTTTTCCGTCTCCGCATCAAGAGCGCTAGTTGCCTCATCCATCACCAGAATCGCAGGGTTATTCACCAAAGCACGGGCAATTTCTAGACGCTGCCGCTGACCCCCGCTTAAATTTGCAGCCCCTTCCATGAGTTCACCCTCGTATCCCCCAGGTAGCGCCAGAATAACATCGTGGATAGCAGCATCAATGCTGGCTCGCACTAGCTGAGAATCCGGCACTGTGGCATCCCATAAGGTCAAATTGTCCCGAACTGTCCCGGCAAACAGAAATATTTCCTGCTCCACCATTGCCAAAGAATTGGTTAGCACCGCCCGTGGAATCTCGGCTCTAGGTTTGCCATCAAAGAGAATTTCCCCTTCCCAAGGTTCGTAAAGACCGCACACCAGTTTAGCAACGGTAGACTTACCAGAACCGCTCCCACCCACGAGAGCAACCCGCTGTCCTGGCTTGAGCGCAAGGCTAAAGTTTTCGATTAGCGGAGCATCCACCCGGCTGTAGCCAAATGTGATATTCCGTAACTCGACTGCGCCTTGAAGGCGAAAAGAGTTTTGAGTTTTGAGTTTTGAGTTTTGAGTTAGGAAATTTTCCCTATGCTCCCCTGCTCCCCTGCTCCCCTGCTCCCCCTGCTCCCCTTGTCTCCTCGTCTCCCTTGTCTCCCCGCTTCCCCCATCTAACTGCGGGTCTGTGGGATTACGTAAAACGTCATCTAGGCGATTGATATCCCCCTCTAGTTCCTGTAGGGTACTGCCGAAATTAACCAAAGTATTGACAGGTTGTTGGAAACTTTGCATCAAGCTTTGAAAGGCTATCAACATCCCAATGCTGAGGTAGCCATCCATCACTCGCAGACCACCAACAACCAATATAAACATAGAGGTTAAATAGGTCAGCAACGGCGGTAAAACCCCTAAAGTTTGATCGGCCACGCCCAGTTCTTGCTGAGCATTAGTGGCTTTAGCATGGTATCCAGCCCAGCGGGAGAAGAAATCTGACTCCAGCGCTGATGCTTTCAGAGTTTCCATACTCTGAAGGGCAGCAATGCCTACTCCGGCAACTTTTCCCTGATCTTGCACCAATCTCATATTGGCATCCACACGCTGACGAGATACCCACTGCAAGGCAAAGATATTCACCACAGCAAAGAATATTCCAATTGTTGCTAGTACTGCGTCATAGGTGAACATAACCAGTGCATAAAAGATCACCATCACCGTATCAATGACTGTGGTTGCCAACTGTCCCGAAAGCACATCTGCAACTCTGTTATTAATACTGACGCGATTACTGATTTCACCAGCAAACCTTTGAGCATAAAAACCAACTGGCAGGCGTAAGATATGCCAAAGAAAACGACTAGACATTCCCACAGCTAGCTTAATTTTTAATTGTCTCAGGTACCGGAATTGCAGCAGTGTTAGCAGCCCCCGCATTACGGTTGTGAAAGCCATACCCAAAATCAGTGGGCGTAGCCAGTCAGTCCTACCCGCTACCAGGACGTTGTCTACAAATACCTGGCTGAACACTGGTACTGCCAACCCAGGAATCACTAGCAGGAATCCCGCTAAAACACAATAAAGGATGGCTCCGACAGAACCCTGTAACCGCTCTAGCAGTGCCTGAATAATATTGGGTTTGTGGCCTCCTTTTTTGAAGTCTGGACCTGGCTCTATTATCAGTACAACGCCAGTGTAAGCTTCATCGAATTCCAGCTGGGACACGCTTCGAGGTCCGGCAGCGGGGTCATTCAGATAAACCCGGTTTTGGCTGAATCCCTCTACCACGAGGAAATGATTGAAATTCCAAAACACGATGTAGGGAGGGCGCAGTTCTTGCAGTTGATCTAGCTGCTTTTTAAAGCCTTTTCCCAGCATCCCGTAACGTCTGGCGGCTTTTAGGATATTGGAGGCTTTGCTACCGTCGCGGGAGATGCCACAACTGCCACGGAGTTCTGCTAAGGGCACAATCCGGCCGTAGTAACCCAGAACAATGCCAAGAGCAGCAGCGCCACATTCTACCGCTTCCATTTGCAGGAGGGTGGGGGTTCTGGCTCTTAAGTTTTGAGTTTTGAGTTTTGAGTTTTGAGTTTTGAGTTTTGAGTTTTGAATTGAAGATATTAGCTTATTAATCATTTGTATAAAATAGTTACTATTGTTGTTAATTTTAGAAGTTTATCCTATAATTTAATAAAACTTTAACTCAACGTTAAATACTCTTAATTAAGACCACTCCACTCTCTCAATATCGGCAATACAAAGGTGATAGGTGCTAACTCTTCGATTGTGACACGAGCGGTTGTGGTAGTTCCGGGAGATATTTTCAGTTTTGGGCCTTTGGAAGAAGACCATTTGTAGCCGCTGAAGGTGGAAGGATTTAGCTCAAGTTGCGCGATCGCTTCTATCTTAGGACCGCCTTGAGATATAAGATTTTCTACCAGTTCTTGATTGCCCAGCATGGAGGTGGCTCTCTCCTTAGTAACTGGGAGTGTTGAAACAGAAGTGATTTTGCCCACCATTGCGCCAAATCTTTCTCGCTGCACTGTGTCAGGGGTAATTTGAATTTGCATTCCTGGTTGAATCTGCTTGCCATCTTTCAGTGCAAAATAGGTGATGCCCACTATCTGACTAGCCTGCTCTTTTGCCTCAATGTTTTGCTCAATGGCACGCTCATCCCCTACATTTAAAGATTGTAACTGCCCTACCCGACGCGGCTCGATCAGCACCCCTTGACCAGTTACAGTAACTGGGATACGTCCAAAAATACTCCAGATCAAAGCCAGAAACACAAAGCCGCCCAAAGTAGCCAAAGCTAGCCAATCTTTAGGACTAACTACTTGCATCAGCTGATCTAGCCGTTCCGGGGAAGATAACCGCTCTAGTGATTCTTTACGAAACAAACTGCGCTTTTGGTCAAACATCAACTATCCTTTAGCTAATTGCTCATCAGCCTGTAAAGTAACATCAAAACTTTCTTAATTCAAAACTTAAAACTCAAAACTCAAAACTCAAAACTTAAAACTTCCTAAGACGTTTGATCATCCAGTCGAATCTGGCTCCTGCTATAGCCATATGCTCTAATACATCCAGGTCTAGTTCATCTTCGTATTCGATATCTGCCGCGAGTAGCTGGTTTTGCTCGTAAGCACGTCTACTAAAACCACGCCGAACCATTCTATCCCGCAGTCTATCTACCAAAAGTACAGCGATCGCCCGATAAAAACGAGCCGCAAACCCCCTATCTTGCTGCAATTTTGCCGCTAGTTCCTGCTGCGGCAGCGCTAGCAAGAGAGAATTTTCCCCAGACTTAACAGTAGCGGATGCCTGTCCACCTTCTACGAAGGACATTTCTCCTACAATCTCGCCGCTGGCTAATTTAGCGATCTCCTGCTGTAATTTTTCGCCATTTACCATCGTGGAAACGGAAACAGTTAAACTTCCCTCTATAAGAATATATAGAGCTTCAACAAGCCTTTCTTCATGAATCAGCACTGTGCCGGGAGAAATTTTCTCCCTTCTACCTTTAGCGATCATCCAATCGATGTCACTATCATTCAACACTGCAAACACAAACAAAACCTTTCTCAGAGCGTGTCCCGGTACTATTTGGCTACGTGCTAGCAAATCTGAAAGACCTCGTAGTCTCTGAGAAAGCTTAACCGAAAGCATTTGATAAAAACGACCAGCAAAGTCTTCATCCTGCTCTAGTTTTGCTACCAGTTGCCGCTTAGAAAGCGACAATACTTTTGAGTTTAAGAGTGTTTTAACAGTAGCAGAAGGTGGGCGCTCGTCCACTAAGGACATTTCCCCGATCATCTCACCATTTGATAATCTAGCTATTTCTTTATCGGCTTCTGTACTGCCTTGTTGAGAGACAGACACGACTAAGGTTCCATTCAGCAGGAGATATAGTGAGTCAATGGGTTGACCTTCTTGAATGAGTACCTTGTTTGGGGGAATTTCCTCCTGCTTACCCGTTGAGGTTATCCAATTGATGTCACTATTGCTCAATTGACCAAAATTAGATAAGACTTCGCTCATAATTATTTTTGTCCTGTTTTTTTGTACCGTGTTGAGTATAAGTTGACAAAAATTGTAATTTTAAGCTGCTTGCATCTCTCAAGGCTAATACCACAGGGCAAACACATCTCAATTTGCCAGATAAGCAACTCAACTTAATTAAGCTTAAGATCCATGTAGGTTGGGTTGAGGTAAAGAAACTTCAACGCTAGGAAGGTGTTGATGGGTTGTTTCCTGCGGAAACTTTGAACGCTCGCGCTCTACCCATCCTAAAAATAATTAAGTGCCTATATTTAATATACATAATGGCTTTCAGACCAACTTATTCTATATCTAGAAATTTCCTTGTCAATAAGCGGCAGTTTAACGAGAAGGTTCGCAATAAAGCAGGAATATTGGCTTTTTCTTGGCAAGATGCGTTTGTTCGGGTTGAAGCATTGATCTTCAACCAATAATAAAGCAACCTTAGATAAGCTTTAACGTCCAAAGACCTACGTGGCTGATAGACTCTTTTTATGTAATTTATTAATCTATAGTTTTTAAACTATCGTCGTTTGGCTCAAACCGTTCACTACTAAAGTCTCAAGAGCTTCAAGAACTTCGTCTACTTGTATCTTCTCCATCTCTCCTTCCGTGCAGATGTGAGCGTGGCGGCTGAAGCGAAATCCCCATTCAACGCAAGAGGTTGGTCCAAAGAGTCCTACCCCTGGTACTCTAAATAAGTCAGCGGCGTGGAGCATACAGGAATCAACCCCAAGAAACAGATCGGCCTCGCCAACCAAGGCTAAAGAAGTTGCTAGAGCTAATCTCTTATTGTACAGAAAAATACGCTTTCCATATTGCTCGGCGTTAAGCCGCAGGTTGTGACTACCAACTACAAAGACAACAAACTCAGGATGGCGCTCTAGAAAAAGGTCAACCAAAACCCTAAAATTATCAGCAGGCCACATTTTTTGTGGTTTTGTATCGGCATGAACCACCATTACTTTCATCGGTTCGGAAATTAAGTTGCGAATTTCCCTAGCTCGCTGCTGATTAGCGGTTCTAAAAACTGGGGGGTAAGCAAAGTCTTCTAAGCGCAGATTAGCTGATAATTGTAACGGGACATCGAAGATTAAATCTGCCATGTGCTTATTAAAATCTGGTGGGATGTTAATATCGAAACCAGGGCAAAATCCAATAGAATAGTTGGGAGAAAGCAGTTTTAGTATATGTTCCGGATTAGGTGGATACCATGTGCTTAACCAAAGCAAGAGGTCACACCTTTCTAATTGATTTGCCACTGCCTCGATATCAAATTCCCATTTTTTACCATTCCAGTAAAATTCTGGTATGCAGGTAATGTCATGGCAAAATTCTGGAAAAAAAGTTTGTTTAAAGCTGGGTGTGCAGATTAAGGTTAATCGCTTGGGAAAAAGTTTTACCAGTGCCCGAAATGCTGGTAACGCCAGAATATGATCGCCAATAGCATTAGCAAATAGCGCCACCGGATTTTTAGCCTCAAGCATGGGTTTAATCCAGGGCACTTCCAAAATAGCCAATACAAGTCAAAGTAATATCTGGGTATTTTTTGCCCAGAGAGGAGGCATCGTGAATGAGATTGTCGGTTGGTGCAATATATGCTTCTTTAGGCCCTATTCTCAGTTTAACCACTGGGTATGAAGGAAATTGTTTCATAAACTCATCGCCTATATTCGTTCCCCGGTAATGCTTATAAATATCATCGGGATCTGACAAGCCTAAAGCATTGAACATTTCCATCAAAGTTAGGTTGATGAACAAAAAGAACCGCTCTTCACGCCCTAAATTGATACAAATCCGATTCCTTGATTTGTGCCTCCGTCTGAGAGGAAATCGATCCCAACTGTCAAGATGCATACCTGTGTAAGGCATTCCAGGTAAGTTGTTACAATAATCCCTTGTGGCTGTTTTTAATCCTGGCTGCGTTACTCGAACATTTAATATTTTTGGTCTGTCACTAAATAAACAATAACGTGGCAGGTAATTAGCAATTTCTGTGATCGCGCTCTCGTATCCGGGATGTGTTGGAATAGGTTGATAGTCTTGTATTGTTGCCCTAGCTCTTGTCCCAAGTTCCTCAAGTATTACTTCGAGCGGTGCCAATACTTCGTCAGGAAAGCGACATACACCTATATATGAACCCAACTCCCATGTCCTATTATTCGAGATGGGTTGATCAGCACAAAGGAGATTATATTCTCTTAGGTTGGGTTGTCTCCAAGGCTCTTTTGGCACGAAAGCACCTGGACTATATCCGATATCCTCAGGCACTGGTTCTATTTCCTGTGTTGTGCCTGAACTCAACCAAACTATAGGGCTTTGAGTATCTGTGTCGGGAAAACAAAAAACTTTAATTCCTTCTTGTAAACCTAAATTTTTACTTTGAGCTAACATGGTATGCAATCTTTAGAGCATTTTATAAATGTAAGAGTATTTTTGCACTCTTTATTTTGAAACTACGCAATACTACTCAAGCTTGGTATAGATTCCAAGCTATCTTTCGGTTTGATGTTAAATCTATTCGTTATGGGGTTGATAATACCAACCTGTTTAAAACGCCGCTCAATGTATTGTAAAATGCCTTTTTCTACAAGACAGTAGGCATTACCTTTTTCATCAGTATGATTGTAACCCACGCTTTCTTCAGCTACTGGGTAACCACTACAGCTTCCAAAATATGAACAAGAGTGACAGGCAGATGCCATGCGCCTTTCTGCTGCTGCTATGGCTTTTTGATGACCATCTCCTGAAACTAATTGTTCCAGAGGAGTAGTGAATAAATTGCCATGACAAAAATCAACATTGTAAGCATCTGCATAACTGTAAACGTCACCATTGACATTTACCATGTATATAGATTCCCATTCCCGTTTATTGTAATAATTTGGTTTTACTTTAGGAGTATAGTAATGGATAATTTGTTGAATGTAGCCGATAATTGGTTCAATTTTAACGGGATTTTTACTTGATAGCCATAAGTCAAATAAAGTGCAAAGGGCACTCACCACCTCATCAGCATTAATTTTATAGCCTTGATGTTGTTCCTCAAAAGCTCCACTGAATAGTGGCAAAATCCGAAAAGAAATTCTTCTGGTATCGTAGAAATTATAAATATCTTTTATATAAGGCAAATTCAGTTTAGTTAGAACAGTAATACATCCAAAAGAAATTTTTTCAGCTAGCAAACGCTCTATATTAGCTAATACCGTTGGCTGCGAATCTACTCCAGAGCGATTAGTTCGTAAACCTCCGAACAAATCTACAGAAACTCCTATGGCATCAAATCCCTCTTTCAATAAGCGGAGGCGCTCTTCGTTAAGTACAGTTAGGTTTGTTTGAGCCGTATTAGTAACAGAACCAACGAGTGGCTCAAAAATTTGTTGCTGACGGTCAAAGGTTTGCCAGTAATAACTTGGTTGATGCAAGAGAGGTTCGCCACCATGCCAAATAAATTGAATGTCTATAGGTTGCTCCAGTTTACTATAGTAACTAGCAATATTTTTATACATTTGATCCAATTGCTCTAAGGGGATAGCATCCCGATTTCCTAGTTCTGCATATTCATAGCAGTATCGACAGCGAAGATTACAAAATTTAGAACTCTTAATAACAAATTGAACTGATTTCTTCTTTTGAAAAGCCATCTATTCCTCCCTATACCAGCCTTTAGCTGTTAGTAGAAAATAAAGAAGTTCAGGAGTGCTGAATCTAGCCTACAACGCTCTATAGGCTGCCGATAATGACAATCTTTGTGGGAATTTTGAGTTTCCACAAAGATATTTATACCCAATTAATTTGGGTAGTTGTGATTTATGAAGAAAAGGGGTTGATTTATCCTTGTTCTTCTGAACTTTTGCAACTCCTGTAACTCCTAAATTATTATTTAGTCAATCAAGCCTTTGCTATTCTTTTCAAGAACGCATTGCTTGTATAAAATCTGGATTAGTAAACTCAACGAATTGTGGTCGCCGACCTCCTGCTACAGCCTCTAGCTGCTGATCTGACAGCTCCCCTTGATTGTCCAACACTGCGCTTAATTCTTCAGGCGTGAAGCTGTAGCCATTTTCTGATGCTACCTGAATCAATTGTTGAGGAGCGGCAGTAGCAAAGGCGTAATTAAGCTGTCCCTGTAAGTCTTTCTCTTGGGAAAGCGCTTGAAAAAACTGAATCACTGCTTCTTGAGACATTGTTATTTAATTCCTCCTGGCTTTAAGTAAAGATCACAATAGGCTGATTTTATTATTGTTTTTCGCTTATCTAGATTTTTTTTATGAAAATTTTATATTTTTGTAGTCAGCGTATAGTGTTAATTTCTTGACACATACAAGTGGGAGATAGGTAAATTTATGTAAATATTTTTTATATTTCTAGAAAATTTTAACTATTTTGAATGTCGCTCTTAACTCTTATGATGAGCGGCGAGTTTGGCAATGCCCTTAGTTGCGATCGCTTAAGCATTCGATGAGGGTATTGAGACATTGACCAGAATGTTCAACCATCTCCTGCACAAGTTCGCCAAGTGTTTTCTTTGCTTGTATCTGGTGGGCGTGGCTGTAAGCCTCTGGCAGTATTTTCCTTAGGGTCTGAGAAACAAAAGCCCGCACTGACCAAAACTTAGCAGCAATCTCGGTAGGAGTTGCATTGTCCGGTGCTGTTGTCAGCAAATGATTTTCTTCATATAAGTTAGGGAGTGGAAATCCCGCTTCACTAAGCGTAGACAACACACGCTGAACCTTCCCTATTTCACTTTCGGTCATATACGCTAAGATTTGCTGTACAGAAGTGTCTGCAAAAACCGCAGAGGGTTCTTTTCCCTTAGTGTTTAGCTGAGCAATCAGCTGTCTGAGTTCCTCAGCTTCGCGATCGTAGAGGTCAAGCAGCAAGTGTACGTAGCCATTGGCTGGCGGTGGGCAGGGGTCGAAGGCATTAAGAATGGCTATTAGCCAATCAACAAAGCGCCGACCTGCGTGCCCCAGTTCCCGATCGAGTTGCTTGATTTGGTGCCCTAGATAATGGGCGCGGTCAAAGGCTCCACGGGCTGAAACAGCGATATCGATGTCATATAGTGGGCCATAAAGCTTTTCGAGTTTTGCTGCCTGACGTTCTACTACGGTGAAGAAGAGTGCCAAGTGAACGTACACATGGAATGCAGCGAGTGCCCGGTAAAGTGGCCACTCGTTGGAGTTTCTCAGCTGTGGCCTCCTCCAAATAACGCGAATCGTTGGCGTATCGGCAATCGGATAGCCCCGACGCCAGATAGAATGGGTATCTACAATGTCTACTAATTTCTGATGCAATGCTTCATGCAGCAGATGCTCAGCTACTTGCCAAGGGTTCTTGAGTACTGACGGAGACAGGAAGATAGTGCCCAAAATACTAGGGTTTGTAATACCTGAGAATCCTAAAGGCTGTTCCATCACAGCAACCAGGTGGACGTGCTTAAGAGTGCTAAATGCCAGCTTGGGAAGAAGGTCATTGAGCAGTTGAGTCCCCTGCACTAGCATTTTCTGCTCTTGATCGTTGGGCGTGCGTAGCTTCAACCTGGCGCTAGCTAGATGCTGCCGGAAAATTTGTCCGAAGATGTCATCGGCGCGTTCTTCGCACCAGACCCAGGCATGATTGGAGGCTGTACCAATGCGGATAGCCTGTAGCGTCCCTGCCTCTAGGGGTGCCATGCACTTATCCTGGGCAAGGTGAGAGGCTGCGATACTAAACACAGCCTCCAACTCGTCTAATCGAGTATGAGGTACATCTAGCTTGAAGTGACCTAGCGCTGTGTTGATAGCACTACGCACTACCGGATCTCCCATGACTCGATAGCGGCTTTGTGGGCTAGACTGACGTAGGGCAGTCAGCAATATTTTAGTTATGGGCAGGTGCTCAGTGAGCATCTCTAAGCGACAGTCGTAACGAGCCGATGTGCGCTCATCAATGTAGAACCAGTCACCAAAGGGTCGGTTCTCAGCTAGGAAGGCTTCGATCTGCACTAATGTTTGAGTTTCTTTGCTATTTGTCTCCATAGCTAACCTCGAATAATGACACCCTAAGTGACGAGGATACTACCTCAAAATCCCGGTTAATTCATTTAGGGTGACAGCTTCTTAGATGCCTAACAGCTGATTACCAGGGATTGCCGATGAGGGTAAACGCTGCCCAGTAATAGGGATGGGATAAATTAGCGCTCTTAAAGTTTTCCAGTTCCGGTGGTAGGGGGCTGCTATCTCTGGTGCCGATTGCCGGAGTGTTGCTCAAATTTACCTGCCCTTTGAGCATGGCAATTTGAGCCTGCCGCAGAGCTTCTGCTTTAATAGGTGCTGTTTTCAGTTGACTATAGAACTTTGTCATTAGTACTAAAGTGCCCGCGTCACTGACTGACCAGAGACTGGCGATCGCACTCTGGCTGCCCGACTGCACTGCCAATCCCGCAAAACCTAGTTCTGCCTGTGGATTTCCCAAAGCCGTGCGACAGGCACTCAGCACCAGCAACTGCACCGCAGGAAATCGCAAGTCTAGCTCCTGGAAATGATTTGGGCGCAGCCGCGTATCCCAAAATTGGATGTAAGATTCTTCCACCGATCCTGGCAAAAACTCGGCATGGGTTGCCAGATGAACGATCTCAAATGGGTAAGCAGCGCGTTGGGCTTTCAAATTCGCCAAGGTGAACTCTTGATTGAGAAAAAATTGCCCTTTCCAAAGGCGGCTGGCGATCGCAGACAGTTCTATTGGCACAGCGGGTAGGGGAGCTTGGTTCCTAAATTCTGAGGCACCCATTGCCAGAATTCTTGCCCCTTGGAGGTTAGCGGGACGGCGATCGAGCAGGTTAAAGGCTGGAATTATTCCCAGGCTATACTTTTCGACCAGAAATTGTTGCCCGTCGTGGAGTGCTGCTAAGGGGGCACTTCGTAAACCTGTCCCCAAGCAAAAGATTAGCGTATCTATCTGTTGCGCTCGCAAATCTGGCTCTAAGGGAGCAATCATCCACTGGTACAGTTGTTGGGCATCAGCCAGGTATTGAGTAGGTTTACTGAGACGATTTACTACCCTGGTTCTGAATGTCTGTACCACCTGGGACAACGCCTCGCGATTGGCAGCAGTGATGCGCCTATGGACGGGGGTTCCTGGTGTCAGCAGAATTAATTCCAGGTGGTTAGGGGTGGGGATTGCATAGATCAGCGCCGGTTTCTTTCCGGTTTGACGGTGGACTCTACCTAAGATTTGGGCAATTTCATCTGCTTCTACCAACTGGCTAGTAAGCTTGCCTTGATAGTAATCCTCGAACTGTTGTTTCCATCCCAGCTCAACTTGCCGGACTGCTCCCGCTATATCTCCCCGATCTAGGGCTTGCACGAGTTGCTTCAGATTGAGGCGTGAAGCAGGAGGTAGCGCAGGTTCCGCAGCTATGAGGGTTGAGCGTGGAGCGATCGCTTCTACTACATCCCCCTTATACATCGGCGTGAGCAATCCACTCAGCGAAACGATCGCAGCCAGCAAAAAAAATAGGATAAACCTGAGAAATTTCATGGCTTTTCACGCCTTGGCTAGGACACGGGTTGCTTGAAGTCAGAGCGATACGTGCTACGCACACGCCAAGGGCGATACGTTGCTTTGCAACACGCTTCGCGATCGCTTTTTGCCATATTATTCACTCTAGATTATATTGAAGCCCCCGCCCCAATGCAGTAGCCAGGGCGCGCATCGAACCGCTACTCCTAAAGAAACTCTGGAAAAGATTCGACCTTATTTTCAATCTATTGGTCTAACCCGCATTGCCAATATTACAGGGTTAGACTGTATTGGCATTCCGGTAACTATTGCTATACGTCCTAATAGCTATAGTATTGTCACCTCCTCTGGTAAAGGGACTACCCTAGAGGCAGCATTAGTTTCGGCAGCGATGGAGTCTCTGGAACTCTACTGTGCTGAAAATGTCTGCCTAACTGAAATCAGCCTTCCCTATGCTCAATTAAAGGGTGATTATCAGCTCATTCCCCAAGTTGAGTTTTTTGACCGCAGATGAATGCAGATAATTGAGGGAGTTTAGGATTAAAGTGAGACTAATTTTTTGATTCATGCAAGAGGTCTATTGCATTTTGTCCGCACTCGGTTCCAGGTTGTTTCCAGAAGAGAATTGGCAGACAATGATGCCAATTCCTCTAAGGTTAAATAAGTTAAGGTGATTAAAAATAGGGCTTGATTCTCAACCCCGCTTAACTCGCTTCTATGCTGAGAATCAAATAGCTCCAGATTCTCGGCGGCGTCTTTCACTAACGCCTGCAATATCTTAAATGCTCCGTCTGAAAGCGGCGGCTGACCCCGATAGTTTTGCAGTCTCCCACCCTCCCGGTAATCGGGAAATGACTCCAGCCCTAGAAAGCCTAGAAACCACTCAGCTCGATAGTTACCCGCAGCAGCTACAATGCCTTGGGCGTCAGCAATTAACTCATCAATTAAATTATTGTGCATCGAGCCAAATAAGCGGCGAGTAAAATAGTGGGTGCATTCGTGTTCTAGCCGAATCTTTAGCGAGAGGCTGCACCATTCTTCCTCGGAAAGTCCCATACTCTGAGCTGAGACGTTGCTATAAGCGCCGTCGCTTAAAATGATAAATCGGTCTTGATACAGGTGCTTTTGCACAATCAACTGCTTAAACTCAGCTTCCCAATAGCCAACAGCGCCTTGTGCAGTTTCCCATTGTTTCTTGTATTGGCGAATTCTATCCCAGTTATTGAAACCAGCAACCATGCAAGCTCCCATAGAGTTAGGAACAGACTTGGGTTCATTGTGCATGGTTAGCGCTTGCACTAGAGAAACAAAATCCTCTCTGTTACCAGCAATCAGCACGGGGATGGCGCCAGCAAGGCTTTGATGTATGACTAACTGAAGTTTCTCAGGATAGTTCAACCTTAAACTAGTAGCTTCTAGCCTGTCATCCACTGGTGTACCCTTACGAGTAGCAGCGCGATACGCCTCGGTTTGGCTGATACCCTCTTGGATGGGAAACTGTAACTGCACTAGCCGCTGCTGTAGCGCCTGGAAAACGCCCATTTCTCTAGCATCAGCTACGTACTTCTCCCAAGCAGCTACATGAGGTTCGGGGGATAGGGGGAACTGTAGGGGTAGTGTTAGACTGCTGTGATCGAAGACGTTTTGGTTGTAGGTAAGTAGTTCCTTGATTTCATAGGCGCTGGCACCGTAAGTGGCGAGGATACCAGCACGAAATTCCAATTGGTTCACTTGGGCTGCGTCCACCTCAAATAGCCCATTGCTGAGACGTTCTGATATATTACTGGCCTGGGCAACTATCTGTGCTAACTCGGCTTGAGTTACTCTCATAATGGATATTTATATAAAAGTAAAACGACCATTAACCTTAACTCATCCTGCAACTGTCAGGAATGGGAGATTGCGATCGCAGGCGTCTTCTTGGCGTCAAGGTATAACTCAAGCGAAGAAGCCTCCCTTAACTGAACTTAACCTTCTAGATAAAGTTTTGTTTCAAAGTTTATGAGTTACATTTCGAGCGCATCTCCGGCAATAGCAGCTTATGATACCAGCGATATCCCAGTTCTATACGCTGCTCAATTTGCTTCTGCCATGCCGTCAGAACCAATCGCTGGAGATGCATTAATCAGCGTCAATAAACTAATAGAAGAGTCTGCCACTCAAACCAATCTAGCAGTAGCACAATCACAATCTTTTTCCTTGACTCAACTTCCTGAAATATCCAGGATTGCTCAAACAATTGAGCCAGTTGGTCGTGCGCCAAGTTTACAGACAGAACCATCATCCCCACAAGAAAAGCCTTTTCAGCCGCAGAAAGTGCCATTACAACCATTAAAACGAACGGAACAGGAATCTCGGTCATCCCCAAGCATTACTATCCTGACACCGTCTGCTTATGGCAAATCTTGGGGCGATGCCTCTATCGGCTTGGGTTTGCAATCTCAGACTCGATTTTCTGACAAAGCTGACGGAGTGCTGGGGGTTGGTATCGGCTTGGGTAATGCTCAGCAATCAGTAGGTTTAGATGTAGGCCTGACTATAGTTGACTTGGGTAATTTACAAGATGGCACCTTTAGCTTCAAGCTGCACCGAAGGCTCCCCGATGATTTTGCAGTGGCTGTGGGGGTTAAGAATTTGATCAAATTTGGTCAACCTGATAGTGGTACAAGTGCTTATGGTGTCGCCACTAAAATGTTTCGTTTACAAGACAGTATTAATAAGCCTTTTAGCCGCCTTTATCTTTCTGGTGGCATTGGTAGCGGACAGTTTCGATCAGAATCAGATATTAAAAACAATATCGATTCCGTTGGTGTTTTTGGCAGTTTGGCTGTGCGAGTCGCTGAACCTGTTACTGCTATTACAGAATGGACTGGTCAAGATTTGACATTGGGGTTATCTTTTAGACCCTTCCGGAAAATTCCTTTAGTAATTACACCAGCGGTAACAGATGTTACAGGTAATGCAGGCGACGGTAGCAGATTCATTTTAGGAATTGGCTACGGAACTTCTTTTTAATTTAAACACTAAAAAAATCGTATTAAAAACTATGAAACGATTTCGCTTATTTATAACTTTATTTGTATCTGTACTAGTAATTGTTTTAGCTCTAAAATCGGTTCAAGCTCAAAGTGGTAATCAGTCAGATGTGACGGGTCCCGATCCTCAAGAGATTGTCACCCCGGATAGTAATGATGGAGGAGCCGGAGCTGTAGAGAGACCTGAAGTTGATCGCGAAACCTTTGAGGATATTTTTGATGGGGCAAGCGTTGAGCAACAGGTTGAGCTATTTGAAGAACTTCAAGCAGTAGAATTTGGCGGGCAGTTGAACTTAGACTTATTCGGTTCTGTTGCTTCCAGTCAAGATATAGCTAATACCTTACGCGATCTTTCCCGCTTAACCAATAAAAAAGCTGCTCTCATTTACGTTGTTTCCCTAAAAGACAAACTAGAACTGCTTCTGATTGTTCCTAATAATCCCCCCATTCGCCAGGTTATCCCCGCAGCTAACCGTAGAGTTGTACAAAAAGCTGCTCAAGAATTTCGTACTAGCATTACTAATCGCATACTGACCAATTACTTGCCGCCTGCTAAACAACTTTATCAGTGGATAGTTGCCCCTTTTGAACAAGTGCTGCAAGCTAACCAGATAGACACCTTGATATTTTCAATGGATGCTGGTTTACGCACTATCCCAGTAGCGGCTCTCCATAATGGTCAACAGTTTCTCATCGAGCAGTACAGCGTTGCTATAATCCCCAGTTTTAGCCTCACAGATACTCGTTATCTCCCCATTACTAACTCACAGATATTGGCAATGGGGATATCAAAGGGTATAGAAGGGCAGACTCCTTTGCCAGCTGTAGCTGTGGAGATACCAACCTTGGCAAATGAGCTTTGGCCAGGTCAGGCATTTTTAAATCAAGCATCTACAATAGAGAACCTCAAGTCTCTTAGCCGTCAGCACTTTGGAATTATTCATTTAGCAACTCATGCGGAATTTAAGCCGGGAAAAATTAGTAACTCTTACATCCAGTTTTGGAATACGAAATTAAGGTTAGATCAACTGAGAAAGTTGTCGCAGGAATTGCAATGGAATGCTGCCCCCAAAGTAGAGATGCTAGTTTTAAGCGCCTGTAGAACTGCATTGGGTGATGAACAGGCAGAGTTAGGATTTGCTGGTTTAGCTGTTCAGGCTGGTGTGAAAACAGCACTGGGTAGCCTTTGGTATGTCAGCGACCAAGGTTCGCTAGCACTGATGACTAAGTTTTATGAACAGTTAAAGAGTGCCCCCATCAAAACTGAAGCACTGAGGCAAGCTCAGTTAGCAATGTTGAAAGGACAAGTCCGGATAGAAGGTGGGCAACTGCGACTGTCAGAGGTTAATCGGGTGCCGCTCCCTCCAGAGTTGGCTCGTATGGGTGACATTATCCTATCTCATCCTTACTTTTGGTCTGCCTTCACGATAATTGGCAACTGGAATTAGTATTCCAGGGCGCTAATTTTTAGATATGAATCTTCGCGCGATCGCCTAATTTTTTAAATAGCAATACCTGTTAGACCCCCGTAGAGCGATCGCATCCCTCTCCCAGTAGAACTTATCTGTCTCTGTTAAATCTCATCCTTATCTCTAAACAATTTAATACCCCCGAATGAGTAAAGCTCGTTACTAACTAAGCTAATTTCATAGAAAAGCAAGAATTTAAGCATTAAGCGTTCTGTAGCCGTGAGATCTTACTGAGCTACGGAGAGCATTCAACTATTAAACCAAAAGGAGAAAAATTTCATGAGCGACGAGCAAAATCCCATCCTTCCAGAAGATCCATCCCAAGCTGAACCTGGAAGAGGTGCCCCAGGGAACAACCACTACGGGGTTCAAATGTCACAAACAACAGCGGTAAATGCCCCAGATGCCGAGATTCCGTCTAATGTCGATGTAGAACAGAATATCGAACAAATTCAGGCAGCAAAACACCAAGAAGACGATACTAACTTGGACACGACTGGCGGCTATGTCATAGATGAATCGGGGCGTATTGACAACGTGGCGGTTGAGCCACAAATGTACGTAGAAGAAAATTGACACTCCCACCGACAAGTCGGGGGATTCTTGGTTCGCCGAGTCCACTTAGCTTAGACTCCTTGCGGTATCTAAGCTAGAGGTGGTTCTCTCCCCAAGCGTTAACTTTCCGTATGCCCTACGGTAGTTGCATTGCTGCAAAATTTGTTTGAGTTTAAATGCTGCTCGTCCGGTTCCCGTGAATCTTTTACCTACTTTCGGGACTACAAAAACGTAGAAGCCAGAACAACAAAGTAGAACCCGTTAGATTCAATTGTCAAGGTTCAGCGTCACCGTTACGGTACTAGGTTTTTAAAGAGGTTGATTACCTTGCCTCTGTAGAGGATTATACAACAAGGCGAATACCTTTTCAATGCCCGTCATTCATCCCTCCGATAAATCGGGGGTATTCCGACAGTTTAATGATAAATACTTAGTGCCTTTGTGTCTTTGTGTTAAAAAACACTAAGGCACGAAGGCACTAAGTATAATTAAAGTTCGCCTGTTGCCAACATCTGAATTAGACGCGGTGTTCCAGGATCAAAGCCAGCAATATCCCATGACATTGGATCTTTTGGATCAACTAGGGAGATATTGTAAGGAGCTAGCGTTACATAAACCGCTTTCGCATTTGGGTTTACCTTACGGCGATACTCAGCTAATCCTTGGCTAGGATGCTTGCTCCCTGACCAACTTTCGCAATCTGTCCAGAAGCAGAATATGTCTGCCTTGAACTTGTTTTTTATTGCCCAGTCGTAAGCAACTGAAGCATCGGTTCCACCAAAGTTATGATTGCTAGCTTTAGCGATCGCGTCCCCAAAAGAATCTTTGGCTGTAATCTTAAGATCGCGGAAATCTGTGGCAAAGCCGCGAATCAAGTAGTTTTTCTCAGCCTTTGCTGTTGCTAGCGCCATTGTGGTGGCAATCTCACAACAGGTTAGCCCAATTGAGCTAACGCTGTAGTATGACATTGAGCCAGAAACATCAACGGCGTGCAGAAATACTTTACCTGTAGGCGGTAGAACATCGAAGGACAGTTCTAATGCCTGCTCTAAGATATCGACGATGCGAGGAACTGGTTGCCAGGTTTTTTTACTGTGTCCTAACTGTCCGCCAGATTGATAGGTTTTGAGTGCTTTTAATACATCAATCGGGTGGATGCGTCCTTTTCGCAGATGCTCAGGACTATTCAATACTTTTGCAACCCGCTTCAGGTTGTCCTTATTGTCAGCACTCAATACGCCCAGTTGAGTAAGCGAACCAAGATTTCGCAACATAGCACCGATGGGCATATCTTGGAATAGCAGTTGCCATGCTCGCTTGTCCATCTTGCCGACAGGTGCAGCCATTTCGTGAGTTAGTTTACCTTTAGCGATCGCCTCATGTGTTTTTTCAGGATTGCGCTTCAGCCACTCGTACCACCAAATCTGCGCTAGTGCTGGCGAAGGAATTTCGCGGGGTAGTTTTTCCCATCCTTGGATTACCCACTTGAACAATCTGTCGTGTTCTTCGCTTAAAGGCTTAACGTGGAACAATCGCAACGCATCTCGGTGACAGAAGCCTTGACGTTGTTGGTACTTCAGCAGTTGGTAAGCTAAAGCTTTCACATCAGCATTAGAAAGCCAAGATTTACCTGCTTCGCGGACAATTTTACCGAAACCGCGCATTGCCTTGGTGTAGCTCAACCATTCATAGAAATGGCTGCCAGTACGCACTACTTGCGGAAAGATTTCTTGGAAAGTATGCTTTGCTTCGGGAGTTTCACCCATCGACAGTAGCACTAGGGCAAATAAAGGCGCACTATTGTTAATTGCTCGTCCATCGCTGGCATAGAGAATTTCAGCCGCAACTCGATTAGGATTGAGAGCGATCGCCTGGGTTACTACATCCACAAACTCGCCTGTTAACTCCTGCTTTCCGGCATAGTGGGTGTTTTGAGCCGTTCCTATCAACAAGCAACGTCGCAGCATACTCCAAACATCTGCCTTGAACATCCAGCCACCAGAGCGGCCCTGGATCATTTCAGCTTCTCGACCCCGAATTGGTTGGCTCTGAGGAGTATGATTTTTTATGAAAAACTTATAACTCATTACAACCTCCAGCCCGCAAGGGCAATATGTGAAAATTGGCAGGGTGGGAGTTGCACCCACATCTTCCGCTGGGAAAGCGATAACCCTCATTCTTCGGCCCTTTCGGGCAAGGGGTGAACAAGGATGTTTAAGGCGTTCTACTGTTAAACTACCTGCCAGTGTTTGGTGTAGCGGAGCGGGAGTTGCACCCGCATCTCGGCGATTAAGGGGGATTTCGTTAACAAGCGATAACCCTCAATCTGCGTCCCTTTCGGGCAATAATTGCGCTTTGCTGTTAAGCTACCCGCCACATGAGAATTAAAGAGTTTTGAGTTTTGAGTTTTGAGTTTTGAGTTTTGAGTTAATCCCCTTTGTCTTTGATGAATCCAGAATAGGCTGGTCAACTTCCCTCAAGCTAATCAAAGAGAAAACGGCTAGAATGCAGTCACGCTCGATACTTGAAAGCTAGGGGATTAATCTTACCTGAGGGATTCCCCCAGCTTTCAAAGGTTAAATTTAAATCAGCACAACCCTAGCCTTGCATCTATTGAATTTCTTAGGCATACGCCAGATATGGCACGACCGAGTTACGGAACCGAAGTAAAAAAGCGATCGCACCAGTTATTCGCTGTGTTGCTCGATTACGCCAACGATGAGTTGAACTGCGATGAAGCAGTTCTTGATGCTTTGCGCCCTCATATTCAGACTTATTGGCAAACAGAGCAGCGATTAGTTGTCCGTACTAAAGTCCGATTTTTGGAGGCTTTGTCTAAGATTGCGGCTGATTCTCCTTTAAGTGGAGAGCAAATCAAGGAAGCTCTGCGGCGCTTTGAGGATTTTCTCAAAATTCTGGATGATAATCGTCCAAATCGGGGTGGTTCGGAAACTTGGCACTTTACCATCAAGCTATGGCATAAAAGGAGCGATCGCGCTGCTAACTTACAGCGATTTGGCACAGAGTGGGAACAACGTCGCCCTCATAAGTCGAAGCAAGTAACGGAGGAAAAACAGGAACTTGTCGAGACTGGAAATATCGCCTCTGGAGCTGAGGCAGACTTTTGGTGGCAATTATGTAAAGAAAGCCTAGAGGCGCAACATTATCAAAGGTTAACGATTAATCCCCTCACTGTTGCCGATGGGGTGACGTTTGATTTGCACGAACTATATGTACCCTTAGCTTTAGTAGAGCGGAGGCAGCAAGACAGGCGAGATGCAGACATCTCAGCTCACAAAGGTTCGCAGCTTTATGAACCAGAGGAATTGGAAACGGCTGAGGCGATCGCCCTAGAAGAATTTCTCGCCAGTCTTTTATCAACGACAGTACGCCAACGAATTGCGATCGTCGGAGAACCAGGGGCAGGCAAAACTACCCTGCTGCAAAAAATTGCCGCCTCGTTGCTGGAACGCCATGCTTTACCGATCTGGATTTCACTAGCAGACTTGCAAGGAGCAACCCTAGAAAACTATTTGCTGCAAGACTGGCTCAAGCAAGCTACCAGAAAAGTAAACGTTTCCCCAGAAATGCAAGAAGCATTAACAGAACAGTTTCGTCAGGGGCAAGTTTGGTTATTGCTAGATGCAGTTGATGAGATGGCGATTGATGGCAGTATGGCACTAGCGACTATTGCCCGTCAGTTGCGGGGATGGGTTGCTGATGCCCATGTGGTGCTTACCTGTCGCTTAAATGTCTGGGATGGGGGTAAGAATGCCCTGGACTCCTTCACCACTTACCGCAATCTCAGCTTTAGCTATGGAGATGTAGTAACCGCTGTAGATCAAATTGGACAGTTTATCGAGCGCTGGTTTCACAACAATCCAGCCTTGGGGCATCGCTTGCGTCTGGAATTGGACAAGCCAGAACGGAAAACTATTAAAGATGCGGTCAAAAATCCTCTCCGCTTGGCACTGCTTTGCCGCTCTTGGTCGTTCACACAGGGTACACTACCCAGCACTAAAGCTACCCTCTATCAACAGTTTATTGAAACTATTTACGAGTGGAAACAGGATTGCTTTCCGACTACTCCAGCACAACGACAGCAGTTGAATCAGGCGTTAGGACAACTTGCATTGCGTGCTTTGGCACAGTCAGAAACTCGCTTTCGTCTGCCTCATTCATTTATGCAACAGGCATTTAAAGAGGCACTTGATTTAATGCCTTTGGCACTGCAACTAGGCTGGCTCAATCAAGTCGGAGTTTCAGCATCTTTAGGAGAGAAAGTGTATGCATTTTACCACCCAACCTTCCAAGAATATTTTGCAGCAAAGGCAATTTCAGATTGGCAGTTCTTCTTCAATTCCTCTTATAATTTCCCAGTTTTTAACCTTTATTGGCGAGAAGTAATACTACTGTGGTTGGGCAGAACTGATATTTCGACGGCTGACAAAGAAGCTTTCATTAAGGCGTCAATTGAGCTTGAGGATGGGTGTGGCGGTTTCTACTCTACCCAGGCATGCTTTCTAGCAGCAGCCGGGTTAGCAGAGTTTCCCCAATGCAGCATGGGGTCAACTATTTTGAAACAATTGGTTGAATGGCGATTTGATAAAGGTTATCCTGTTCCCCTGTGTGAAGGTGCAAGGGTGGCATTGTTGCAAACCGATCGCACGCTGGCAATTTCCGCCTTAGAGCAATTCGTCCTATCAAATAGAGATTTATTTTCCTGTTGGAATGCTGCCTACTCCTTGGGTAAAACATTCGATCCAGGTAATTCAATTGCTATTGCTGCGCTCACAAAATTAATTAACACGATTCATAATGAAACTTTACGTCTGCAAATCAGTGAGAGTCTGGCCAAAGTAGATCCTGGTAATGCAATTGCTGTTCGCACGCTCATAGAAATATTAAACTCAACCCCAGAAGATACAATTCGCCGCAAAGCCGCTTATAGCTTGGGAAAAATTTCGCCTGGTAATCCCAAGGCAATTTCTACTCTAGAAGATCTGATTAATTTTAGGGATGATAATACATTGCGATCGCAGGCAGCAGAAAACTTATTAATGATTGCCCCCAACAATCAAGTTGCGCTCTCAATTTTAAAAACAACTAAAAAAGGGACAGCACGAACTAGCCGCAAACATCAAACTAAGTTAGCTAGAACCCAGAATTTGGATAAAACCATCTCAACTTTGGAACAACGGTTAGCAATGGCAGAAGATGCTGCTAATAAAAGACGCATTGCTTATCGCCTTGGTATTTTACAACCAGGTCACTTGCAGGCGATCGCTTGTCTGTTAGAACTACTGCTGTCGCCGCAGTCACCTGTACTTTACAAGCGAATTGTCGAGAATTTGAAAGAGGTGCTTTTAGAAGAGCAGTTAGCCGAAGTCGTGCTGCAATTGAAGCAGCGGCATCTGGTGGTAGGACAGAATATGAGAGATAACTCACAAGCACACGAGTGCTACAAACTGCTTTGGGACTGCGCTCAACGGATGAGTTATAGTCGTTACTCCCAAATCTGGAGTAACGACTAGATACCTAAAAAGTTGCATTAAAAGCTAACTCTGGGTAGACGCTAATTGAACAGGGTAGTCGCTACTGTTATTCAAGCGTTCTGATTGTTCCCTATGCGTTTCACACATCACCCAAAAGGAAGCCGCAAAGAAATCCTTCGAGGGGTTCTTGCCGTGTGTATCATCATTGTCGGCATCACCCATTTTATTAGACCAGAGCAGTACGCCCGCATTGTACCGCCGCCATTCCCGCCATTAGCATCAGTCTATATTAGCGGCTTCTTTGAGATCTTAGGGGGCATTGGCTTATTGATTCCATTCGTCAGCGTGGCAGCCGCATGGGGATTGATTTCTCTGTTTATTGCCGTGTTTCCTGCCAACATCTACATGACGTTGCACAACATTGAAATTGAAGGAATTCCTCATAATCAAGCGTTGTACTTGGCAAGGTGGCCCTTCCAGATAGTCTTGATTGCCTGGGCATACTGGTATACCCGAAAATCAGAGGCGCAACCAGAAGCGCCAGAAGTGGCAGCAGAAGTAAGTTCTTTGATTAATCGCTAATTATAAAGGTGGGTGTTGGCAGAAAAACAATTGCAACTAACTTTATAGTTGAAAAGCATTTGTTGAGTTGCTTCTATCATTACTATTTCTGTGCGAGTTTTTTGCTTAGATGACCAAGCTACTGTTCCAAACGTGATTACCTGACATCTCTTAACTTGATGGTGTCTAGCCAGTTCAAGGGTTGTTTCGTCAGTGAGAAGTCTTAATGCAGCATCCCCTAAGCTGGACGCATGGAAGTTTTTGTAACCGCAGCCTCTTAAATCCCAGTGACGTTTGGCATAGAGTTCTAAGTCAGTTACTTCCGGGATAACTAAGGCATACTGTGCCCGTTTACCTTGAAAGTGCGATCGCAAATCTCCGTCATCCGAGAAATAGAGATTAGTGTCACCACTGCCACCTCCCGGCTGACCAGTCATCATAGATAGAAGTGGCACTAAGTGGGGAAAGCTCAACTGATATGACAGGAGGCTTAGGCTTTGGAAAACCAAAAGACGGTAAACCAAGCGGCACAAGTTATCGGCAGTTCTTCGAGACAGTATTGGACGCTTGCGGGGCAGGGAACCAGGAAAAGGTGTATCGGCTGCTGGATGACAACGAAGACAAGCTGAATGATAGCTTTGCTCAACTGGTGCGCGAAGACGCTGAGGTGAAATTGAGCAGGTTGAACCCAAAACAACGAAGAATTCTGGCAGAAAAACTGTCGCGTTTTAGCTACTTCATTGGCGAGTTCCCTAGGGGCAACAGAGCCAGTAACATCGAGATTGCGATCACATGTCACGAGGTTTTAACTAAGTTTTTTTCCCGCAACACCCTCTCGAGGCAGTGGGCGGCACACCAAAATAGTTTGGGCATTCGCTATTGGCAGCGAATACGGGGCGATCGCGCAGAAAACCTGAAGTTGGCGATATCCTTCTATAAAGCGGTGTTGCGAGTTAGAACCCGTGAGGTATTTCTCGAAGATTGGGCAATGATCCAAATCAATCTGGGTAATGTCTACAACGAAAGAGGGCAGTTTTCCGAGGCGATCACTGCCTACAAAGCCGCCTTGGCAGTCCGCACCCGTGAGGCGTTTCCTGAAGATTGGGCAAGGACCCAAATCAATCTAGGGGTTACATACAATGCTAGTGGGCAACTGTCTGAGGCAATCACTGCCTTTCAAGCGTCCTTGGAAGTTCATACCCGTGAGGCGCTGCCCAAAAGCTGGGCGGGTATTCAAAACAATCTAGGCCTTGCCTACCGGGAAGCAGGGCAGAGCGAGCAAGCCATTCATTGTTTAAAATCTGCCTTGGCAGTCCGCACCCGTGAGGCGTTTCCTGAAAATTGGGCAATGACCCAATATAATCTGGCTACTGCCTACAGTGACCTTGGGCAGGTTGACGAAGCCATTACCTATTTCCGCTCATCTCTAGAAATTTTCCAGCCCACCGCCTTTCCCGTCAGATGCCTCAAAGCTGGACGAGATTTCGGTAAAACTGCCTTCAATGCCGGAAAGTGGGAAGAAGCCATCGAAGGCTACAAAGCTGCTATTGAAGCAGTAGAGACTAGCTGTAGTTGGGCAAGCAGCAACAAACGTCGGCAAGAGATTCTGGAAGAGGCAATGGATGTCTATACCCAGATCGTGCAAGCTTGCCTCAACAATCATCAGCCCGACTTGGCGATAGAATACGTCGAGCGCAGCAAAGCCCGCAACCTAGTCCAACTCTTTGCTGACACTGACAGTACACTCCACCCCAAAGGCGACCAAATTCGCCCACAGACTCGTCAACGATTGGAACGCCTGAAAGAGCAAATCGTAGACAAACAACAGCAACTCGACAACCTGGGTGAAGATGTCGGACTGAAAGCCAATACTCTGGGGAATACCTTCAGCGATGGAATTCTGGAAGCGCTAGAAACTCCCGAATCCTCAGACGCCCAACCCCCCACGGACAGCACTGAATCAGAGGATAGGCATAATTCTCCCAACCTCAACCAGATTTATGCCCAGCGATTGCGTGAGGAGTTGGATGATTTACAGGAAAAATTCGATGAAGTACTCGATGAAATCCTAGAATCAGACCCTGCCTATGCACTCACCCAAGCCGTTCAACCCATCCGTTTTCAGGAAATCCTCGACCAGTTAGAGGAACACACAGCCATCATCGAGTGGTACATCACTGACGAGCGATTTTTTACCTTTGTCATCACCCGCCACCATGAACCCTATGTGTGGCAATCTCACCCTGATGAATTGAGCGAGTTAAATCTTTGGCAGCAGGAGTATCTTGACGACTATCGACAGAAGAAATACAGCCAGTGGAGCAATCTTCTCACCTCCCGCCTCGAAGAACTCTCCAGAATTTTGCATCTAGATGAGATTCTCGACCACGTTCCAGAAGACTGCCAGCAACTCATTCTCATTCCCCATCGCTACCTGCACCTGTTCCCTCTCCATGCGTTGAACCTCGGTGAGGTCAATTGCCTACTTGACCGCTTCCCAGACGGCGTGCGCTATGCACCCAGTTGCCAACTGTTGCAACTCAGCAAAAAACGCTGCACCGAACCCCTCCAGACAACAGCATCCAAGCATCTGTTTGCCATCCAAAACCCCACCGAAGACTTAACCTTTGCCAACGTCGAAGTTGAAGCTATCCGGAGTTATTTCGAGCCAACCAATATCCTACCGACACAACAAGCCACCAAAACTGCCTGGAATCTAGCCAGTACGAAACAACAGTTACGCTTAGCCAACTTTATCCACTTTTCTTGTCACGGCTACTTTAACTTTGAATCTCCCCTGCGTTCTGCCCTCGTGCTGTCTGGTGCTAAAGTTTCTGGAACAGACCCACTAGAAGACGACAACACCCGCTATATCCAGTCACCCGAACAGGAAAGAATTGACCTGGAAAAATGCCTGCTGCTGGAGGATATTTTTGCTCTTGATTTGCGTCCCTGTAGTCTCGTTACGCTCTCCGCCTGCGAAACAGGTTTGAGTGACCCTAGAAGCCTCAGCGATGAATATATCAGCTTACCGAGTGGTTTCCTCGTAGCAGGCAGTCCCAGTGTTGTTGGTAGTCAATGGGCAGTTAGCGACCTCGCCACGGCATTTTTGATGATTAAATTCTATGAAAATCTGGTGGGAGAAGGTTTAGCAGAAACCCGTTCTCTTTCGTCTACTCAGGAAATTACAGTGGCAGTGGCACTCAATGAGGCTCAAAAATGGCTACGTGATGTGACCAAGCAGAAATTGGAGGAATGGGTAAGGCAAGGGAAGGTGCCTTTAACGCCAACTCGCAGAATAGCCGTTCTGGGGTGGTTGCGTAATATGGAAGCAGATGACCAACCTTTTGAGCCACCTCAATATTGGGCGGCTTTCTGTGCCATTGGACAGTAGGAATTTAACCATGTCAGATCACGCAAACAACGTCAAAGCTTTTATCTCGCTTTTGGATAACCAGCCTTCTCTGTTCGCTCAGCACCAAGATGACCTGAACCAGTTAAGCTATTCTTGCGGCGACGATATCGAAACCGTATCAGATGCGCTCGCGCTTTGGTGCAACTCCCACCCAAAAATCGAGGAGGAACTGATTACAGCCTACAGCCAACTACCTGAGACTAAATTCCAACCCTTGCTGGAACAAGTAAGACCATTTGGAGGCAAAGTTGAACCGTTGCAACCCAGCGATCAAAACGAAATGCTGGTAACAACACTAAAAAATAAGATGCGAAAAGTTCCACAATCTTCCGAGACTAACTCAGATTCTTCCCAAACAAATAACTCAGAATCCCAGTCAAATAGCTCTCCAAAAAATTGACTCAGAAACTTCAAAGCCCCCAGCTAACGTTATTTGCCTTTCATTTGCTGCATGAGATGACTCAAGACTTCCAAGAAGCAGCGAAGGAAGCTGACGTGCTGTGGCGTAAATGCGCTAGTTTAGGACAAGAACTGGGGATTTCACAGCTTAAAACTTTGCCAGAAATGCTCAAGACTGCTGACACAAGTCTCGCTAGTCAGCAGCCCTATGCAGAACTCTTGCAGCCACAGCGTGTTCTTTCCTTTCAGGCAGATTCTGGGTCAAATCATCCTTACCTAGCTGGTGAAGTTTATCCAGTACAGCTTCACGATACTTATGCTCTGGATTTGACGCTGCACTATGCTAACGCAGATACCGTTGTAGAGGTTAATGATTTAAGCCAACTCAATCCCAATGGGTGCTTGCTGCCGCGTCAAATTCACCCCTCTCTGGGGCAAACCTTAGTGCTTTTTGCTGAACCAACACAAATTCCCTGTGACTATAAAGCTTTAGCGGATGAGTGTGTTGAAGCGTTGCTTCAAGGTGTAGACTACCCTCCTTTAAATCTAAAATTTACCGCTAATGAACAACCGCCTTATCTTTCTTGCGTAGCGGAGGGTGAACTTTTTAGCAGCCCCATTTTTGAATATGAAGTGATTGGGGGTGTGCAAAGTCCTCTAGCACAATGTCATATTCTTGTATGGTTAAATGTTTATCCAGAAAAAACCT
Organism: Aphanothece sp. CMT-3BRIN-NPC111; assembly: GCA_019359765.1. Taxonomy (GTDB): domain Bacteria; phylum Cyanobacteriota; class Cyanobacteriia; order Cyanobacteriales; family JAHHGU01; genus JAHHGU01. The sequence continues at coordinate 199,283 of JAHHGU010000001.1, forward strand.
TCCCTCTGGCACAGAAAGCTGAGCCTTGGTTACTCCGATTACTGTGTTATCGCAGCAAAATTCTTTATGCCGTTCACGGCGCTCAAGTTTGTAGCGATCGCGCGAGAACACTCTACAATCAGTTAGAGAGAAAAACTCATGTTTTTGGCAATTTGTCAAGCAAATCTGCAAAGCAACTAGAGGAATTAAAAGTATTAGTTAATGATGCCCCACCGATAGCCTTTGAGTTTTCTCGTTATCTGCGTGACATCAAAGATCATGGCACGACAATCAATGCAAATGCCGAAAATTATGCAGCGAGTTTGGCAAAAATTCTTGCGTTGAGTCTGACTAGTGACGAGTTAGGATTTTGGCAGGATTTTTACGATCGCAAGTGCAAGCAGTTTCAGGAACAGATTCAAGTAGACCTGAAATATTACGAGCCAGGTATGAATTTGTTTGAGCAAATGATTACGACAATTCGAGCGAGGGTGGAGATTGAACAGGCACAACGCGATCGCTCTCTAGAAAGAACTGTCCAAATCCTAGCTATAGGTATAGGTGCAGGCGGACTCGTCGCTTCTAGTTCCGGTCAGATTGACAAACCCTTCTTACCAGCTTTTTCGACTAACACACCCCATCCCGTCATTCTTACCTTGTTATTGAGTTTGCTTGCTGCCTTCTTATTTGGAGGGGTGACTTGGTGTATCACCCGCCCCAAAAAGTAGCCTCTGCCGCCCTATTCGACCGTAACAGACTTGGCGAGGTTGCGAGGCTGGTCAACATCCAAGCCGCGACGTGCCGCAATATGATAAGCCAATAGTTGCAGCGGAATCACCGTCAGCACCGGGGAAAGCAACTCATCAACCGCCGGAACTGGCAATAAGTCATCAAAAATTTCAGCTGCCTCTTCTTCGTTCATCTGGGTGACGCCAATCAAGCGAGAATCTCGTGCTTTCGCTTCCTGGGCATTGGATAGGGATTTTTCGTAGACACGACCAGGCATAGCGATCGCAACTACTGGCACCTTAGCATCCAATAAAGCAATCGGCCCGTGCTTTAACTCCCCAGATGGATAACCTTCAGCATGAATATAGCTGATTTCCTTGAGTTTCAGCGCCCCTTCCAAAGCAATCGGGTAATTAATCCCCCGTCCTACAAAGATAAAGTCTGTAGTGTCAACAAACTGGTGGGCTAACTCCTCGATATAACGCTCTTGGCTTTCTAAAATCAATTCAATCTGCGCTGGTAGTTGCCGCAACCCGATGAGAATTTGCTCCATCTGCGTTGGAGATAGGGTTTGGCGACGATAGCCGATATCTAAAGCTAGGAAGTAAAACGCCATTAACTGAGCAACGAACGATTTAGTTGCCGCCACCCCAATTTCAATCCCGCCATGAGTGTCAATTAGATGAGGCACTACTTGAGCCAGAGAACTATCCATTCGATTCGTAATACCTAGCAATCGCGGTTCCCACCGGGGTGGCTGTCCGGTACGACGTTGTTTTGCCATCGTCAAGGCCGCCAAGGTATCAGCAGTTTCCCCAGATTGGGTAATGCCAATAGTCAGGGTGTTCGGAGTTACAGGCGGGGGCGCATAACGAAACTCTGAGGCATAGTGGACGATTGTTTGCACCCCAGCCACCTGTTCAAGCAGGTATTTCCCTACTAATCCAGCGTGCCAACTGGTGCCACAGGCAAGAATTTGAATTTGTTCTAAGTCTGTATACAGTTCTTCTGGTACACCTAAGTTGATTGGTGGCTGCGTTGAGTCAGCGTTCCAGTCACTATTGGTATAAAACTCTAAAGAAGTCCGCACCACTCCTGGCTGCTCGTAAATTTCCTTGAGCATGAAGTGGCGGAATCCCTGTTTTTCCACCAAAATTGGATTCCAATTTAGCGTGCGCGGGCTTTTCTTCAGGCGATCGCCAGCAAAGTTGTAAACCTCCACGCCCAACGGTGTCAGTCGCGCCAGTTCCCCATTTTCCAAGGGCAGTACGGCACGAGTATATTGCACGATGGCTGGTGTATCGGAGGCACAGAAAAACTCACCTTGACCAAACCCAATCACCAAGGGAGCTTGTTGCCGCGCCACAATCAGCTCGTCGGGATAGTCAGCAGAGACAACGGCGATCGCAAATGCCCCCTGTAGTTTATTAACAGCTTGCCGCACCGCTTCCAGGAAAGTTGAGAGGGTAAAAGAGCTAGAGGGATCTGAGGGACTAAGAGATAAAAATTGAGCGATGAGGTGGGGAATAACTTCTGTATCAGTATCAGAGCGAAACTCGTGCCCTTGCCGCTTGAGTTCTTCTCTTAACTCGCGATAGTTTTCAATAATTCCGTTTTGAACTACCGCTACTCGCCTAGCCGTATCTGTATGGGGATGGGCGTTGTACTCTTCTGGTTTGCCGTGAGTCGCCCAGCGAGTGTGCCCAATGCCGATTTGAGCCGGATTGTATTCCCGCTCTAGTTTTTCTCTCAGGTTGCGTAGTTTGCCCTTTGCCCGCACACGAGCAAGTTGACCTTCCCAAACAGTCGCCACACCGGCAGAATCGTAGCCCCGGTACTCTAGTTTCTCTAAACCTGACAGCAAAATTTCCGTAGCCGCTTGAGTGCCGATGTAGCCTACAATTCCGCACATGGGACCCGCTTCTCCTCAACGCACTATTATTTAACGTTTACTTGCACTCACCCTACTCGGCGATCGCAAGAACGTCAACCAATTTTAGATTTTAGATTTTAGATTTTAGATTGGCCCTACGGATGAATCCGAGGGCTTGTTCTCTCAATGGTGCCACGCTTTTTTCTTTCTTCACGGAGGAATTTGGGGGCAAGTGACCAAATATGCTTTCGGTCAAGAATCTTTAACCATAGCAGTCGCCATAATGGCTCTTAACAATCTACACCCCTCCCCAACCCTCCCCTTAGTAAGGGGAGGGTGCGCGAAGCGCGGGTGGGGTATTTCTGTACTTAACCAGCTTGTAATCTGCTGTAATTGCTAAAAGCTAATTGCTATATTGCGACCCATGACATATGCAAAAAAAGAGGGGGCAACCTGCTCCCTCTGCCATATTGGCTCTAATGATCGTTAAAAAAAGCACATCAGACAAGTAAATCGGTTTAAGAGCGCTTGCTATCGAGCTTTCCATTCCCCCAGTAGGAGAGAAATGCTAACCGATTTCTTAGTAAGACAGACCCATACTGCGAGTGGTTTCAGCGCCCAGGTAAACCCGGATGCTCAGAAAGTCTGTAGGGCAGGCAGTTTCACAGCGCTTGCAACCAACACAGTCTTCTGTCCGAGGTGAAGAGGCAATCTGACCGGCTTTGCAGCCATCCCAGGGAACCATTTCTAGGACGTCTGTGGGGCAAGCCCGTACACACTGGGTGCAGCCAATGCAGGTGTCGTAAATTTTGACGGTATGAGACATCTTAATAAATACTCCTTTCCGAGTGTTCTCTAGTTTTTGAGACTCTCTAATCCAGGCTTAGTTTACCGCAGGCATACAATCGAGTCTGCGAAACTCTACAGAACTTCAAAGTTTTTAATATGCGGGCTATAGTTTAGCGCCCAGCAAAAATGCCAGAAGAAGGCGGGTAAATTACCCTACCTTAATCCGGTTTCCCTCACCGGCGAAAGCTTACAGCTTCGGCATTATATAGATGTGTGAACTAAAGGCAAGATTTCAGTTGAACACCATTCAATTCAAGCGTTCAGTCACTGCAAATCGTAACGGAGGTCAAATACCTATGGCACTGATTCGTTGGCAACCCTTCCAGGAACTTGAAACCCTGCGTCGTCAAATGGATCAAATGTTTGACGACCTAGCGACACCAGATAGCCACTATAGCACGAACTGGAAGCCCGCAATTGAACTGCAAGACACGGAGGAAAATCTCATCCTTCGGGCAGAAATTCCTGGTGTAGAAGGCAAGGATATCGACATCCATGTTACTCGCGAAGCCGTCGCTCTTAGTGGCGAACATCGCTACGAAAACAAGGCTTCGGAACGCGGCTACTTCCGCTCAGAGTTCCGCTACGGCAAGTTCCAGCGCGTGATTTCTCTCCCGGTTGCGATTCAAAACGATCGAGTCAAAGCTGAATTCAATAACGGCATTCTGACGTTGACGCTACCCAAAGTAACTGAAGCCCGACGCACGGTAGTCAAAATCAACCTGGCAGACAACGCTGCTGCAACTCCAGAATTGACCGAAAAGCCTGCTGCTGAAGCTAACAACGGTAGTGCAACTAAGGCAGCTGAACCAGCACTTAGCTAGTCTGGGTTTACCTGTAAAGGCTACGGCTTCTTAAGCTAACAACATAACCGCTGAGTTGTCTAAATATGAGGCTCAGCGGTTATTTTTTTGGGAAATAGCGATCGCTCTGATGAGCAGTGGGTAGTTAAGCGTAATTCTTACCGCAGGCATTGTTCTCAGTCAAGCCAGGATGAGGATGCTTGGGGAAAGTGCGATCGCACTCCTCAAATATCCATCTGCTTGCCAGACGGTAAAGCAATGTCTCTTCTGGACAGATCAAACTGAGTTCTCTCCTGCCACCAAATCCCACAGCACATCAATTACATTCCCTACGCCTTCTGAATCCTGTTGCTGCTTAAGCCATTCGGCAACAGCAGGGGGAACATCACTGAAGATTTTGCCTAAGCGGTCCAACGCCCAGGCAGCACTGTAACGCACCTGAGAGTTATCATCTTTGAGCAGTTCCAAGAGTGCTAGCAGTACCGCCTGTGAGTTGTCGCCTAACTCGACCAACGCCGAGGCAGCGCTGTAACGCACGTCAGAGTTATCATCTTTGAGCAGTTCCAGGAGTGCTTGCAGTACCGTCTCTGAGTTGTCGCCTAACTCGACCAACACCGAGGCAGCACTGGAACGCACCTCAGAGTTATCATCTTTGAGCAGTTCCAGGAGTGCTTGCAGTACCGTCTCTGAGTTGTCGCCTAACTCGACCAACACCGAGGCAGCACTGGAACGCACCTCAGAGTTATCATCTTTGAGCAGTTCCAGGAGTGCTTGCAGTACCGTCTCTGAGTTGTCGCCTAACTCGACCAACACCGAGGCAGCACTGGAACGCACCTCAGAGTTATCATCTTTGAGCAGTTCCAGGAGTGCTTGCAGTACCGTCTCTGAGTTTTTGCCTAAGCTGCCCAGTCCCCAGGCAGCACTGGAACGCACCTCAGAGTCCTTATCTTTGAGCAGTTCCAGGAGTGCTAGCAGTACCGTCTCTGAGTTGTCGCCTAAGCTGACAAACGCCAAGGCAGCACTGGAACGCACCTGAGAGTCCTTATCTTTGAGCAGTTCCAGGAGTGCTAGCAGTACCGTCTCTGAGTTGTCGCATAACTCGACCAACGCTAAGGCAGCACTGGAACGCACCTGAGAGTCCTTATCTTTGAGCAGTTCCAGGAGTGCTAGCAGTACCGTCTCTGAGTTGTCGTCTAACTCGACCAACCCCCAGGCAGCACTGGAACG
>JAHHGU010000082.1:0-7500 GCA_019359765.1 Aphanothece sp. CMT-3BRIN-NPC111
AATATGGACAGGGATATTTTTTCTCCTGCCCCGTGGATAGCTCATCTGCTGCAAAGTTACTAGCAACTTTATTGTGTGGGGGGTAATCTCGTGTCCGTTGTATCGTGATTCTGAGGGTGGAGGATGTCAATGAAGCGGATTATTGGTCTCACCGGCGGTATTGGCACTGGGAAAAGCACTGTCTCTAATTATCTCGCTAGCATCCACCGGCTGCCTGTTTTGGATGCGGACGTCTATGCAAGAGTTGCGGTACAACCAGGTTCGCCGGTACTAAGCCAGATTGCAGAACGTTACGGTGCTGGTGTATTGCTAAGCGATCGCACCCTCAACCGACGGCGTCTGGGCGAGATTGTTTTCAGCAACCCAGCTGAGCGTCGGTGGTTGGAGGAACAAATTCACCCTTACGTGCGCGATCGCTTCCTTGCTGAATTAGACGCTTTGGAGGCACAGCAATATCCCACGGTGGTTTTAGTCGTGCCGTTGCTGTTTGAAGCTGGCATGACGGATTTAGTTACTGAAATTTGGGTGGTATACTGTTCTAAGGAACAACAAATGCAGCGACTGATGGAACGCGAGCGGCTTAGTTTAGAACAAGCTCAAGCCCGGATCAATAGCCAGATGCCGATAGAAGAAAAGCGTGATCTGGCTTCGATAGTTCTGGATAACTCTTCAACATTAGAATCCTTAATCAAACAGGTAGATTTGGCTCTAAAAACGCCTAACTACTAAACTCTGACTTTTATCAAAAAAGAATTCAGGAGTCAGAATTCAGCATGAATTTTGGTACACTACTGCAAAATCGCTACAAAATTATCGATAAATTGGGAACTGGGGGATTTGGCGAAACTTACTTGGCAGAAGACCTCCATATTCCCGGCACACTCAAGCCTATATGTGTCGTCAAGCGGCTTAAGCCTCAGATAATGCATCCAGATATCGAACGTTTGTTTGAAAAAGAAGCAGAAATTCTTTATCGGCTGAATGGAGTCCAAAACCAAATTCCTATATTTTATGCCTACTTTGAGGAGAACAAAGAATTCTATCTCATTCAGGAACTAATTAAGGGGCATGATTTGAGCAAAGAACTTATCCCTAGTAAGCAACTCAGTGAGGCTTACGTTATTAAACTTTTGCAGGATATTTTGCAAATTTTGGCTTCTGTTCATCAGCATAACGTTATCCACCGAGATATTAAGCCATCCAATATTATGCGACGCCAGCAAGATGGCAAACTTGTGCTGATTGATTTTGGAGCAGTCAAAGAAGTTATAAATACCGCAGGGCTAACAAGTCGTACAATTGCCGTTGGCACTCCTGGTTATATGCCTAGCGAGCAGGCTTTAGGTAAACCAAAGCCCAGCAGTGACATTTATGCAGTGGGGATGGTAGCAATTCAAGCCTTGACTGGGATAATGCCACACCTACTTCCTGAAGACAATTTAGGTGAGGTGGTTTGGCGCGATCGCATCTCTGTAAGCGACAAGCTAGCGGAAATTTTGACCAAGATGGTGCGCTATCAATTCAGCCAACGCTACCAGTCAGCTTCAGAGGTATTAGAAGAACTTAGATTTTTTGCAGCGCTACCAACTTTTCAGTTTTCGCTTCCGGCAGTTAGCAGGCTAAAACCAGTTGAAATTGACTCTAAATATGGTTATAGGGATCAAAATGGGCAGATAGTTATCCAACCCGACTTTGATGAAGCTGGCGAATTTAGTGAAGGTTTAGCAGCCATCAAAATTGGTTCTAAGTTTGGTTATATCGACGAAACTGGACTAGAAGTAATTCCACCTAAATTTGATCAGGCAAAACCTTTTTCTGAAGGGCTGGCATCGGTCAAATTGGGGCGCAAGTTTGGGTATATAGACCAAAAAGGTCAATTTGCTATCTCACCGCAGTTTTCTCACTGTAGTCAATTTTCTGAAGGACTAGCAGTAGCCCTAATTAGCAAAAAGCGGTTGGGAGTGCCATATATATATCAGTATGGTTATATCGATAAGTTAGGAGAAGTGAAGATCCGCCCTCAATTTGATAAGGCAAAACCTTTTTCTGAAGGGCTGGCAAGGGTTTTGATTTGCTTGAGGGGCGGTCTTAATGGTTGTAGATGGGGTTATATTAACAAAAGAGGGGTGGTGGTGATCCAGCCTCAATTTGATGAAGCTGGAGACTTTTCTGAAGGACTAGCATGGGTGAAGGTTGGCTCGCAATGGGGTTATATTGACAAAAGAGGGGTGGTGGTGATCCAGCCTCAATTTGATGAAGCTGGAGGCTTTTCTGAAGGACTAGCATGGGTGAAGGTTGGCTCGAAAATTGGCTATATCAACAAAACCGGGATAATAGCAATCCAGCCTCAGTTTGATGAAGCTCAAGACTTTTCCCAAGGACGGGCAAACGTCAGGAATGGTGCACAGTGGAGCTATATCAACACTACGGGTAATTTTATTAGTTGAAACTCTAAGAGCGTACTTTGGGTCTGAAACCGCGTACTTGAAACTCTATAGCACCAGTGGCCTGAGAGGGAGGATAGAAGCGCTCGAATTCCTGGCGTACAAGTTCTTCTGGTGTGGTAGCAGCCGGAGTTTGTTTGCAGCCAGAAATCCTCATTGTCAATAGTCCCAGCCCTATCAAGGTGATTAGCTGTCTAGGAAGCATTCACCTTCTTAACCAGCAGCCTCACCACCAACTACTACATCGTGAATGCGAAGACTCGGACCGCCACAACCTACCGCCAAGCCACTTTGACCGCCCTTACCGCAGCCACCAGATTCATCCCAGTAGAAATCATCGCCGATTGCTTCAATATCAGCCAAGGTTTTAAAAACATTACCGGAGAGAGTTACATCCCGCACTGGTTCGGCAATTTTTCCATCCCGGATCATCCAAGCTTCACCAGCGCTGAAGGTGAACATTTCCCCATTTGTCATTCCACCCAGCCAATTACGAGCATAAACGCCTTCTTTGATATCCGTGAATAAATCGGCAACTGGCGTCTTACCTCGCTCAATCCAGGTATTGGTCATCCGCACAATTGGGGGATAGTGGTAATTGAGACAACGGGCATTGCCAGTAGGTGTTTCCCCTAACTTTCCGGCGGTTTCGCGGGAGTGGAGGCGTCCCACCAAGATGCCATCCTTAATTAGTTGGGTAGTAGTTGCTGGTGTACCTTCATCGTCGTATAAATAGCTGCCACGATGTCCAGGAGGTGCGGCACCATCAAAGATTTGCAATTCTTTGGGACCAAAGCGTCGCCCAATGCTCATCACTTCCAGCAAGTCGGGATTTTCATATGCCATATCCGCTTCTGAAAGGTGTCCGAAGGCTTCGTGGACAAATAACCCCGTGAGAATCGGGTCAATTACTACTGTGTAGGTATTACCTTTCACAGGTGGTAAGGAGAGGGCATTTACGGCACGTTGGGCGGCACTACTAGCCTGAGCGTCAAGAGTGGTAAGGTCTTCATAGGCTTTGCGAGAGCCGCTGGTATCGCGACCTGTTTGCACAGTCTCGCCAGTCCGGGCGGTAGCTGCAAAGCGCATTTCCATATCTACCCAGCCTTGCTCAATCAAGGTGCCGTCGGAAGTAGCAATTATGACTTTTTGGGCGCTGTCGCTATAGCGTACAGAGGTGGTGGTAATTCGCCGGTCGGTGCTGCGGAGGATTTGATTGTAGCGATCGCACAATTCTTTTTTCTGAACCAAGGGAATGTGGCGGGGATCTGTACCAATGAGAGGCACAAAACACACGTCCTGAATTGCTTCCACAGGTGCTAGTAGGGTTTCTTCATCGCCTACTAACCGAGCAGATGCGATCGCTTCTTCCACTCGATCTGCCAGGGTAGCCAATTGGTTAAAACTAGCAAAGCCCCAGCCTCCTTTATAACAAGCCCGGACTTGCCCACCAATGGATAAACCTTCACTCAGCGTTTCTACCTTGTCGCCCCGCAACAATATGTCAGTCCCTTCTGCCTCTTCTAGGCGAATTGCTAAATAATCTACCCTGTTGCGATAGCGGGCAACCAAGTCAGAGAGCAAGTTTTTGGCATCAGTAAGTAAAGTTGGCATAGGAGGCAGCTACATTGATAGACTGCCTCTATTGTGCAATTTATCAGCCTTGGCTTGCTACTCTTCAAGCCGTCTCCTTCCTATACCCTCTAAGACTTTGGCTTATACGTTGAAGCTACATACAATTCCTTCAATTGCTTCTCATCCACCCCAGACGGAGCATTAGTCAACAAACACCGTGCCTGCTGTGTCTTCGGAAAGGCAATCACATCCCGAATCGACTCTTCCCCGGCTAACAGCATCACCAATCGGTCTAAGCCGTAGGCAATCCCACCGTGAGGCGGCGTTCCATATTCAAACGCCTCTAATAAAAACCCAAACTTGTTATATGCTTCCTCTGGAGATAAGCCAATCGCTTCAAATACCTCTTCCTGAATTTCTCGCTGGTAAATCCGCAGGCTGCCACCGCCGATTTCATAGCCGTTATAGACTAAATCGTATGCTTGCGCTCGTGCCGTCTTCAGATCCTTAACATCATCCGGGTGAGGAGCAGTAAACGGGTGATGCAGCGCCTCTAGCCGCTTTTCTTCAGCATTCCACTCAAACATGGGGAAATCTGTCAGCCAGAGCAAGTTAATTTTGTTGGGGTCAATCAGTCCCAGTTCACGACCAATTACCAAGCGCAGCCTGTCTAGGGTTTTATTGACCATATCACCTGCACCCGCACCAAATAGCAACAAGTGACCCGCCTTTGCGCCCGTGCGGTTCAGCAGTTCTTGTTTTTGTGCGTCCGTCAGGTTGTCTTTAATCGCGCCAATTGTATCAATTTCGCCGTCATCACGTACCCGAATGTAGGCAAGACCTTTAGCGCCAGCTTCGCTAGCTTCTTTGAATAAGTCGCCACCCGGCTTAATCCGCACATTAGAGATGGCGTCATTACCCCCCGGAATGGGTAGAATTTTGACGATACCGCCAGAAGCAACAGCCCCGGAAAACACCTTGAAGCCAGAGTCCTTCATTAAATCGGAGACATCGACTAACTCTAAGCCAAAGCGGGTGTCGGGTTTATCGCTGCCGTATCTCTCGATTGCTTCGGCGTAAGTGAGACGCGGGAAGGGACGCGGCAGTTCGATGCCTTTAACTGTTTTGAAGATATAACTAACTAAATCTTCATTTAGCTGGAGAATTTCTTCTTGGGACATGAAACTCATTTCCATGTCCAACTGAGTAAATTCTGGTTGCCTGTCTGCCCGTAAATCTTCATCCCGGAAGCAACGAGCAATCTGGTAGTATCTGTCCATCCCAGACACCATCAGCAGTTGTTTAAATAGTTGTGGGGACTGAGGTAGAGCAAACCACTCGCTAGGGTTGACGCGACTGGGTACAAGGTAATCTCTTGCGCCTTCGGGTGTCGATCGAGTTAGGATCGGGGTTTCGATTTCAATGAAATCCTGGACATCTTCTAAGTATCGGCGTATGGCTTTGACGACGTTATGGCGAAGTTGCAGGTTCTGAGACATGCGATCGCGCCTTAAATCTAAATATCGATACTTCAGCCGCAAGTCTTCCCGCACGGGTTCAGTATCTGCCGCCGCCACTTGGAAGGGTAGCTGCTTGTGTAAGCGATTGAGCAGTTCAATTTGATCGGCGTATATTTCCAATTCCCCAGTCGGTAGCCGGGGGTTGAGGGAATCTTCTGGACGCTGCGTTACTCGTCCAGTGATTTTAAGTACATATTCATTACGTATGGTTTCTGCTTGCTCATAGGAACCAGCGGTGCGCTGGGGGTCGCTGACGATTTGGACAATACCAGTGCGATCGCGCAGATCTAGAAAAATAACGCCCCCGTGGTCGCGGCGACGGTCTACCCATCCATACAGGGTGACTGTTTCTCCAATGTGTTCAGTTCGGAGTTGACCGCAATAATGAGTTCGCATAGTGGCTGAGCAAAAGGCTTGGATACTAAAAATTACATTAGGCTAACAAGCTGGGGAAAGCGCTGTCTCCCCGAGGCAATGAAAGCCCTCCCATTATGCAGCATTGTTTTAATAACTGGCAAGGCTTGTATAATTTATTTTCATAAATATAAACTGCTAGTTCATATTTATTACTTGCTCAGCTCTTAAATTTGCTAATCGAAACTACCTTAAACACAATTAATTATATGTTTTTTTCCTTAACTAGCTAGCCCTTATATTAGTTAACTTCCGTTACAATCTTACTTACCCATGAAAATTTTGAAGGCTATAGAACAAATCAGATCTAGCTATCACCTTACGAATAAAAAAAGGTTTGGCAACCAATATTCCTTTGTTAAGCTCTTCATAAGTAACGCCAGATGCCCTGTTAGAGAAGACCAGGGTTCTTATGGCATCATAGATAAATCCAACAGAAAAACCAAAATTTGAGGCTTGTCGATCTGCCGTCTCACATCAAATATGGGCCTTATATCAACCAATAACTACGGTATCAATATGCTTGTTAAATATGCAAATTCGGAAATCATATCCTGTTGTACACGCTTTCGTTTATCAGGCTATTTTCTGCCCAAACTACAGGCATTAGGTGATTGAGATAGCAATATAAGTGGAGATTTATAGGTTATAAAGTTCAAGTAAGGCTCTATTTAGATAGTGTTGGTTACATCTCATAAGAAGTGGTTAAGAGGTAGATTGAAAACCAAAAGCACAAAAGTTAATTTAGCGAACTCCGTACCGTTCGGCTGACGCTCACGGAAGCCTACGTTTCCCCGTCTTTCATCTACAACCACAAGGGTACGCAGTCTTTTCGGCAGATCTAATAAAAAAAATAGTATATTTGCATCCCCACACCCATCAAATCCTCAATAAGTGGCTCAAGTATGCAAGCCAGGAAACAACTAAAGCCCAACCAAAGAGTCGGTTGAGCGATGTGTTGGCATCATCCGCGCAGCACCCTACCAGGAACACGCGCTTAGCGTAGCCATCCCTATTGTTTAAAGAGGCGAACGTTTTTGTCTGACGGGAGACCAGGAGCTACTGAAAAGCCCACACTGTAATACTTGCAGTCAGTGTGGGAATATGCCACAAAAACTATAGACTGGCTTACTTAACCCAGTGGGCCTTTTTCTATAGCTTCTTGCACTACATAGTCAGTAACGGCGCTAGACTAGCTAAGTCTGGGATTGACGTCCTTTGCCATCTCCCGGTAATCATCTGGGTTGGCGTCCGAGGTTGCTGTTGTCACTGTCTCCTCAGGCTCAGACACTTTAAAATGCGGTGCAGTTGCAGCAGCTGCTGCTGATTCACCAGCACCAGTTTTGTCAATGTCGCTGACGCTGAACTCCTTAGATGCTTTGTAATCGGCTTCAGTATCGACTGCTGCCGGTCTTTCTTCACCAGCAGCCATTCTCTCAGCTGCTAGCTGACCTTCTTGGGTAGTAGCTTGATTCGGGTCTGGCTTAATTTCTTCAGGCATGGAAAACTCCTATTAAAATTTTTCTAATCGTGCCGCTAATTTTATC
>JAHHGU010000084.1 GCA_019359765.1 Aphanothece sp. CMT-3BRIN-NPC111
GGATGTCCTTTGCCGCATCAGTTCTACGGCTTGGTTAATTTGATTCATGCCCTTCGCCTGTTCTGAGGTGGATTTACGCAGTCAACTGACCGCCTTCGTTGTAACCCACATATCCAGGGGGCGAACCAATCAGCTTGGAAACCGTATGGCGCTCCATGTATTCCGACATATCCAGGCGAATCATTGCTTCTTCTGAACCGAAGAAGTAAGAAGCCAAAGACTTGGCAAGTTCTGTCTTCCCAACCCCTGTAGGACCGGAGAAGATGAACGAAGCAATCGGACGGTTAGGACTCTTGAGACCAACACGGGCGCGACGAATGGCTCGGGAAACGGCTGTGACAGCATCTTCTTGACCGATTAGACGCTGGTGCAAAGTGTCTTCCATGTGCAGCAGCTTTTCTGACTCAGATTCTGTCAGCTTGTTGACTGGTACTCCCGTCCAAGAAGCGACGATATGAGCTATGTCTTCTTCTGTTACAACTGGGGATGCCTCGTCAGCACTCTTAGGATCTGACTTTTTGCTTTGAGCGATCGCGCGAATTTCTGCTTTGATTTCCATTTCGCGATCGCGCAACTCTCCTGCTCGGTCAAAGTCTTGCGAGCGCACCGCGTCATCTTTTTCTTTGAGAACCCGACGCAGTTCCTTATCCAGTTCCTTTGCTGCTGGGGGAAGTTGGGCGTTGATCAGGCGAACTCGACTTCCAGCTTCATCAACCAGGTCAATCGCCTTGTCCGGCAAGAACCGATCTGATATATACCGATCTGACAACTTCGCCGCAGCTTCCAGGGCCATATCAGAAATCTTGAGCTTGTGGTGTTGCTCGTAGCGCTCGCGCAGCCCATGCAAAATCTCAATTGTTTCATCAACCGTGGGTTCACCCACCATCACTGGCTGGAAGCGACGCTCTAAGGCTGCATCCCGTTCTATGTGCTTGCGGTACTCATCTAGGGTTGTCGCCCCAATGCACTGCAATTCACCCCGCGCTAGGGCGGGTTTAAGAATGTTAGCGGCATCAATTGCGCCTTCAGCGGCACCCGCACCAATCAAGGTATGAACCTCGTCAATCACCAGAATTACATTTCCGGCTTGACGAATTTCATCCATGATTTTCTTGAGCCGCTCTTCAAATTCACCTCGGTATTTTGTACCAGCGACGAGCAAACCAATATCCAGGGTAACGACCCGCTTTTCTTCCAGGATGTCGGGGACATCGTTGTTGGCGATGCGTTGGGCTAACCCTTCTGCGATCGCTGTTTTACCAACCCCTGGTTCCCCAATCAGCACCGGATTATTTTTTGTACGGCGTCCCAATATCTGGATCACCCGTTCAATTTCCTTAGCGCGACCTACTACTGGATCGAGCTTGCTCTCTTTCGCCATCTCTGTCAGGTTAGAGCCAAACTCATCCAGGGTTGGCGTCTTCGTGCGACCAGGGCCGCCCCCTACCGACGAGACTTCTGCGGTTTCTCCCAGCATCCGAATCACTTGCGTCCGCACCTTCGATAGGTCAACGCCTAGATTCTCTAGCACTCTCGCTGCGACGCCTTCCCCTTCCCGAATTAGGCCGAGAAGCAGGTGTTCGGTGCCGATGTAGTTATGCCCTAGCTGACGAGCTTCTTCTAGGGATAGCTCCAGAACGCGCTTGGCTCTAGGGGTGAAGGGAATTTCCACCGCTACGAATCCAGAACCCCTGCCAATAATTTTTTCCACTTCAATCCGGGCGTCTTTAAGGTTGACACCCATTGATTTGAGGACTTTGGCGGCGACTCCGGTTCCTTCTCCGATTAGACCCAGGAGGATTTGCTCCGTACCCACAAAATTGTGCCCCAGGCGACGTGCTTCTTCCTGGGCCAGCATGATCACCTTAATGGCTTTTTCTGTAAAGCGTTCAAACATGGCGTTTTTCCATCACCTGCTGCGTGCCTGTGTGCTGATTCTAGCATAGGCTATTCTTCCGGCTGGTGCGGAAAAAACAACAGTTACCGCCGGTTTTGGTAGGGTATACCCTACATTCGATTTGAAATGGAGATCGCTTCTGTCTAAAGTCTGAAAATTTGCAGAAACAAAGGAATTATCAAGTATGACCGTTTTGAGATTTAAGCGTTCAGCCTTTTCTGGAAACCTTTAAATTCATGCCGACTTCTAACATATGCCAGCCTTGCTTTGCAAGACGAGGGGCTATTTGCTGATGCCACTCTGCTTGTGCCTTGGCAAACCCAGGGGTTTGAAGATCTCCTCGCCAGAGAATTAAAGCATCTTCACCCGTGTCCTGGTAATAGCGCCGACGTCTGCCTGCCTCCTTAAACCCAAACTTCTGGTATAGAGATAATGCTGCCTGATTAGACACCCGGACTTCCAGAGTTGCCCGCTCCAGCCCCCGTTCCCGGGCTAGCCCCAGCAGGGCCCAGAACAGCAACTGACCAAGCCCTTGACGCTGGTAGGCTGGATGAACCGCCAACAGCGTAATATGCGCCTCCTCTAAAATTGACCAGAAACAACTTAGCCCTACCAATGTTTGGGCCGATTTTGGCAGATGGGGTTGAGTTTTAGACTCAATAACCTCTGATTCCTCATCAGTATCCCCCAATTCAAAATCTACAAACTGCGCTTTCTCGCACCGCTTCGCTGATGGCAATTCCAAATCGGTATAGGCTTCGGGAAGGCACAAAGTCAGGAAATGGCTCATGGGACTGGCTAACTCCCGTTGGTAACCTTCTAGAGTCCAATGACCGCCAAAACAAAGTTGGTCTAGTTCCACTACTCCGGGTAGTTGTTCTGCTGTCAGCGGTTTGAGTTCTAAAAAAGTCACAAGGTCTAATTGTACACTAAGAAAGAAGAATATTTTATGTCTGTCACGCAACCAAGGACAATTATTACATCATGGTATCGACTCACCCGATTGGGGTTCAAGATTCTGGACGTCAGTATTTACCCATAACTCTGGAAAATAGCTCACCCAATCAGGAACTTTTCCCCCTGACGGCTGCTGTTAACAGTCGCGACTGCCTAGAAATTGGGGGATGTGATGTCACGGCACTTGTACAGGAATTTGGTTCCCCCCTCTATATTTTGGATGAAGAAACGCTACGGGCATCTTGTCGTCAGTATCAAGATGCCTTGGAACGGTACTATCCCGGTGAATTTCAGGTGCTATATGCCTCTAAAGCCTGGAATTGCCTTGCCGTATGTGCGATCGCCGCAAGTGTTGGTTTGGGTATAGATGTTGTATCTGGTGGCGAACTCTACACTAGCCTGCAAGCGGGCGTCAGTCCGAACAAAATATATTTTCACGGTAATAACAAGTCTTCTGAAGAGCTACAGCTGGCTATAAAATCGGGCTGCACTGTTGTCGTGGATAACTGGTTAGAATTACACACTCTGGCTTCCTTGACTCAAGACTCCTCTAGCCAACCGCTTTCGATTATGCTCAGGCTTACCCCAGGTATTGAGTGTCATACCCATGAGTATATTCGCACGGGTCATCTGGACAGCAAGTTTGGCTTTGACCCTAACCAAATCGATGAAGTATTTGCTTTTATAAGCAAGCAGCCTTCGATAACCTGTATAGGTTTACATGCCCATATTGGCTCGCAAATCTTTGAGAAGCAGCCGCATCAAGACCTTGCCAGTGTGATGGTAGATTGGTTAGCGAAAGCCGCAACGTATGGCTTGCCAGTACAGGAGTTGAACGTTGGCGGCGGCTTGGGGATTCGCTACACCGAATCTGATGATCCCCCTAGTATTGATGCTTGGGTTAAAGTTATCTGCGAAGCAGTTGTCGCAGCCTGCCTGGAGAAAAATTTATCTCTGCCTAAGTTACTATGCGAACCAGGGCGATCGCTAATTGGTTCTGCTTGTGTCACCGCTTACACTGTGGGCAGCCGCAAGGTGATTCCAGAAATACGCACTTATATTGCCGTTGATGGGGGTATGTCTGACAACCCGCGTCCTATTACCTACCAGTCTTGCTACCGAGCAGTTGTGGCGAACCGAATGTCGGCTCCTTTGACGGAAACAGTGACAATTGCTGGTAAACACTGTGAATCTGGAGACATTCTCATCAAAGACGCCCAGCTGCCAAAAACAGAGCCAGGAGATATTCTCGTAGTGATGGGTACGGGTGCTTACAATTACAGCATGGCTTCTAACTACAACCGATTGCCTCGACCAGCAGCTGTTTTAGTGTGCAATGGAGAGGCTAACCTAATAATCAGGCGGGAAACCTACCAAGATTTAATTCAACAAGATTGTTTACCAGAAAAACTGGTCGCTAAAAGTGAATAGTTATTAACTATTCACTTTTGGCTGATTGGTTACTACCATAGACAAGAGTTAACCTTTGTCTATAAATAGTAGATTCTGGATAACAGCGAGCAACCAAAGCACTAGTAAAAAGCTAAAAGCTAAGCTGCTGTACATTTAATTTGTATAATCTACACGGCTGTTTTATGTTAGTTGCTACCGATCCGTGGTCAGTGGAACTACCAACTGACCGCTGACCATTGGCACTCATGCCAGCAGGTAAATATACAAGCTAATTGCGTAAGAGCTTAACAACTAATAGCTTTATATGGTTAAAATCAAGCCAGTGTAAAGCAAAATTTAACTCAGTTAATTAACCTTCAATGCCTCCGGGTCCTGGCTCTTACCAGGGCTGGACTCAGTCCTTGCTGCTTCACAGCGTTGATGTAGGATTAGTTCTAGCCCTCATCTATCTAGTGCTCCTCATCATTGGCGAGCGCCGAACTTTGTGGATGGTTCGGGGGTTGATTGTCCTGATGCTGGCCGCAGCACTGAGCGCTAAGCTAGGGCTGTCGCTGTTGAGTTTTGTGCTGGAAAAGTTAGTGATTGGCTCTGCGCTTGCCATAGCTGTCATGTTCCAGTCAGAGTTTCGGCGGTTCCTAGAGCAGCTGGGGCGGGGACAAATTGTGCAGTTGTTTCAACCAGCCCGCCGCGCTATCCCTAAACCAGATAGTGTCATAGATGAAATTGTGGACGCCGTCAAAGAACTGTCCCAAAATCGCATTGGGGCGCTGATGATTCTGGAAACAAGCGATCCCATTGATGAGCGTGATTTTTCTGTACCGGGTGTGAAGCTAAATGCCGAACTTTCCAAAGAACTGTTGCAAACTATCTTTCAGACCACAACACTATTACACGACGGAGCGGTGCTAATTCGGGGCGATCGCGTTGTTGCTGCTGGTGTAATTCTTCCTCTTTCAGATCGTACAGCCTCGCGGCAACTGGGTACGCGCCACCGGGCGGCAATGGGGATCACTGAGCGGGTGGGAAATTGCATGTGTGTGGTTGTATCTGAAGAAACGGGTTCAATTTCTTTGGCGGAAAGAGGAACACTAAATCGACCCTTGACCAGCAGTAAACTGAAGGAACTGCTAGAGGCTCGATTCTCCCCAACCCTCGACGAGAAGGCGGTACCCTCTGAGCTACGTAGTTTGGGCCGCCAGATTATAGCCAAGGGAAAGACACTAGTACGCCGTGTTTTCCGTCTTCCGTCATCAACTTCTCAAAAGAAGAAATGACTGCAAAGCCAACTATTTTACAAGAACTACCTGCTGACCTCGATCAAGACCGTTTGCCCAGACATGTGGCCGTGATTATGGATGGAAATGGCCGGTGGGCTAAACGCCAAGGGCAGCCCCGGATTATGGGGCACAGGCGAGGAGTTGATGCCCTTAAAGATTTGCTGCGCTGCTGTAGGGACTGGGGAATTCCAGCGCTAACAGCTTATGCGTTTTCTACAGAGAACTGGGGCCGTCCTATGGAGGAGGTTGATTTTTTGATGACTTTGTTTGAGCGAGTCTTGCGA
This sequence comes from Aphanothece sp. CMT-3BRIN-NPC111, assembly GCA_019359765.1. Taxonomy (GTDB): domain Bacteria; phylum Cyanobacteriota; class Cyanobacteriia; order Cyanobacteriales; family JAHHGU01; genus JAHHGU01. The sequence continues at coordinate 5,829 of JAHHGU010000084.1, forward strand.
CGAGAACTTGAGGAGATGGCGCAGGAGAATGTCAAAATCAAGTTTGTCGGAAATTTAGAGGCCCTACCGCGATCGCTCCAGGCAGAAATTGAGCGATCAATGACTAGAACCCAGGATAATCAAGGGATTCGTTTTACCGTGGCGACGAATTACGGGGGGCGTCAGGAGATTATACAAGCTTGCCGCGAACTCGCCACTCAGGTACAAAAAGGTCTCCTGCAACCTGATGATATTGATGAGGCGCTGTTTGCCAGCCACCTCTACACGGCTGGTGTGAGTGACCCGGATCTGCTGATCCGCACCAGTGGGGAGATGCGGATTAGCAACTTCTTGCTGTGGCAATTGGCTTATGCGGAATTCTACATCACAGAAACTCTCTGGCCAGACTTTAACCGTGTGGAGTTTCACCAAGCCTTGTGTGCCTATCAGGAGCGCGATCGCCGATATGGGAAAGTGTGAATTAAATTTTGAGTTTTAAGTTTTGAGTTTTGAGTTTTGAGTTAATAACCCTGATTTAGTGCTACGAGCAATAATTATTTAATTTCTTCAATTCAATACTCAACATTCAACACTCAAAACTATTGCTAGGGACCCGAAAAAACGGCGTCTTCAACGTCCTGGCGACTAAGAGAGTATTTAAAGGAACGTTGAATATCGCGTCCGCCCTCACCCGCCTGTAGATAACGTACAGTTATTTCCTCAGTGTCAAGCCATATTTCTGCCTTCCATCTCAGCCGCTGGACGTGCCAGCAGTGCAGATCAGTACGGTCTTGTTGGCATCCTTGTGCTCTAAGCCACTGCTCAATATCAGGCAGGGGATGGTTATATAGGGGGGTATCAGCAGACAAAAGAGTCATGAATGTCTAAGTAGTTGTTAGCTGTTAGTTGTTAGATGATCCACCAGTTGGCAGCGCCACTGGTGTGGGGAATTTTATAGGTTTATGCCTCGTCATCTGCTCCTGTACAGGCATTGTCGGTGTTATTTGGACATTGTTGTTTAGCCCAGAAACTTGCAAGGCAGCTTCTCCCCTTGTTAACCCAATGGCGATCGCTAATAGCAGGCACCCCAAGAAGGTTAAACCTAAAATAAATAGGGCAAAAACCTCCCCAGCAGAAAGGGGGCGATCAGTGGGATCTAGGTAAGCAGAGGATGATTGCCTGGATGGGGCTTGAGAAACGGGACGATTTAAGTTTGGGGGAGCCTGAATTACGCTGATGCGGGAATAGCCAATCTTTTGGTCATAGGCGATTCGTCGCTCTGGATTGCTGAGGGTGGCATAGGCTTCGTTCAGCTGCTGAAACTTGACAGTAGCAATTTTTTTAGGCAGGTCAGTTGTATCAGGATGATAGCGCTTGCTTAATTGCCGATAAGTTCGCCGGATTTCCAGCGCCGATGCACAGGGGTGTAATCCTAGCAGGGCGTAGTAACTATTCTGATTTGGCATCCCCCGGTCTGTGGCTTTGTGCCTTGCCCTATTTTGAGTCACCGCAGTTCCACTCTGCTGAGTTACGAAGGGTTTGCGATCATGTTATGTGATCATTTTAAGCGATCGCATCCTCCAGCCCTACACTCAACCATTAACTCAGCTGCCCCAAATCGCATTTGGTCAGTTCTTGATACCTACGCTGGCGGTAACATTTGCCTGGTAGAAATCGCCACATCAGGAAACGCCGATTGCCAGAAGTTAATTGCTATAAGTACGGGGGATGGCGATTTGCCAGAAGTTAATTGCTATAAGTACGGGGGATGGCGATCGCTCTCTGCTTATAAACCACCCCCCAAATTGCCGATAACAGCAACCAGCCGAGCGTATTCACTCTCAAATCAAACAGGCTTACGTCCACGGTGTTAAAAACGGTACAGCCGCCGAAAGCTAATAAATAACTGAAAAAAATTAATTTGTCTTGAGGCAATGCCGATGAGCCGTTAGCTACAAATAGGACACCTTGAGCAAGAACCCAGCCAACCAAGCCACAAAAGAGTAATGTTGCTGGTATTCCAGTTTCAGCACTCAACATGAGGAATAAATTGTGGGGATGACCAAGCCAAACGTGCATATGTGCTTCGTAAAGTGGTGTGAAATTCCGTAATCCCCAACCTGTCCAAGGGCGCTCCTGAGTCATAAACCAGGCAAAATGCCACTGAGTCACCCGTAGCGTTGCCAGTGGGCGATCTGGATAAATCTGATCTGTTAGTCGCGCCCAAAAGAAAGCTGGGACAATCGCTCGCAGCCATTGCTGTACAGGTGAGGGGCCAAAAGCTGCCCAGAGGACGCTAGTGGCAACTGCGGCGACTACAGCCAGCAGCCAATGCCAGCCCAGATAAAGGGCAAAGGCGAGACAACTCAGGACAGTAATTGCCCAGGCATTTCGAGAGTCTGTCAAGATCAGAGCGATCGCATTCCCCATCACTACAAAACTCAAAAAACTCATTCGCCAGGTAAAACGAAAAGGGAAAAAGGAAGCATTTCCTTTCTTACCTTTTGCCTCATCCCCTGGGGAAGCGAGAGACAAGGGAAGTCGTTTCTTGGCTTCTTCAACCCACAACCCCAGCCCCAAAATAAAAACAATCTGGAGATAGGCTCCTAAGGTGTTCGCGTACATAAACGCTGAGGACATGCGACCTGGGGGAGAACCCTTAGCTTCAAGCACCCAACCTAATACAGGCTGTAGTTGAACTAAGCCAGCCCAGCCCCAAAATAGCTGCCCGAAGCCAAGAATTACCATCGGCACAGAAGGAAGAACCAGAATCCAAGCTAGCTGCCGCAGCTGAGCCGGTGTTTGGATGAGGATACTAAAGGCAACAAAAAAGAGGAAGAAAGGTAAGAAATTTGCCAAGCCGAGGAAAGCTTCAGAGCGGTTAAAGGCGAATCCAGAAGAAATGATTAGCCAGACGATCAAGATAGCTAGTCCCCAGTTCAAGGAACGCCGCATAATTGTGCGGTACTGTTGCTTCCAGACGGTTAGCAAAGCTAAACCAAGTCCCACTCCTCCCAGAGATGGAATCAAGGGGAAGATGAACAGCCCTATTTGAGCGCAGTTCCAAGATGCCTGCAAGCGGGGTTCAGGATGGCGGGAAGTATGAAGGATGAACGATGTAGAGCGTAGTCGCGATCGCAGGCTAGGAAGAAATTTCATACTTCATACTTTATCTTTCACCCTTGGTTAAGCTAGCTCCCAGCACTCGGCACGAGTAAGGCGAATTTGCGCCAAGGCAAAGATAGTGGGAATGATGCGGCCGTAGTTAGTTGCGATCGCCCGCCAGCCCAAATCGGCAAAAAACCAACCCCACATGATCGGTCCTATCAAAGCAAAAACACTTCGGGCAGCGCCATAACGAGCGGCACTCATCGCCATGCCTCGCCGCGCCGTCTGAATTGTCAGGTAGCCCTGAAACTGTGCCGCCGCTGCCGCGCCGCCCGTGACGACGGTTTCTCTAGCTATTTGGTAACTGGCAAAGTGAAGCGCAAACTGACGGGCGAGTTGTTGCAGCAGCAGAGGCTGGAGAATTGAACTAACGGCTAGGGCGCTGCCACCTTTGAGGATTAAAGCCATTGGATCTTTCTGCATATCCACTGGTAGCGGCTGGGATAGCTGTGACTGGGCGAGCGATCGCTCTACTCGTACTGTCAAGGCTTTCTGTTCTGATGCTGGTAAGCGTTTCCATGCCCGACTCATAAGGTTGAGAAATACCTCTGCCTCTAAATCAGTAGTTGAAAGCCGATTGGAATAAGGGATTTTTAGATAACGACAAACCTGAATTAGCGCTTGCCTATATGTCACCTCACCAGTACGCCCCCGCAGCACCGTTACGCCATCTGCTGCTAGAAAACGAAATCGCTGCTCTATTGCATCCAGCCATGCTTGCCGATCTTGGCTTTGGATGTCTATGGGGTCAGGCGTTTGAACATAGTCTAAAGGGTTAAACTTGCGGCGAAACAGAATTTCTGTCAGTTGCTGCAATTCTTCTTCTGTGGCTAACTCTAGCGCTCCTCTCAGTTCGTCCAATGTCAATCCCTCCCAGTCCGTAGTTCCCACTGTCCCTTATTCTACTATTGGCGCTTAAGAGTCAGTAGTCAGCTTTTTATCGGACTGAGTAATGTGTGGCATTCTGCAAATATGACTCCCGGCTTCTAATCATCTGAGAATTGAGGAGAGAAAAGGCTGTTGTAGTATGTAGGAAATACAAAAATATTAGGCATCAACCAATTTTAAATTGACCCCGGCGACAAGGGTTGGGAGCGCTTACGCGCCGCTTCGCTAGTGGAGATTTTAGATTTGTTCCGCTCACAAGCGGCGGGGCATGAACCCAAAATTTCTTTTAATCCAAAATCTAAAATTGCTAGTCAAGCAGATCAGCAGCAAATTCGAGAGCTTCTGCTTGTGTAGAAATTCTGCCCTCGGCGCGTGCCACTTGAATTTCGGTGAGCAGTTGACCTACTTGCGGCCCTGCTCGTAAATTTAGCGCTCGCATCAAATCGTTACCAGTTACCAGTGGGGTGGGATGAGCAAGTAGATCTTCGGGGTTGAAATAGCGGTTGATTAGGGGAATTAATGCATCTGGCGATATTCCCGATGCTACAGCTAGAACAGCTACGGCTGGAAAGGCAGCCCCCACACCTTGGAAGAAAAAATACTGCTGACGAAGCACAGGCATCTCCGAGGTGGCAAACTCTAACAATTTAGGTAAATATGCGATCGCGGTTGTTACTGCCTCAATCTCCGCGCGGCTGTACGTCAGCCGCAGCAT
>JAHHGU010000085.1 GCA_019359765.1 Aphanothece sp. CMT-3BRIN-NPC111
GCAATCGAGAGCCGGTGCAACGTTCTTTACTCCTTTAAATATCCTCGCCGTGCAGACGTTCCGGCGGAACTACCACCTTAGTGAACTGGACTACTATCCTTAGGAGGATAAAGTCTGCCTGAGGTTGGGCATTTTAACTGTAAGGGAACTTTTTTTAAATTAGACCCGTCACTATTGCATCTAGGACTGCACTCGATGCTTGCACTGGTGCAACACCCAGATAACCTACTGCTTGATTTTTTGGCAAACCAAGAGCCAGCAATTGTAAGACCGCTCGCCCTAATCCTTTAGAGATACGGGTTATGCTTACATTCCCGTAGTATACGATACCCAAGCTAGTTTACAAAGATTTGTGAAATTAGCTGAGTCAAAGAAGGCTAGCAATAGTTTAGAAATGTACTAAATAGAGGATTGTTTCTATGTCCGGACAGATATATAAGTCTGCTTCTAAGGCGAGATCGTTTGTGTTTAATAGTGCGGGTTTATCCGCAGGTGTCGCAATCGTACTCAGTAGCGGTATAGCCACTGCCCTGAACCAGTCTTCTGCCTATAACGGTGACACGGCAGCAAAGGCAAGTTCTACCAATCAACCCCAACAATTGCAGCTTGCACAAATTCAAGATGTTGTAGTAGACACAGAACCAGCAGGTCGGGCTTCAACATCAACAAATCGAGATTCAACCATTCCCAGTGTTCAAGGAAACACACAAACAAGTAGCGGGGTAAGGTTTACCTGCGACTTTATTAACGGTCAGTACACGGTGATGTACCACCCAGAGAGCCAACAGAGCCAATCTTATGCTTGGGCGACACCTAGTAATATGGGGGATGGCTGGACACCACAGCGGCGTTGCCAAGCAATTGCCCAACGCCTAGAATCTTATCGCCCCGAAGGTTTGCAGGAAATGCGGACAGGTGTGAAAAATGGCTACAACATTATCTGTGTGACGACTGGAGTAAGCTCAGATTGTGCGAGCCGGATTGTGCTGACAGTACCTCCCGGTCAAGATCCAATGTTAACCCGCGATCGCGTCTTCCAAAACTTGACTGTTGCCGACACCGGACAGAGAACCGAAGGTGTCAACACTCTTGTCAACGGAAGCAATGTTACTCAGGTACTGAACGATTTGTTCAAGCTAGGCTTGCCTTCAGGGGGCGTGAGCAATAATACTCAGGCGCGTAGTCAAAACATTAACTTGCGACCTTTCTTAGACAGATATGATGGCGGTACAGGTGCTCAGTTGAGAAATGGAGTCAGAACAAACGTGCCCGCGCGCTCCAACAATCGCCTGAATCCTGGCAACTTTCGTTAATATCAAATCCGGGTTTGATACCTTCTTTTTGAACAACCCGCACCATACAGAAAGTAGAGACGTTCCAGCGGAACGTCTCTACTTTCTGTATGTTTGCTAAAAGCTAATTGCTAAAAGCTAATCATCCAGCTGGGAAAGGCGACGTATATTAAGGACATCGCTCATCTGCTTAATTTGAGTGAAGCTGCGCTCAAGTTGTTCGCGATCGCGGATATCAATTCCCAGGTCGATGACAGCTGGCTGACCTGGATGAGTTCTTACCTGAGCGTTGCGGACGTTGATGCTTTGGTCACTCAATCGAGACAAAATGTCTTTGAGGACACCTACCCGGTCAAGGACTTCAATTTGAACGTTAACGGGGTAAGTTTGGGGGCGTCCGCCATTGGGATGTGCGGTATTCCAGCTAACTGGCACTAGGCGATCGCCTGGGATATTCTCCACATTAGGACACCCTTGCCGATGAAGAGAAATCCCGCGATTGTTGTTACGTGTGATCACGCCAATAATTTGTTCTCCCGGTATGGGATTACAACAACCAGCTAGGTGATAAAGTAGCCCTTCAATACCAGCAATGGGAGAGTGCTTCCCGGAGGTTGGAGGTTGGGGACTGGGGATGACAAATTCACTTACTCCTAGCCCATGATTCTTCCCTGTGATCGCGGGTTCCGCTGTCATCGGTTGAGTCGCCTTAACGCTGTCTCGCAGGCGATTCACCACGTGGTTCAGCGTCACTTCCCCATAACCCAAACCAGCGAGTAAATCTTCGACGCTGTGGTAATTGCAACGCTCTGCCACTACCTGCATGGGTGCTGACTTCAGCAATGCTTCAAAACCATTTTTACCCAGTTCCTTCTCTAGCAGTTCCCGACCACGGGCGACGTTTTCTTCGCGGCGCGATCGCTTATACCACTGACGAATCCGGTTGCGCGCCCCAGTCGTCACCACAAAATTCAGCCAGTCCAGGCTGGGATGGCTGTTTTCCCTGGTCATTATTTCCACAATGTCCCCATTTTTGAGGGGCGTCTCCAGCGGCAAAATCCGCCCATTCACCCGTGCCCCAGCACAGTGATTTCCTACTTCTGTATGAATCCGGTAGGCAAAATCTACCGACGTCGCCCCACGACTAAGCGGCACCACATCCCCTTGGGGGGTAAACACATACACGTCGTTATCGTCAAATAAGTTGTCTTTGACGTTTTCCATGTATTCCTGGGCATCCTTGAGGTCACTTTGCCATTCCAGCAACTGCCGCAGCCAAGTGAACTTCTCATCTGCCTCTGTCCGCTTAGTACGGCTAGAGTTTCCCGTTTCCTTATATTTCCAATGCGCTGCTATTCCATATTCCGCCACATGATGCATTGCCTGCGTGCGGATTTGCACCTCTAGAGGACGACCAGTGAAGCCCACAACTGCCGTATGCAGTGATTGGTAGCGGTTCGGCTTGGGTAAACCAATATAGTCTTTAAACCGGCCTGGAATCGGGCGGAAGGCATCGTGGACTATCGCCAAAGCACGGTAGCATTCATCATTTGTCTGGACAACGATCCGAATAGCGGCTAAGTCGTATATTTCGTGAAATTCTTTTTGCTGCCGCTGCATCTTCTGATAGATGCTGAAAAGGTGCTTGGGACGCCCGCTGATGTCCGTATAATTAATTCCAGCTTCAGTGAGACCGTGCCGTAAAATTTCTGCTACATTAGTCAACCTCGCTTCCCTGTCTGTCCGCTTCTCGGCTACTAACGCCTGTATCTCCCGGTAAGCTTCCGGTTCCAGATACTTGAACGATAAATCTTCCAATTCCCACTTAAAGCGTCCGATCCCCAAGCGATTCGCCAGCGGTGCAAATATTTCTCGCGTTTCTAGGGCAATAGTGCGTCGTTTGGCATCTGGTAAATGTTCTAGCGTCCGCATATTGTGCAGTCGATCTGCTAGCTTCACCACAATTACCCGGATATCCTGAGCCATTGCCAGGAACATACGGCGAAAGTTTTCCGCTTGACGTTCTTTCTTACTGGAGAAGTTAAACTTAGATAGTTTGGTTACGCCTTCCACCAGATGCCGCACTTCGGTGCCGAACAGTTTTTCTAGATCTTCTGCGGTGGTATCGGTATCTTCAACGATGTCATGCAGAAACCCAGCGGCAATCATAGCAGCGCTGCCGCCGAGGTCGCGCAATAAACCGGCAACGGCAACGGGATGGCAAATGTAGGGTTCTCCAGATGCCCGACACTGAGTCTCATGCAGTTTGTAAGCAAATTCAAATGCTCGACAAATTAAATCGACTTCTCCTACTGAAGCTTCACCCCTTGGCGCTTCAGAATCAGATTTTCTGGTAATCAAGCATTCTTGTAGCCAGTCCGGAATCGTACAATTAATCGTGGTAGTCGGAGCTTGGGCGTTCATGGTATCCAGCATAAGTTTTAAAAATATTTAATTTGCTAGGATTGCGAGTTGTAGGAGCGGGTTTAACGCCAATTTCAGTGGGTATGCCAGATTTAACCCTGGGGGGGGGATACGTTGAATAAACCTACCCTTCGTCAGAGTCAGGATTTAGCCGTGTACGATCGCTTCTGGCTAGTGGACGGGTGAAGGCTCAACAGTTGGTGTTAAGACTATTTTCAGCAATAAAAGCGATCGCTCTCCAGAATTAAAGCTGGCTTTAAGGTTAAAAGACGTCGGCAAGCAGCTCTTACAGCTGTCGCCTTTATGAATTAAACAAAATTCTTTACATTAATTTTAGTCTAACTATGTCCTGAATGTTACCACCATCACATCGCCACCACTATCAGGAATTTTTAAAAGCACTCTTGCAGCTGCTGCATACGGCTCAGGAGGCGGCTTTGAATGAGGATACATCTCTCAATTCTAGTTTTGGCGAGGTGCAACAAATTTTTCAGCGCCAAATACTGAGTTTGGCTAATGATGACTCTGATTCAGTTCTAAATTCCCAAATACAGCCTTATTTGACGGAAATCCACCGACTAATGCGGTTGTTGCCGATGGATATCACGTTTTTGCACGCTTCCCGCCATTCAGCTACTGCCCTTGCTCGGCAAGTGACTTTGAGCGATCGCATCAAAACCTTGATTGGCTTCTGCGAAGCTCTACTCCAAAACGAATAAATTGAATAAGGAATAAAATTAGGAGAGAAAAGTTTGTGAACTGTCCGAAATGCAAGCATCTATCACTACTAGATAGCTCTTTAGCTGGAAATCTTCCAGTAAAGCAGTGCCCCGATTGCACAGGTATCTGGATTCAGTCTGCTGAATATGAAGCATGGCAGAAGCAGCAGCCTCAAAAGCAGGTAGAACCGGAATTATTCGCGCAATTGCTTAATAATGAAGATTCTATCCAGTCTCCTTTAGATATTAAAGCTGGGCTGTGCCCAGAGTGCAATCGCATCCTGTCCCGTGCTAAAGTCAGCGTCAAAACACCGTTTTATGTGGAGCGCTGCCCTAGCTGTAGCGGAATTTGGTGCGATGAAGGTGAGTGGAACGTGCTGGAAAAACTAGGGATGCACGCTACAATTGAGCAATTGTTTACTAGTGGATGGCAAGCGCGGATGCGAGAACAGCAACAAGCTGAACAAGAGCGCCAAGCCGTCGTGGACAAAGTAGGCTCAGAAATAGCAGTACAGGTATTTGAGCTAGCTTCTGTGCTGGAAAAGCATCCCAACGGAGATTTTGCTGCCGCCTATATGATGCGGCGCTTTGAAAAAGATAGGCTATCCAACTTCAGCGAGCAAAATCCCTGATCACAAATAGCTGTTAGCGGTCAGCCCTTAGTGGCAAGCTAATAGAGTAGCGGCAATTTGATAGAGTATCTTAAATCTAAAAGCTGAATGCTGATAGCTTGAATGAGCAAAGTCCTGTTTAATGTAGAAAATTTGCGGGTGGGCTATCCCAACAGCAGATCTGCCGGTAAGTCCAGCTGGGCGGTGGATGACGTCTCTTTTACCTTACAACCTGGAGAAAGATTAGGTTTAGTCGGGGAATCGGGCTGCGGCAAGTCAACGTTGGGGCGGGCAGGGATGCGGTTGTTGCCAGTATCAACGCGAATTGAGGGGCGGGTGCTGTTTGATGGTCAGTCAGTTTTTGACATGACGCCTTCTCAATTGCGCCGCTTTCGAGGGGAAGCTGTGGCGCTGGTGTTTCAAGACCCAATGACGCGCCTCGATCCGTTGATGACGATTGGGGAACATTGCCTGGAAACGCTCCAAGCCCATCAACCCCAGATGTCCCGGCGGCAGGCGAAGGAAAGAGCGATGGAAACGCTGGCGGCGGTAAAGATACCAGCAAGCAGGTGGTCGCAGTATCCCCATGAGTTTAGTGGTGGTATGCGACAGCGGGTGGCGATCGCTCTAGCTTTACTCCTCAACCCGAAGCTGATTGTGGCAGATGAACCGACAACCAGCCTAGATGTTACTGTAGCGGCACAGATTTTACAGGAACTGACGCGCCTATGTAACGAGCGGGAGATGGCGCTGCTGTTGATTTCCCACGATTTGGCAGTGGTGGGGGAATATTGTGATCGCATTGCTGTTATGTATGGCGGCAAGGTAGTTGAAACTGGCGCCGTGAGGTCGATTTTTCAGCAGCCGCAGCATGAATATACGCGATCGCTCTTGGAAGCAGCCCTGCACATTCAAGCTATTAGCAGTGAGCCGTCAGTCGCAACGGACAACGGACAACTGACAGCCCCAATTTTGCGGGTCACGGATTTGAGGCAGTATTACACCTTAGAACGTAATTTCATTGAGCAGCTGTTTTCTAAAGAAGCCACAGTTATTAAAGCTGTGGATGACGTTAATTTGGAGCTGTATCCCGGTGAAATTCTCGGACTTGTGGGGGAATCTGGCTGTGGAAAAAGTACCTTATCGCGAACTATCTTGCAGCTGATTCGCCCCACCAGTGGCACAGTTGAGGTTCTAGGACAAAAATTAACCCAAATGCATGGGCAGCCTCTCAGAGCGTCCCGGCGTCAGATGCAAATGGTGTTTCAAGACCCCCACGCCTGTCTCAATCCCCTGATGACAGTGGGCGAAAGTATTGCCGATCCCCTGTTTATTCATCAGCTGGCTAGTCCTGCTGAGGCGAAAGTTCAGGTGATGCAAATGCTAGAACGGGTGGGTTTGATACCAGCAGCAGAATATTATGAGCGGTACCCAGCTGATTTATCTGGGGGACAGCAGCAACGGGTGGCGATCGCCCGTGCCTTGATTACTCGCCCAAAATTGCTCATCTGTGACGAACCAGTGAGTATGCTCGACGCTACCGTCCAGACGCAGGTACTGGAGTTAATGTTGGAGCTAAAGCAAGAATTTAATCTCACGTATCTTTTTATCACTCACGATCTGTGGTTGGCGAGGTTTTTGTGCGATCGCATTGCTGTAATGAATGCCGGTCGGATTGTGGAAATTGGCCCCACGAGTGAGATTTTTACCAATCCTCAGCACCCTTATACCCAGACGCTACTACAGGCGGCTCCTTTACTGGCGCAGCAGCATTAGTAATATGTTGAGTGTGGGGACAAATCCAAAATCTAAAATCCAAAATCCAAAATCGAATGACGGATACTGGTTGTTAGTTTAAAGAACACCCGCGTCGCAGTGCTTGACGCAACAAAACTTGATAGTGCGTTTCGTCAACGATATCAGCACCAAAGCGCTCTAGGTGGGGGTTGTTCATCTGGGCATCGAACAGAAGAAAGCCGCGCGATCGCAATCGTTCTACCAACTTCACCATTGCCACCTTTGAACCCTCTGGAATCCGGTAAAACATCGATTCGCCAATGAAGGCTCCCCCGATGACAATACCTAAAATACCCCCGGCTAGTTGCTCTCCCTGCCACGTCTCAAAGCTATAAGCCCAGCCAGCCTCATATAGTGCCCAATAAATGTCTTTTAAGTCTTTGGAAATCCAAGTGGAATCTCTGTCAGCACAGCCTGCAACTACACCCTGGAAGTCTCGATTAACAGCAACGGTAAACCGCTCTTGGTTGAGAACACGCTGCAAAGACTTTGGGTAACGAAAGCGATTGTCAAGGGGAATCAGCGCCCGTTGGCGGCTGGAGTACCACCCCAAGCTATTATCTTCTTCATTCGCCATCAGAAAATAGCCTTGGGCATATCCTTGGATAATAGCGGGAATATCAAATTCCATTACTGATCTGGGCAGAGATTATATTGATTATCCAACTTTTATCTATCCAGATAGATTTGCTTTCCAGGTAGGCAGCTGCCAGTGTTAAAGCAAGGCGCATTAAGATCTAAATAGTATGCTTCACTCTTATCTATGCTTGATCGGCATAGAATAGGCAGATGAAATTTATCAACTACAGATGCGCTAAACGGGTCTGTAAAGCTGAACGCTTATAGCTAAAATGTCTGAACCTATCCCACCGATCGCACTACCACCAGCCCAGAATCCCCAGCAGGAAGGGGAATGGCTACGCCATTCTTTGCACAACTGGCTCGATCAAGAGTTTATCCCGGAGCCAGTTAATCAGCAGATTGCTCAGCGAGCGTCCCAGATTTATGTCCGGCAGCGGATGGAAGGAGAAAACGATCTGGGAGCGCTGGTGATTGCGATCGTGACGGAGATGCAAGCGTTTGACTTCCGCGAGAGTTTTTATAGCGAGTTTGCGATCGCTAATGCTGTCAGTGATTTGCTCTTAGACAGCCTGGGCATTGATCGTTGTTGCGGGCAATAAGCTTTTTTGAGTTATGAGTGTTGAGTTAAAAATTTTTAATTCAACACTTAAAACTCAAAACTCAAAACTTTCTACTTCTACCAGCTAGACTTGACCACACCAGGTAGCAGCCCTTGGTGTGCCCATTCCCGCATCACGTTGCGAGATAGACCGAAATCGCTGTAAACACCTCTTGGGCGTCCTGTTACCCAGCAGCGATTGCGTAGGCGAGTACGGGCACTGTTACGGGGCAGTTGTTGGATTAGACGGTGAACAGCCAGCTTCTGTTGTTGAGTAGTGGCATTTTCAAATTGTTCTTCCAATGCTGCCCGCTTGTCTGCATACTTCTCCACAGTCCTTTGGCGCTTTTTCTCGCGCTCAATCATGCTCTTTTTAGCCATAAATTGCCTTAGTTCCGATCGTTCAAGACACCGCTTTTCATTGTATCTGATATGACTGGCGGGGGATTGGTAGGATCTGGTTTCAAATGCGCCTTTACAGGATCTAGGGCTAGGCTAAGATCGGCACTAGGACATAAATCAGCAAGTATGCAGCGATCGCACTCGGGTTTTCTTGCTTTACAAACGGCACGACCATGATAAATTAGTCGGATTGACCAGTTTTCCCAATCTTCTTGGGGCAACAGTCGAATTAAATCCCGCTCTACGCGGATCGGGTCGGTTTGTTCTGTTAAACCCAGCCTGTAGCTGAGGCGCTTCACATGGGTGTCCACGGTCACCCCCATATTGATGCCGTAGGCATTAGCAAGAACTACATTCGCCGTCTTACGCGCCACCCCTGGCAATTCCAGCAGCAGTTCCATGCGTTTTGGCACTTCAGAGCCAAACTTCTCCACGAGCATACGGCAGGTAGCTTGAATATTCTTAGCTTTGTTGCGATAAAAGCCAGTGGAATGTATTAAGTTTTGTAACTCTTCTCGATCTGCCTCAGCGAAGGCAGCTGCATCAGGAAAGCGCTGGAACAACGCCGGTGTTACCTGATTCACCCGCTCGTCTGTACATTGAGCCGAGAGGATAGTTGCCACTAGCAGCTGCACAGGCGTCTCGTAGTTGAGGGTACAAGACGCCTCTGGATAAAGTCGCTTGAGGCGAATCAGAATTTCTAAAGCACGCTGCTTTTTAGCTGACCACTTACGGGTAATGCTCATAGGCTATCGCTCGCTTGCTCTTTCCGGTCGGGAAGACATAACGGGCTATTTGAAAAACTGCTGTACCCCATCCAGGTTAGCCGTATCCCGGATAATTAAGAAAATTCCCAATCCCAGCAGCAGCATCAAACCTGTTTGCATAATGCCGTCCTGGATCTTGGTTGGTAAAGGTTTACCCCGGACACCTTCAATCACTAGAAAAGCTAGTTGACCGCCATCCAGAGCTGGTAGGGGCAAGATGTTGATAATTGCCAGGTTAATGCTGATCAGCGCCGCAAACTGAAATAGATTCGCTGCGTCTGAACGAGCAATATCAGCCCCAATCGCCACAATCGCAATTGGTCCAGAAACCTGCTCGGCTGTTTCTTGGAAGTTGCTAATCAGCTGCCCAAAGCCTTGAACAGTCAAAACGGCAACCCGTTGATACTCTTCTGCGGCAGTAGTGAATACATCTACAATGTTGCTCACACGCCTTCGCACGACTTTGCCGTTGGGACCTAGCTTCACCCCAACCTGACCTTTTCCATCTTTACCCAATTCTGGGGTGACTTTGAGGTCAAATGTTTTCTCATTCCGTTGAATGGTCAGCCCGATAGCCTGGTTGGGATGAGTCTTAATTTCTTGCATCAGAGACAAAATTGCCTCTTTAGACTCGCCCAAGGGTTTACCATCCACTGCCAAAACTATATCCCCTGGCTTAATTCCGGCTTTGATGGCGGCAGAACTAACATCAGAGGCAACGTCAGGAACCACAACACCCGGCTGGTAATTAATTTCCTGAACGCCCACAAAGCCCACCTGAGTGACTAGGAGGAAGTAAGCAAAGATCAAGTTAGCGATGACACCGGCGCTAATCACGATCGCCCGGTCCAGGATGGGTCGGTTACTTAGTAAATTGGGGTCATTCCGGGGGATTTTGCTGTCAGGATCATCATCGGGAAAACCAACGAATCCACCCAGGGGAAACGCCCGGATAGCATACTCTGTTTCTGGTCCTTGGTATTTCACCAAAACCGGACCAAAGCCAATTGAGAAGCGA
>JAHHGU010000086.1 GCA_019359765.1 Aphanothece sp. CMT-3BRIN-NPC111
TAGCTTCAGAGGCTCCTGTGAGATCAAAAGATGCCCCTGCTAGATCCAAATCATTAGCTTCAGAGGCTCCTGTGAGATCAAAAGATGCTCCTGCTAGATCCAAATCATTAGCTTCAGAGGCTCCTGGCATATCTAGTTCCAAGTCATAGCTGGCTTCTGATGCCGCTGCTAATTCCAGAGCTTGCTCATAGCTGGCTTCTGATGCCTCTGCTAATTCCAGAGCCTGCTCATAGCTGGCTTCTGATGCCTCTGCCAATTCCAGGGCTTGCTCATAGTTGGCTTCTGATGCTTCTGCCAATTCCAAGGCTTGCTCATAGCTGACTTCTGATGCTTCTGCCAATTCCAAGGCTTGCTCATAGCTGACTTCTGATGCCTCTGGTAGAGTTAAATCCTCATCAGCCGTTACACCTAGTGTCTCTGGTAGAGTTAAATCTTCATCAGCCGTTACACCTAGTGTCTCTGGTAGAGTTAAATCCTCATCAGCCGTTACACCTAGTGTCTCTGGTAGAGTTAAATCCTCATCAGCCGTTGCCACTGATGCTTGTGACAGAGCCGGAGCTTTCTCAGAACTGGTTGCTGATGCCTCTTTCCCAGCGCTATCCGAATTTGAAGGGCAAAATTCCAGGTTAATTCTAACTTTTCCTTTTTCCCAACCCTTAGAGCCGAATCTCAGTACTTCACAATTAATACCACCATTACTAAACCAGCCATCCTTTTCTTGGGTCCATTCACCTAGACCATCTGCTAAGTGGGACTTAATAGCTTCTGCCAGTTCACTAACTCTAAACGTGTGGTGCCCAATTAAAATTTTGACCGAATCATCAATAGATAGAACTTCACCACTCTCCAGCGGCTGGAACTGATTATCCACGCTAATTTCCTCTAACTTAATTTGTTGTTTTCAAAAAGTAAACTTTCAGTTTCAGCTAGATGAGGAGTAAGAAGTGAGAAACCTATATTCCTAAGATCTAACACCCCACATCTAACCCCTCACTTTTTAAGGCTAATCCCTGAGGTACCAAAATCTCAAAAGAACCACCCATAGCTGTGGAGTCCTTTACCCAACAGATTGACCCCAAGATAGCAAATCCAAACCACGCTAAATCCTGTCGCCGCTAAAATTGCCGGTCGCCGTCCCTGCCAACCGCGAGTGATACGGGAATGCAAATAGGCAGCAAAAACCAGCCAAGTAATCATCGCCCAAGTTTCCTTAGGGTCCCAACTCCAGTAGGAACCCCAGGCTTCATTTGCCCAAACTGCACCGGCGATAATACCGATGGTTAACAAGGGAAATCCCAACCCAATAATGCGATAGCTGATATTGTCAAGGGTTTCAGCAAGGCTCAGGCGCTGAGGTGAAAGGGGTTCATGTATGGTGGCACTGGCATTAGACGCGGTTACGGGAGAAGACTGGGTGGTTACTAAATCCAGAACTGCTGTTTTAGCAGTACCATTGCCCTCAACGAAACGTTCTACGGCAGCTGCCTCGTTAATAGATGCCTGTGGCTGGGGTATTAAATCGCTAGTTCGTTGCAGCCTTTGGCGATCGCTGCGAAAGCCACCAGTGCCGACAGAACTGCCCCTGAGTTCCACATTCTGACCGCGAGTCACCACTAAGAAAGCGATCGCCAGCAGCGATCCCACCATTAGTGTTGCGTAGGAGATCATCATGACGCTGACGTGCATCATCAGCCAATTCGATTTAAGAGCAGGCACCAAAGGAGCAGAGTTTTGCATCTCTGATGGTAATGTCAGTGCGGCAAAGGCTGTGATACCCATTGCTACTGGTGCTGTGACAACACCCACCAAGCGGCTACGGCTCATATTTTCGGCAATCAAATGGATCGCCGTTATCCCCCAAGCCAGGAAAAAGAGGGATTCATAGAGATTGCTCAAAGGGAAGTAGCCTGCTTCTAACCATCGCGCTCCTAGTAAAGCGGCAATGCAGAGGTTCGCGATCGCCATCCCAGCTGTCGATAACGCTGGTAGATAAGGAATACGCTCGAAAGCAGCCCCTACCCAGTACATCAGCATCGTCAGGAAAAGGACAGCAAATGAAATATTATCCAACCAGTTCTGGAGTGCAACCAGATCCATACATTGTTCTCCCCAGCAGTTTTTCTTTTAATTGCTTACCGAAGCGCCAATTTTATCCTATCTATAAAACTCTCGCGTTTCATCCCCAGTCAGTCTGAAAAGGTCGGGGATCAGACGCAGCCGCAGCTTAATCGCGTCAAGACTGGATTACTTGTCGTAAGTGTCCAGTTAATGCTTGCTCCATAACCTTTGAATTGGGGTAGATGGAATATGTCAAGCCTTGGGAAATCCCTGATGGCTTTATGGCTTTAGACTGGGAGAGCCACTGGCTGTTGAAGAGGGGCTACTTTTTGGACTAAGAGAAGGACTGGGAATTAAGGCTGGTTTGCCAACTTTCTTCAGTAGAACAAAGATGTCGAAGCGGCTACTGCGTTCGTTACGAATCGCAGCACTGACTTTAATGGCTCTAATTCCTGCTAGCAGAGTTTTCTGCTGCGGGGCGAATTGTGGCAAGGCCAAATTCCCATCGTTGATGGTGCGGTCAACGTCGATAAAAAAGTGACCATTCTTAGGAGACAAATCTGCGAATACAGCGTTTTTGAATAACTCATTGTCTTCTAGTGTCGCTTTTGGTTTAGGCACGACTACCTGCGCCAAGGGTGCCCCCAGTGTCATAAAAGCAACATTCCCGTCTAACCAACCGTGGGTGGCGGTTAATCCACCAAGCTGAGATGTCCAGTTAACGATTGGTTGACCGCCCAGTTCCGTCTGCTGCACTTGGAACTGATATTTTTTCGACATCACCTCATCAAGCTGGTTGAAAGTTTTTTCAGCGCGATCGCGATCGCTTGCCTGCACCATCAACACTACGCCTGCCCCTAACTCAGAGGGAATTTCTGGAGGTTTGGGTATCAGAGCAAGGGAAAACTCACCTTTCATCCAAGGCAGCAAATCCTGCTCTAAATCTAGACCAGTGGTAGACTTCAAACCAGCCCGCACGTTTTCTGGTTTGATCGGTGTCAAGGGATTGGACTGGGCACCTTCGGCATAATCTTGCCACAACTGCTGCAAATTGCCGCCAGACATCATCAGGAGCGTGTCCGCAGGCAGACGGCTGGGCATATTCTTGGCATTGTTTTCTACGATAAGTTTCTTCTGGCTATTCGGCTTGAACCAGGAAATCCCCTTAAAGCTCATTCCCTCTGGCTCCAGGGTTGCCGTTGCTGCGATTCCTTGTTTCTGTTGCGCCTGTGCTAGATTCTCTGAAGATAGCGCTCTTGCTGAAGATGCTGCTGCTGTAGCTGCTGCTACTGGCACATTTAAATACAACTGCCCGAAAGGCTGAGCGCTCTGGATTTGGCCCAAAGCTTGGGGATATCCAGGCGTTGCCGCAAGAGAGGGTTCGCCTTTATAGGTATCAATAGCCCGCTCAGTGGCTTTGGGATCTGTCGTTACTACCAAGGAACGCCCCAGCACTGTAGTTGATAAGTTTTGAGACTTGGCTGTGCGCGTTTCTCTAATCTGGATACCCTTGTAAGTTCGTTCTACAAACTTGGGTGAAGAGGGGGATTTTGGTTTGCTTAATAGTTGCTGTGCTTTAAGTGGATCTTCAATTGGCAGCACCATGATTGTGGGGTGTTGAGCTAAAGGCACAGCCCCCCCTGGTGCTGATTTAGTAGGGTTAGAAGTGGCTGTGGATGTCCTAGATGCCAAAGTGGCGATCGTTACTTCTTTGCCTAGCCAAGGTTGGATGTCTTGCTGGTAGTTGTAGCCGTTGGCGGTGAGGAATGTGTCGCGCAGAGTCGCCAGTTGCTTGTCCAGAATTGCTTGGGTTTCAGGGGTGCCATATTCCCGCAGTTGTTGCCATTGCTCTGGCTCAGTAGACATTGACACCGCAAGCAGGGCGTCTTGAGGAATTAGTTGGGCACCAATGGGAACTTCCCCCACCACTTCTTGGCGTTGCACGAACAACCAGTAAGCAACTGCTCCCCCAGCAATAAGTAAGACAGCAGCTCCTAAAATTAATGGCAGGGAAGTTTTCTTTTTCTTAAACATGGACTTAGACGGGCTTTGCAGTGTAATTGCCAATTTAGCAGCGCATGGGACTCAATGCCTGCTAAAGTTGCCCACCTCACGCGGCAGGAGCAATTTGAGTAGAAGAGCGATCGCCCGTTTCTGTTATTGCTTAGGAGTTTACATCTCAAGTCGGCTATGTATCGGTTCTACTCTTAAACAAACATGGAGCATTCAAGAATTACGGTTTAGAGCGCAGACTGGAAGCACTATTAAACTAGCAACTCCTCGCTTGTACTCTCAAACCTAGCTTTCCATTCTCGGATCGCTTTGGCTGTGCGGACATGAGGAGGTAAATATACCTCAGAAAAATTATCTTCTATAGGTGGTGGAGGTTGAACACTCATACAGGGTGAGAGACTTTTGAACCCAGGTTCATTATCTAAATCTATAAGAACTTCTTCAGCAACTTGATAGCGTTCTTCTAGAGAAACTTTGAGCATTTTGTTCAGCACCTGAGCAAAGTAGTCACTTACCTGCACAGAGCTTTGCCAACAAAGTTCGCCTGTAGTGCGATCGCAATCGAGTTCCGAAGGCTGCTTACCTGTCAATAAATACACACACGTTACGCCCAATCCATAGATATCACTGGCATAAACAGGTCGCTTTAACATTTGCTCAGGTGCGGCAAAACCAGCTGTACCAATAAAATGAGTTGAAGGCGCATTCTCACCTATTGAATATATCGGCTCTATCTGTTCTTTTACTCCCCCAAAGTCAATTAAAGTCCACCTGCTATTGTCTTGAGAGTGGATCAAATTCAGAGGCTTAATATCTCGATGAATTACACGGTGCTTATGAATATACCGTAATACTGGCAGGACTTCTCGCAGAAATTGTTTTACTGCTGCTTCCGACTTTGGACCATTCCGCCAAACCTCTATAGCCAAAGTTCGGCCCCTAATATACTCTTGAACTATATAAAACTCACCTTGGCTTTCAAAGTAGTTAAGTAACCCAGGAATTTGAGGATGTTTGCCTAGCTGTCTCAAAATAGTTGCTTCCAGATCGAAGCGCTGACGTGCTTTTTTCAAAGCTTCAGGATTGTTAACAGTGGGACACAGTTGCTTAATTACACACAAAGGATGCTCAGGCTGGGATATATCCTTAGCTAAAAAAGTAATGCCAAAGCTCCCTTTTCCTAGCACTCGCTCCACTTGGTAACGATCATGAAATAGCCCGTTTTCACCACGCAATCGATTCATCTGAGTTGCGTACAGCTTATTGAAAATAGAACTAGACGGGTTTTCTTTTGAGCAATTCATCTGTTTTTCCCACTGTAGATACCCACTACACCGCTTGGTTGATGGGGGAGGAAAGCGGAGGGGTGTATCGCTTCCCGTGGACAAATGTTGTCCTAGTTTTTTCTATGAAGAACCAGTAAACCTATAAAGTCATTCGATGTAAGGACTTTAAACTTTGGATTGACATTCGCGTATTAATTTGGGGGTTTGAATAATGATGCTATGCTTTTTTCTTTTCTCTAGATAAATCCTTGGGCTTTAATCCGGTTATTTTTGGTCAAGAGCTTTTTTGATGCCAGCATTATACGTCCATACTAGATAATAAATAAATCTTACTTTTTATATATACCTTTAGATAGTCAACGCCAGCTTCATATGCTTATAGAGCGCCTCAAAACCTTATTCCTTAAGATAGATATTCTGGTGCCCCGACCTTCTAATAAAGAACGTGCTTTCAGGACGTTCCAAGTTTGACGGGTCATTTCAAACTGGGATTTGCCACCAGTCTGGCAAACAGAAGTCGAGCCGTCAAGTCCAAGACACTGCATGAGGTAAGTTTAGGCGATCGCTTAAATGCTAGTTACCTCGGATCTTGCAGTGTTGCCTGTCGGCAACATGAACTCGCGTTTGCGAGACAAGGACGCCTAAAAATAAAGTTGTTTTAGCCTGGGGAGACAGGATGAGTCTGTATAGCCCCAAAGCTCCAGTCTGTAGGCATCGGAGGTGCAATATCTAAGTTACTCAACTGTGGTATTTTGTATCCTGTATTATCCTTATCGATGCCAACTATATTGAAGGTTAACGATTCTTGAAACTCACTCTCACTCAAAAGATTTCAGTTCCCCAGGATGTTCTTGTTCAAGACCTAGGAGGCGAGTCTGTTCTGCTTAACATCCAGAGCGAACAGTATTTCGGCTTGGATGATGTAGGGACGCAGATGTGGCAAGTTTTAACAGAGGCAGAGTCAATTCAGGCAGCCTACGACTTGTTGCTAGCTGAGTACCAGGTGGAACCAGAGCAGTTACACCAGGATTTGCAGAATTTGATTGAACAATTGGTGAATCATGGACTGGTTGAAGTTACTGGTTCGTAAAGGGTATACCTTTTGGCAGCTTGGCTGGGCGGAACGCTGGTTATTACTGCAAGCTTTGGCATTGCTGCCTCTAGTTGCTATATCCCTGAAAATTTGGGGTCTTCGGCGTACCCAAAGCGCCCTAGCGAGGTTTATAACCGCTCCGGTGATGCCTTCTCAAGGGAGGAATCTACTCCTTCCAGCTAGGACTACAGCCCGAATGGTTAAAGTTGCTACCCGCTATAACCTTCCTTGGGCTAACTGTCTCAAAAAGTCCCTAGTGCTATGGTGGCTGCTGCGCCGCCAGGGTATTGAGGGGGATTTGCAGATTGGAGTACGACATGAGCAAGATAAATTTGAGGCTCATGCTTGGGTGGAATATGAGGGGGTTGTGCTGAATGATACTCAGGATGTGCGATCGCGCTTTGCCATGTTTGAGCGCCCAATTGAGGTAACACTGTGAGCGGTATCGTTGCTCTTGTTAATTTAGGAGCAAATTTTTACCGCAAAAATTAAATTCAGATCGCATTAGCAAGATCCGCTTCTACCATTTGAGTTAACGCGGGAAGTTCAAGGAGCGATCGCGGTCTGATTAAACGGCAGATAGGTAGACAATTAGCAAGTTTAATGCACTGGCGAAAGTGTGAAGATGTAGTGCCTGTAGCTTTTAATAAGCCAACCGCATAAGAGTGACCTACCAGTTCTTTAAAAGCTTCTTGAGGTTTAAGAACCTCAATTGCCTGAGACTCGCCCTCAGCAAGCACGTAGATACGTTTAAGGGGTATGAAATCTTGTGAAAACCCCTCAGTCGTGCTGCGGTTCCGCTTTTCTAGATCAGGGTGAAGCTGAGGTAGAGTTTCTAGATCATCACCCAGGTAAACAGCTGCTTCTGGCCAAAGTTTGAGCCGAGGAAAACCAGGAAAAAGCATTGGGTAGCCAGCATCCATTTGCACCGCTACCACATCATCCGCCATTACAGCATATCCTCGGCGGTGAAAAGCCCCTGCTGTAGTAGACTTACCCCATCCTGACCCTCCTAAAAAAGCTACAGCCGTATCATTGACGGCAATTGCACTGGAATGTAGAACCAGTAGCCCTCGCTGATGCAGCAGCACACCCAACGCTGAACCCAGGATAAACAGGCGCAGCACCCGCTCCTCCACGCCTAGAACTGGGTCTATAATGATTTCCCGCCCTCCCCGTACTAGGAAGGTTCCGACATTCTTGTAAAAGAGCTTTGCTTCTGCGGCTGTTACTTGAGTGTGGCTTTCTCTTCTTGTCAAGTCTGATTGACAAAAAGTTACTTTCCCTAACTGGATAACGACATCAGTAGTTGCTTCCCCAGACACAAGCTCTGGGAGAGGAAGCTGAGAGTGAATACCTAAACCGTAGGCTAAGTAAGAGAACATTATACCTGACTCTGAAGACTTTTGTTAAAAAAAATAACAAATGTAAACTTTGTCAACCTAATTTGGTGAGCTTGTTAGTATTCCTGTAGGAAGATTTATTAAAATGCCTAGCTGTTAGCTAGGCGGCGACTAGGCAAAGGCTCTCATCCCACAGCGTAAATATTATCGGAATTTTACCCCCATCATGAATAAAGTTTATTCCCAAGTTTCGGCTCTGAACAAACCGCTGCAATTAACAGCCAGCTTATTGATGGGAGTGATGGGGTCAACATTCATGGGGGCTGGCGTTGTCCTCGCCCTGCCTACGGGTTCAGCTGTCACATCGGGTACAGCCACGATACAACAAACTGGCTCCCAGATGACCATCAACCAAGCAAGTGACCGTGCCATCATCAACTGGGGTGACTTTAGCATCGGGGCGACAGAACAAGTCACCTTTAAGCAACCCGGCATCACTTCAGCCACCCTCAACCGCGTCACTGGCAACACCGCTTCCAATATTTTTGGTGTGCTTAAAGCTAATGGTCAAATCTTTTTAATCAATCCCAACGGCATACTATTTGGTACTAGCGCCAAAATCGATGTTTCCGGATTAGCCGCCAGCACCCTAAATGTTTCAGACAATGACTTTCTGGACTTTTCTACTAACAAACCCTACACCTTAACATCTGTTAGTGGAAAAAACCCCGCCAGTGTAGAAAACCAAGGAACTATTACCGTTAGAAACAGTGGTTTTGCCGCCTTAGTCGCCCCCCAAGTTCGTAACTCTGGCATTATCAACGCTAGTTTAGGCAAAGTTGTTCTCGCCGGTGGCACCGCCGCCACCGTAGATTTTACTGGCGATGGGTTAATTTCTTTAACTGTAGACCCGAATGTAGTGAAACAAGTTACTCATACAGGTAACATCACTGCTAATGGAGGAGTCATCGCCTTAGCCGCCGGCACTGGGGGCAGTGTATTAGATAACGTTATTAACACCACTGGAGTAATTCAAGCTAACTCAGTTAATGCCCAAGCTGGCAAGATTATCCTCTCCGGAGGAGATAGTGGCCCAGTTGCCGTTGGTGGCACTATCCGCACCACGGGTAGCTTAACGGCGACGGGCAACGCGATTAACGTGAATACTGCCAACATTACAGCCCCAAGTGCTAACTTCAATGCCACTGGGGATATTAACTTCACCCAACCTTATAGCAGTCGCGGCAGTAACCTCACTTTAGCCAGCACGACTGGTAATATTTCCACGCGCGCGATTAACACTTTTGGTGGCAATATTAGCATGAGCAGTGCTGGTGGGATTACTACGAACTCTCAACGCCTCAATACTAGCAATGGGGCATTAAATGGGGGAAATATTTCCCTGACCGCAGGTAGTGGCAATATTACTACAGGTCAACTGCTTTCTTATAGTGGCGGCACTGCTCATGGCAATGTGGGCAATGGTGGGAATATTAACCTCACTGCTAGCAACGGTAGCATTAGCACCAGTGGGATTTACTCTTACTCGGATTCCGGGACGGGGAACAGCCAAAAGGGGGGTAGTGTTAGCCTGAATGCGAATAACGGCAATGTGACAACAGGTGGATTATATTCTTACTCTGCTTCGGCTTCTGGGGTGGCAGGTAATGGTGGGGCGATAAATATTAGCGCTAGCGGTACGAATGCCGGAAATATTAGTGTCAGTGTAATTCAGTCCGGTTCTTATGCGGGAACTACGGCGGGGTTAGGGGGAGATGTGAGGTTGATTGCTGGGGGCAATCTCACGTTGGGTAGTGCTAATGATTTTGTGAAAAATAGTAATAATTACGGGAATATTCTGCTGAGTGGGGGGAATATTTCTCTGACTCCGGGGGCGACTACAATTCGGGGTGAGACGATTACGGCAACGGGTAATATTACGGCGGCTAATGCTGTTAATAGTTCCATCGCGCTGTTGGCGACAGGGAATATTAGCACTCAAGGTATTAAGACTTATGGCAATGCGATTAATCTCAGTAGTTCTAATGGGGGAATTACTACTAATAATCAGCTTCTAGATACAAGAAATGGTGCTAATAATGGAGGAGCGATTACCCTCAATGCCGGAAATGGTGGCATTACTACTGGAACTCTCAACTCCTACTCTTACTCTAATTCAGGCAACTCTGGCAATGGGGGGGCGATTACTCTCAATGCCACTAATGGCAGTATCAATAATGGGGATCTCAAATCCTTATCCCGCTCTAACTCTAATTCAGGCAGCTCTGGCAATGGGGGGGCGATTACTCTCAATGCTAGTAATGACATCAATACTGGCGTTCTCGACTCCCACTCTGAAGCTTCAGGTACCTCTGGCACTGGGGGGACGATTACTCTCAATGCCACTAA
>JAHHGU010000022.1 GCA_019359765.1 Aphanothece sp. CMT-3BRIN-NPC111
AGGTAACTAAGGTAGCCAAAGCTCAGCCAAAGGTAACTAAGGTAGCCAAAGCTCAGCCAAAGGTAACTAAGGTAGCCAAAGCTCAGCCAAAGGTAACTAAGGTAGCCAAAGCTCAGCCAAAGGTAACCACAGTGGCTAAGGCAATACCAAAGGTAACTAAGGTAGCCAAAGCTCAGCCAAAGGTAACCACAGTGGCTAAGGCAATACCAAAGGTAACTAAGGTAGCCAAGGCTCAGCCAAAGGTAACCACAGTGGCTAAGGCAATACCAAAGGTAACTAAGGTAGCCAAGGCTCAGCCAAAGACAACCACTATCGCCAAGGCAAGACCAAAGACAACCACAGTCGCCAAGGCAAGACCAAAAACAACCACTATCGCCAAGGCAAAACCAAAGACAACCACAGTCGCCAAGGCGAAACCAAAGACAACCACAGTCGCCAAGGCAAGACCACAAGTAAGCAGTACCCGTCGTCCTAGTTCGCTGCCAAGGACAACTACTGTTGCTTATTTGGATTCGCCGCCTCAGGCAACTATTGCGGCTCGTCTTGGTTCGCAGCTTGGGGCAGTACCCAGCACTGCCGATCCAGGTTCGCTTCCTGCTTTTCCTGTTCCCTCGTTTCAGCCGGAACCGCTGAAGCTACCAGAACCAGATTTGGCTCGTCGCGTCGAAGTAACAGGGGTTATTCAAGTAGGTGATGCCATTCACGCCATTGTGAAAGCACCGGATGAGACAACCAGTCGCCAAGTCCAGCCGGGAGAAATGTTATCCAATGGGCAGGTGCTAGTAAAGCGAATTGAGGTAAATCAAGGCTTGTCGCCTGTTGTTGTTTTAGAGCAATACGGGGTTGAAGTTGACAAACGGGTTGGGGACAAACCACCAGCTACTACTACGGTGGGAGAACCAACACCGCAGCCAGTAAGCGCAAATATTACTCCTTAAATCTGAGGAGGTAGTTGTAGGAGTTGAAAGGGTGCAGAAGTCTGTCGAAGTAGATCAGCGATCGCACATCCGCTGTCCTGGCTTGCCTTTAGCGGTGTATCGGGAGGTCGCCGCTCATTTGCGGCAAGTTGAGGGGGTGAAAGCTGGTTTGCTCCCCCAGGCGTCCCAGCAGTTTGATTACAACGAAAGCCAGGTTGGTGGCTTGTGGATTGAGTTTTCCCCAGGGGCTGACTCAGCAGGTCGAGCAATGGTCGAGCAAATCTTGGCGTACTATAGTAATCGCTATCGCCCTTGGGAAGATTTAAAAGTTTTGAGTTTTGAGTTTTGAGTTAAAGTCTCCATACGTTAAAAGTTTTGATTGTAGAGAAAAGAGTAATCTTTGTCTCTACAACAGCGCGTTCAGGCAATAAAAACTAGGCAAACAGAAATATTGGGCTTCAATTGAAGAATTAATGGGTACTATTCAAGCTTTACGGGGAACGCGGGACATCCTACCTGAGGAAGTCGGGTATTGGCAACGGGTAGAATCAGCAGCGCGGCAGATTCTGGGCAGAGGAGCCTATCGGGAAATTCGCACCCCCATATTTGAGCCGACAGAGTTATTTGAGCGGGGAATTGGCGAAGCCACAGATGTGGTGGGGAAGGAAATGTACACATTCAAGGACAAGGGCGATCGCTCAATTACCCTGCGTCCTGAAGGCACTGCTGGGGCGGTACGTTCTTATATTGAACACAGTATTTATAGTCAAGGCGGAATTCAGCGCCTTTGGTATACGGGGCCGATGTTTCGCTACGAACGTCCCCAAGCTGGACGACAGAGACAATTTCACCAACTAGGGGTGGAGGTGTTAGGTAGTGCTGATGCACGCGCGGATGCAGAGGTAATTGCGATCGCAGCCAACATCCTCCAAACCTTGGGTTTAAAGAACCTGCGACTGAACATCAATTCAGTGGGGGATCTCGAAGACAGGCAGCGTTATCGCCAAGCACTGGTTGATTACTTGACCCCTTATAAAGATCAGCTAGATCCAGACTCACAGGAGCGCTTAAGCCGCAATCCCCTGCGGATTTTAGATAGTAAGGATGAACGCACGCAAGAAATTGCCAAAGATGCTCCTAGTATTTTGGACTACTTAGGCTCGAACTCCCAACGCCACTTTGAGCAGGTACAACAGCTATTGAGCGATTTGGGAATTGACTACGAGTTGAATCCTCGACTGGTGCGGGGGTTGGACTACTATACTCACACGGCTTTTGAAATTCAGTCGGATGATTTAGGGGCACAGGCAACAGTTTGTGGTGGCGGCCGCTACGATGGACTAGTGAAGGAACTAGGTGGGCCGGATACGCCTGCTGTAGGCTGGGCAATTGGTTTAGAACGGTTAATTTTATTACTGCAACAGCTGCAAGAGCAGCCGCAGTCAGCTTTGGATTTTTATGTAGTTTCAAAAGGCGATCGCGCTGAGGCTCAAGCTTTAGTGTTGGCTCAAAAATTGCGTCAGGCTGGATTTAGCGTGGACTTAGATTTAACTGGCAGTGGTTTTAAGAAACAATTTACACGCGCTGACAAAAGTGGAGCAGTTGCTTGCTTGATTTTGGGAGATGAGGAAGCAGAAAACCACACTGTTAAGTTGAAGTGGATGGCATCTAAAGAGCAAAATGCGATCGCGCAAGCTGAGTTACTAGAAAATACAGATGAGTTGCGCCGCCAGCTAGATAGTCAAAAGCCGTAAATCATCATTACGGATTTCAATCTGGAATTGAAACAATAGATAACCATAAATGCTCTCCAGATACCTTGGCATTAACACGCACCCTGGCCAGTTTATTTTTTATACGCTGTAGGCTCTTAAATCTGTTGGCACCAGTATCTGCTAGCTTCAATAGCGTGTTTATCCTATCTTCACCAAAAATTCTAGCTCCGAATCTTTGTTTCAGTTTTTCACTGCCATACTTTAAAATTAATTCTTCAACGGTCATGCCGTTAAAATTTGAAAGTTGTTCGTTAATACGTTTAATAACCTCTTCTTTGAGATAGGGAAGAACAAACTCATCAAAAATATTTTTGTACCAAGTGTCAGTAGTGCTGAGATGAAGTTGAGAATGAGAAACACTTAACCTTCCCTGAACCACATCTACAGCAAGCTCTTCAACAAAGCTGCCAGCTATTGTCATCCAGGGTGTATATACCTCTCCTATGAGAGGAGCTTCACTTAGCAGCCTTCTAAACTGAACTTTCACGTCACCTGTTAGAGAAAAGCCGCCCTCTCGGAAGGAGAACCGGAGATTCTCTACATCTATCTTTTCTGATTCGGTGTTCCTAATCTGACCTTCATATTTTCCAATATAGGCATTTATAGGCTCAGCTAAATATGATTCAGCAATTCCAACTTCTATAATTCCATTATTGAAGGTAAAAGGCAGTTCAAAATTTGTTAAATCTAGTTGTGGTATTCTCATTTTTACTCTAAAAATATTTATTTTGCTCTAACTTAATTTCATGCTTTACAACTTTCCGGCATTAGGTACAATCTGTGGACTGACAAATTTGAGTTCGACGTAGGAAAAACTTATACCGTACCTCCTGACAAATACATCCATGATTAACTGCCATTAAAGAGGTGGGTCATTGAGTAGTTGTAACGTTGAGTCAAGCAGTGAATTGTGAGACTGACGCTGATCAGTAACAGCCTTAAATGTTTGTATGAGCGGCTCCAGGCAACGTCTAGCATCTTCGTAACCCCGTTGTTTTAGTTCGGCAATGCGTTCACCACTAAAGTTGAGCAGACTATCAATTGACCCTAGAAGTGGCACATCGGAGCTGTTGATTACTTGCTCTGGTCTAATTTCAATAATGGTTTGGTTTGGAAAGTCGTGGCGGTTCCAAACTGAGCCGTTTTGTAGGTGAATCACAATAACATGAGTGCATCCACGCGCTGCCAGTGCCTTTAGGGGGACATTATCTGCTAAAGCACCATCGACATAAAACCGCCCATTAATATTTCGGCTGGGAAATGCCAAAGGAATAGCTGCACTGGCAAGGAGCAAGTTGTAGAGGGTGGTATCATCTGCAAAGTCTTGGGCACAGAGCCAGTGTGCCTCAGTTCCAGTTCGAGCGCGAACAAAATCAAGTAACCAGTCGTAGCGCAAACCAGGGATTTTTAGGGAAGGAAAGACCGTTACCCATAACTCAATACCGCGTCGAAGTTCAGCTAGATCTATGGCTTCATGTAACAGCTGCTCGAGCGGGGCTGGGTCAAATATAGCAGTACGATCTTTGAGTAGCCCTTCCTCTACGAGAAAATCAAGCATCCACTCTCGCAGGGTTGGCACAAATGTTTGGGCAGCATAGCTAAGGGTATGAAGCACAGCACCAGTATGAGGGCGTAGGATTGGTGCAGTACCCAGGTGTGTCCAGAGTTCATTGAGGCGACGAACGGCATAGGGGAAAGGCTGGTGGGATGATAAGACGGCACCGTTGAGAGCGCCGATGCTGGTACCCGCAATTATCTGTGGTTCTAGCCCTAATTCAGCTAGATAGTTCAAAGCGCCTGCTTGATAGGCTCCTTTAGCACCGCCGCCAGTGAGTACGAGTCCAAATTGGGG
The DNA here is from genome assembly GCA_019359765.1 of Aphanothece sp. CMT-3BRIN-NPC111. Classification (GTDB taxonomy): domain Bacteria; phylum Cyanobacteriota; class Cyanobacteriia; order Cyanobacteriales; family JAHHGU01; genus JAHHGU01. The sequence continues at coordinate 4,545 of JAHHGU010000022.1, forward strand.
ATTGGCAGATTTTGCAGGCTTCATCTTCTCACCATCATGGCTAGACAGTCATTAGCTGTTTCCTCAACAACCGCTGTGACAAATTCCCGTGCGTCGGTAGTGCGGGATATAGTGTCAATTTGGGCGCGACAAAGCGCGATCGCACTTTGTCCTGGTTTATTTGGTCTGGCTGCTTCTGGTAAGGTTGCGAGTTCTAAAGTTGTACCGAGACTAAATAATATAGGTAGATTTTGAAGTCGCTGTTGTGGAATTGAGCGAATTTCTAATAAGGCTGCTGATAATTGGCGATCGCTATTTTCCATTTCTTGCCAGGTTCCGTCTAATAAGTCCGCCAACCCAAAGAAGCTTTTAGGCATTTGTTTGCTGGCAGACAGTATTTTATTAACCAATAACGGGCGATATTTATTCGTGTCGCCCGTTTCTATTTCATAAATGGCGATAGAACTGCTAAATATTTCCCGTGCTAATAAAGCAACTTGCACAGCCCAAGGTAAATTTTTGTAGGTTTGTTCTGCTGCCCAAGCAGTTACAATTCTATCTAAATCTTCATTTGCAGCAACTCGCACTTCTAGTTTCCGCACTCGCGCCTCTAGTGCATCAATTCGAGTGCTAACTTCTTGATATAGAGCGGACACTATCTGGATTAGCTTAACCAGGGCGTTTTCTTGCTTTTGCAATCTTTCTTTGTGCTGACGAATGGCGTTACGCGCTTCTAGTAAAGATTGTTGGGTAACTTCCAGGGCAACTTGACTAATGCGAAGGTTATCGCTAAGTTCTAGTACCCATTGGTATAATGATTCTTGCCCTGCAAGTAGGTTGCCATCTAGGAGAAGTTGGCGTTGGCGATCGCTACCATCTAGTGTATCTATCAGCTGCCCAAAGAATCCCCTACGCTTCCGATAGCGGATGATGTCTTTGCTGACTTGAATGCCGTTAACTAGATCAATCAGTGCTTTATCACCAACCACGGGGATTCGGCGCTGTAACTCCTCAAGGCGGCGGGTAGACTGGCTGGGGATAGCTGATTTTTGCGCTAGCGCGTTGGGTTCTTGAAGATAAGACATATTAGCCATTACTTATCCACTATTAATAAGTGGTCTGTATATTCGATATAGGCATCTGCTTCCTTTATTTGTGCGGTTGCCTCTGGAACCAAAGCAGTCAGTTCCCCTACCAATTTTTCCTTCTCACCAAGAGACAGCTTTTGATCTGACTGTGCTTGCCTCAAACTGTCTCTGTAGTTGCGGAGATAACCATCCATATCCTCAAAGAACACATCTACTCGCTGCTGAAAATCTTCATCTAGATACTTGGTTATTCCTCGTGCAACACTGTCGATGTTTGTTTCTATTGATTTGTTTATTTCAGAAATTAGCTCTTCCAGAGAAACAGTGTAGTAATCTTCTCTCTTATCCGGGTGTTTGTACGTTTCCTTGACTTCAACTGGAACCATCCAAAAAAAATGCGAAAACTTTCGCTTCTTCACTACTCGTTCTCCATAGCCCTGATCTACATAACGATACTCGCTTTTGACACGAGGTTTAACGGCTTCTGTCTCATCAGATTCCAATGTTGGTTGTGGCAATGACAAATTTATGTTGAAAGCTTCGTTTAGCCTAGTACGTGCCCGTTCAATGATTGGCTGCGTTTCTTTCTCCAAAAAAATCATCAATTCTTGACGAGCCTGTTCGATTTTTTTCTCTGTTTGTTCGCGAACCTTTGATAGTAAGCTGTCTGCTCTCTGTTTAGCGTAGGCAACTGCCTGATTAGCAAATTCTTCTGCCTCGACCATACTATTAAATTCAAACACCCCGGAAGTCTTAAACTTTAGTTGAGACTTTATCGTTCGCGATATTACTTTAGGAAAAAATTCAAGACTGCCTAGATTTGTCAAAAAAAGTTCCCGCGCTTTTATGTCCCACTTTTTTAACCTATTTGCTCTTTCTTTTTCCTCTTTAATAAAATAATCTTCTATGTTTACTTTAGCTGCCTTTTGGAGAGTTTGAAGGATATCATTAAGATTCCGGTGTAGTTGGGTTTTGATTGTATCTACTTCCTTCAAACGACCCCGACACAATTCAAGGCGATGCAAATCAGTTTCGAGCGCCCCCACTTCACGTTGTAGTTTTTCTGCATCTTGAGCAATGGCATTGCTGCGGAGTTGCACATCATCGCGTAGCTCCTTGAGACGGTGACGGCTGAGAGTTAGTGCCGATCTCATGCACCGAGGTGCAGCACTTTCCATAAGCGTGGCGATCGCCTTTTCTAGGAATGGAGCAAACCCTGACTTTTTCCAAATATACTCGGCTGTAGATTGTAATTCTTCTTTGCTGACATCCTGAAGTTTTTCTTCCCACATAGCACCAAGTGCTTCTTGAGCCAGTGCCTCTGCCGTTTCCATTTCAGCAATATCAACATCGGGACATCGCTGTAGTTCCAGCATGAATTTAGCAGCAGAGAACGCGCGTATAGCTGAAACTTCAAACACCCGATCTGTATCGCCAGAGTTACCCAGCCCCAGGTCAGCAGCAACAAACTGCCGTACTTGCTCAGGTGTCATGTCACCCTTCCGGCGCTGGTCAACCTTGTTAACTAAGACATACAGGTTTTCTTTGCCTAGTAACTTAATAACCGGCTGAACTTGCTTTTTAACTTCTTCTGCTGCTTTGTTGTTTAGCTGGGTGAAGTCTAGAACAATCAATACTATTGAGCTTTTGCGAAGCTGTTCTGCCACCACAGCCGCCAGTCTAAGGTTTTCTCCCGCCTCGTTTGGCCCAGGCGTATCAACAATCACCAGGTTGCCCAGCAATTCAGTTTGGTCAGTTTTTTGCGATTCTCCTTTGGAGACGCTACGCGATCGCCAAAAGGGTGTTTCAATGCACGGAACGTCCATTAGTTGACCTAGGGGATCTTTGGACGGTTCTAGCAGACTACACAGACGGATAATATCGTTTAGACCAGTTAAGGTCTTAATAATCTCCTCGCGCCCAGAAGTCCTAGCATGGGTTGGAAACCCGACCGTATTTTGGATTTCTTGTAGCAAATCCACCAGATGCGGGTATTGAGCTATCTTCTCCTGCATTCGCTCAGTTCCTAATGCCTGATTCCGGCGCTGCAAAGCTATCAGTGTCTCTTGGAACACTGACAAGATTTCGGCACTCAGCGTCAGGGTTGGCTCTTTTAGCTCGGCATTAAACACAATCTCCGTAGGCAGTGTCGTCATTGCCGCGTTGCGGCTGGGCAGAATCTCCTGTCCAACAATCGCATTGATGATAGTGGATTTGCCAGCTTTCATCGGTGCAACAATAGCCATCATCAGCTTCAGGTTCTCTACGTTACGGACTGCCTCAACTACTTCTTGCTGAAAGCCTGCATACTTCTCGCCAGTAATATCAGAACTAAGTGCTGTACTAGCGCGACTCATCAAAGAGCTAATTTGCCCCAACAACTCGATAACATCTGTTTGCAAGTCTTGAACGTTAGGCTTCAGTGACTGGTAATCCATTTACTTTTATCAATTAGTTAACAAATTGAGCTTGCATGGAAACATTTACTCAGAGTTCCCCTAAATTCAGCTAAAGTTAGCAATTATCTTGCTAAAGCTCATCGTGGGTAGCTGGTACGCTCAGGGATACTCATAAATTATTGCTATTGCTACACTGCAAGCGGGAAAGCCGCCGCGATCGCCCAACCAAAAAACAGTGCGCTGCCAATAGCATAGCTCCATACTTCATTGAGCTGAGAAGCAGCAAATGAAACAATAGCTATAAATATGGGAAATACTGGAATTATCAGGAAGATGAAGCCGAGTTGGGGAACTAAGTAAACTACCAGAAAAAATCCCCCCACCAGCGCCAAACTTTGCACTAGCCACCACACCACCCGCTTTACCACGCCAGCGCCCTGTTGTGCGACCCCGGATGCCAAAAACCAGGGTAGACACAAAAGCGATAGCAAAGGCCAAAGTTTCAGACGTACTGGAATCAGCCACCACTGTAGCCAGACAACCTGCGCCATCAATCCAAAGGCAACCCAAAGTAAGGCAAAGAGTGCAACACCTAGCCCGATAGTCCGAAGTGTCGGACGCGGTAAATTCCACAGGATACCTAGCCAGGTTAAGCCTGCCACTAAAAACCAAATTCCTATAGCACCGCCCACTAGCACCCCACCCAGACTTTGAATATCGCCCCTGCTACTAATTAACAAGATGACACTACTTGCCACCATCGGGGCTAAGAGTAAACCAAACCAGCGTCTACTGGGATGGGCTTTTAGTTGGCGTGTGGTACCAGGTGAAGTGAGGACAGGAGCAACTGCACCGATCGCAATCAACCATGCAATTAAGTGCAAGCTATACCAAATCATCCGGTAGTCAACATAACTGCTAGTGTTTTGCACGCCAAAAGTAGCATCAAGCCATCTGCGTGCTGCCTGGTGGCTAGCATTGCGGAAGAGAATAGTAATGTGTTCGGCATTCGGTACGATGACAAGATCTCGCCCTCTTCCAGAAGTTAAGTTATGATTTTCTCCCCCTGCTGCTGCCAACAACTGCTGTGCATTGGCGAGGAAGCGATTTTCCCAACCACCTACCTGCAACTGAAGATTGCGCGGAGCAAAAGGCGTTACCTGGGCACCTGTAGGCGAAATTGCAATAGTAGCGCCAAAGCGGGATGGTTCGCGGATGGCAGCTGACATTACTGCTCCACTACCCATAGAATGACCCAATAACGCCAAGCGCGTTGGATCTACCTCCGGTTGCGATACCAGGGCAGCAGTAGCAACATCGAGATCTCGCTGGAGGGAAAAACGCTCCTGACTTGATGTTTCATTGGCTCCGTTACCGCTGAAATCCCAGAGCATTACAGCATATCCTGCATGTGCCAGAACGTGGGCGTAACCAAGCATCAATTGCTTGGAACCAGCGAAGCCGTGCGCCACGAGAACACCCGGCATTCTTTGAGATTGCTGGGGCGCAACGTATAGCATCGGTAGCTTATCGTTAGAAAGCGATACGTTGCTGTGCAACACGCTAGGCGATCGCACAACCAGTCCAACTCGCGCCGTTGCTACCCCCCACCAGGAAAGCGCAACTAGCAACAAGGCAATGAGCAGCAACCAATAGCGCTGGCGATTCATAGGTAATTTTACATTTAAGGTTTTAGACTTCTTTCAAAAATCTTCCGAAAAGGTTTTTTTAGAAGGAATATTGATGTAGCAGATATAGTGTTGCATTGATGTTGAGTTTTGTAAAATAAGTTGGACTAATTAAGTCTTTGTATTACAATACTACAAAAGCTTTGAATGAGAATTGAAAAGCATCAAAGGAGAAAGAATGATGACTGAGATTGTTGCCATCAAGACGCCGATGACTATCAATACGCACCCCCCCACTCTCACAGAGTTTTAGATTCATCATTCCCATGTACCTGAATGAGTTCCACAATTCCTCTGTGAGCTTGGCGGTAAGGCCAGTTACACATCGAGGAAGCTTAAATGAATTTAGAATTTTTAGGCTGGAATAGTTTTTTTTCCAGAAACTTTAACAGCCATGTTCCAGATGGATGCACCATTGGCAGAGTTGCTCTTGAGCATAAAAATACTTACATTCTCTACACAGAAATTGGTGAACTGTCAGCAGAAGTAAGCGGTAAAATGCGCTACCAAGCTTCTGGACGTACAGATTTCCCAGCGGTAGGAGATTGGGTAGTAATTAGCATTATCAATGGTGAATCTAGAGCAACGATTCATGAGGTTTTGTCAAGAAAAAGCAAATTCTCTCGGAAAACCGTAGGCGCACAGACAGATGAGCAAATTATTGCCACCAACATTGATACGGTATTTTTAGTTTGCGGGTTGGATCGGGATTTCAATATCAGAAGAATCGAACGCTACTTGATACTGGTTTGGGAAAGCGGGGCTAATCCAGTCATCATCCTGAACAAAGCGGACTTGTGCGATCGCCTTGAGGAACGAATAGCCAAAGTAGAAGCGATCGCTCCTGGTGTACCAATTATTGTCCTGAGTGCGATCGCAAATCAAGGGCTTGATGCTTTGGCTCCTTATCTCGGTACGGGACAAACAGTAGCCCTGATCGGGTCTTCTGGAGTGGGGAAATCTACGATTACTAATCAATTAGCACTTCAGAACATTCAAGATGTTCAATCAGTCCGTAAAGGAGATAACCGAGGTCGTCACACCACAACGCATCGAGAGTTAATCATCTTACCTTCTGGGGGTTTGCTGATAGATACTCCGGGAATGCGAGAAATCCAAATGTGGAATGGAAGTGAAGGCTTTCAAGAAACGTTTGCGGATATCAATACACTGGCGAAGTTGTGTCATTTTCGGGATTGCCAACATGAGAAAGAACCAGGTTGTGCAGTACAACAGGCTCTCCTTGATGGCACTCTTGATGAGCAACGATTTCGGAACTATCAAAAACTGCAACAAGAGCTTGAATACTTGAACCGGAAACAAGATCAAAAAGCATCTTTAGCTGAAAAGGAAAAATGGAAAAAAATTCATAAAGCCATGAAAAATAATCCCAAACGTTAAACAGACAGAGCTAGCCGTTATTTATAGCAAGCAAGTTGCGATACTTGCTTGAGCAACACACTTCGCGATATGACCTACGCCAACGGCGCTCACATTGTCGTGTATTTCTCTGTGCTAAGTATATGGGTGTAATTAAACGTATGTTGCGATTGTTAGTAGCTAGTAGTTATTAGAAAAGTATTACCCTACTAACAACTAACAGCCCCACCCATCTACTTAACTACAGCACTTTGCATCTCAAAGTAGTACATCCTCCCCAACCTCCCCTTAATAAGGGGAGGTGGCGCGAAGCGCGGGTGGGGTATTTCTGCGGTTCACCAACTTCCAAGACGTATCGAAACGATTTGGCTCGTTTTAGAAGTTAAATAATTAATTCAATAAAAAAAGAAAATGATAATGGTCTGGTAAATATGGTGATTGTAACCTGATCCTGTAGGAGCAATTTAATGTCAGTCAACGTTCTCGCAATGATTCACGGGATTTCTCCCCAAAACGTTCCGACTTCGTATGCTACCGAATATGCCGCTTTTTGGAGCGCCTTAACAGAAGCCCAACCTGAATTGAGCAACCTGTTTAAGCGCGCTCCGATTCAGGTAGAATGGGGCAACGAGCTTCCTGGAGAGGAAGGAATTCCATCAGGAGATCTTCGAGCAGATCATCAATTAACTCGCGCTCAAAACTTCGTGAACGATCGGGTCGCCTACGACAACCTCATTAAAGATCCCCACCCGAATAATCATCCGATGTCTTTGTTTAGAACTGGAGAGGCTGACTTTCCCTGGTTCACCCCGATATCTCGATTTGCAGTCGCGCAATTGCGAGAGCAACTTATTACACGAGGACTTGGAGATGTCCTCTACTATGTCTCTCCTAATGGAGAAACCCAAACTCGCATTACAGTATATGCTCAAATTCTCAGCCAACTAGATCTTTACCTTGATGAACCCGATGTGCGGATTCATTTGATTGGTCAAAGTCTCGGCGTCACTCTTTCGCACGACTTTCTGTATGGACTATTTGCTCCCGATCACGAACCTGGCTTCTACAAGCAGGGTAAAAAGGAAGATATCGAGCGCTTTATGAAATGGCGGGACAAGGTACACAAAGGTGAACTGAAACTGGGGTCACTTACCAGCACGGCTTCTCAGCTTTCTATTCTGACGATGCGAAAGCAAGTGATGGTAGATCAGCTTGCCAACAAGCAACTGTTGAAAGCCTCTGACATCGGGATTAAAACGAGCGATCGCGTGAAGTGGAATTTGTTCTACGACGTTGATGATGTGCTTGCTTTCGGAACCCGCAGGCTTTATGACGCTCCTGATGCTATACAGGAGATTCAAGTTGATGCCGGGGATAATCCCGTGATAGTTCATATTAAGTATTGGGAGAACAAGACAGTCATCATGGAAACTGCCAAATTATTACTGGAAACGGCTAAAGCTGCTTAAGCTCAGAACCTAGCTTCTTCGGTTGTGTTCTAAAAAGCGATCGCGCGCAAGGCACACCCAGCCCGCATTCATGCCAGGTAGATAAAGTCATGTTGTTATAATGAGTTCGTACCCGCTTGTAGGCTGGCTTGGATTAAATTTCGTAGTGCCAGAAAGGTTGTTGCTCGTACAGAACAATAAAACGGTGAGGGAGGCGTTGAATCATTCCCCGCTTCTCAAAGTTATTAAGCAGCCGCGTAACTGTGACTCTGGTGGCACCTATGAGTTCCGCAATTTCTTGGTGGGTTAAACGCAGATCGATCAGTTGTCCTTGCTCTATTTGATGACCGAACTTGTTTGCTAGCCAAGTCAACAGCCGCATCAGTGAGACATCAACTGTTCTGCAATGCATAATCTCCAATAATTCTTGAAATTGCTGAATTTGCGCGATCGCAGCCTCAGTTGCTTCGTGCCACCTAGCAACGGGCAGCCGGGTTGCCTCCACAGGGGTGAGACATTCTATTCGATAAGGATCGGCCTTTGATAGCACTCTGCCTGCAATATCCCCTGGTCCCCACAAGCCCAAAGTGATAGGTGTGCCCTCTTCGTTACTAGTCAAGGTGCGAACTACGCCAGTGGAGATTTGCCATAAATAATCCCGCTCCAAGGGTAGTAGAGAGCGACGAGCAAAAGTACGTTTCTTAAGGTTTGCAGACTCAGGAGAGAAAACAAGGGTAGTGGTCATCGATAGTTATCCAAGCTGTAGAGGAATCTTATCAGTAAATACTATATTCCGACAGGCAAACTGTAGATTAAAAGAAAAAAGCACAACAAGAACTATGCAGCTTGGATTATGGCTTGCGTCGTCGCCGGTTTCCTGCTTATACGAAATCCGAGTTTGATACCCCCTTTTTGAACAAGCAATTTTGTCTTGACGTTCCGGCGGAAGGTCAAGACGATTAGAAATCAAAAGCGGGGTATAGCGGATTTGGGATTATCAAGCCTAGCCAACAAATGCTGTGTATATCCTAGAGAATCAAAAGCGCTATGGTTGGAAGTGAGTTCATTATGGAGGAGTAGGCTAACTGCCGCTCTGGCGCTACGAATCGCACTTCGCATCTAATTGATTACTATTTCAGAGGCAGACTGGCATTGAGGATTAGCCAATGACGCTAACACTCTTAAATAATCGCTATCGAATACTACAAGAGTTGGGCAGCGGTGGGTTTGGTGATACCTTTCTGGCAGAAGATACCCACATGCCCTCTGGACGCCGGTGTGTAATTAAGCAACTCAAGCCGGTGACGAGCAACCCCCTGATTTACCAGGTGGTGCAAGAACGCTTCGGGCGGGAAGCGGCAATTTTAGAGGAACTGGGAGAAGGTAGCACTCAGATTCCCAAGTTATATGCCTACTTTTCTGAAAACGGGCAGTTTTACTTAGTCCAGGAATGGATTGAAGGTGTCACCCTCAAGAGCAAGATGCAACAAAAGGGAGCACTCAGCGAAAATATGGTTCGGGAGATTCTGGAGAGTCTATTGCCGGTGCTAGATTACGTTCATAGCAAGCGTATGGTGCATCGGGATATTAAACCAGACAACATTATTCTGCGGCAACGAGATGGAAAGCCGGTGCTGATTGATTTTGGGGCGGTTAAAGAAACGATGGCAACTGTGTTGAACTCCCACGGTAGCACCACCAGTTCAATTGCGATTGGGACACCTGGGTATATGCCGAGTGAGCAAGCAGCTGGACGCCCCCTTTATTCGAGCGATCTTTATAGTTTGGCGCTAACAGCGGTGTATTTGCTTACTGGCAAGACGCCCCAACAATTAGAAACTGATCCCCGTAGCGGTGAGATTGTCTGGCGCGAGAACGTCGTGAGCATTAACCCCAGTCTAGCTGCTGTTTTGGATAAGGCGATTCAATTTCATCCGCGCGATCGCTTCCCTACGGCTAGAGAAATGCTCGCGGCGTTGCAGTCTGGCATTATTCCCCAAGAAACCAACACCCCAGAGTCTGACACTACGGCTTTACCACCCAGTTTGTTACTCTCCCCGCCGCAGGAGACACTCCCCCAGTCCGTTCCTATTCCCAAATACCGCACAGGTTTACTAGATAGACAAAAAATTAACCTGGTTGGCAGTTTTATACTTGGCGGTTTGATAGTGCTGTCTGTCATTATTGGTCTACTTTTAACTAGACCTTCGCCATCGTTGTTAGAACAATTACTGGGCAGGCATACAGCTTCATCTCAAGATTACTCTTGGCTGTCCCAGCGATTAGTTACAGACGCGGATTTAAGGGGAAAAAATGCTTTTGAATTAGATATTATGCGAAATTCAATTTTCGCCCGTCACGGTCGCCGCTTTCAAAGTAAGGACTTGCAAGAGTACTTTGATCGGCAGCCCTGGTATCGTCCCAGATATTCGCCAGAAGAATTTCCTGATAGTTTACTCTCACCCTTAGAGTTGCAGAATGCTGTTTATATTTTGGGCTATCAAAAGCGTTATGGTTTGAGGTGGGTTCCTTAGTTGCGCTTTTTCCTGACAGGATTTAAATTCCAGTATATTTAGCTATCCAGGCATCAGAACTTCCCTGATTAGCTCCTCCCAAAGACCCTTCAGTGTAGCCAGACAAATAAAGACTGTTATTGATACCGATTGCTACACCACGAGAGCTGTCACGATTAGAAGTTCCTAGCTGTTTCTTCCACAAAAATGTGCCCAAAGTATTGTACTTAGCTACCCAGGCATCTTCATTTCCTTGATTAGCTCCTCCCAAAGAACCATATGTTCCACCTGTTATATAGACAAGACCATTTTTATCAATTGCTATATGATTTGATAGGTCATTAACGGAAGTGCCCAACTGCCTCTTCCAAAGTTCGGTGCCACTACTGTTGTACTTAGCTACCCAGGCATCATTCTGTCCCTGATTAGGCCCTGCAAAAGAACCATTGGTGCTGCTTGAAATATAGAGGTTACCGTTGCTATCAGTTGCTACACTAGAATCGTCTGTGTTATTAGCAGTTGTAACTTGCTTTTTCCACAAAAATGTACCACTACTGTTGTACTTAGCTATCCAGGCATCGTTTCCCACCAGCCCAGATATCAGTGTACTTCCTGAAATATAGACGTTGCCATTGTTATCCACGGCGACATCAGAGGCTCCCTCAAGAGAGGAAGTACCCAACTGCTTCTTCCACAGCAGCGTACCACTACTGTTGTACTTGGCTACCCAGGCATCGCTCCACCCTTGATTAGGGGCTGCCAAAGAGCCTCCAGTAAAGCCTGTGATATAGACATTGCCGTTGCTATCAGTTGCTACTCCTTTAGACATCTCGTAACTGGAAGTACTCAACTGCTTCTTCCAAAGTTGGGTACCACTACTGTTGTACTTAGCTACCCAGGCATCTTCGTTTCCCGGAGTAGGATTAACTGCTGCCAAAGAACCTCTGGTGGAGCCTGTAATATAGACATTGGCATTGCTATCGGTTGCTACATCATAAGCATCATCCCTGTTAGCCGTTCCTAACTGCTTTTTCCACAGCTGCGTGCCACTACTGTCGTACTTGCCTACCCAGGCATCAAAGAGCCCCTGGTTAACTCCTCCTAAAGAGCCATTGGTGGAGCCTGTGATATAGGCATTGCCATTGCTATCAGTTGCTACACCACTAGAGGAGTCAATATTGGCTGTTCCCAACTGTTTTGACCAACTGACACTCTGCGCCTGAACAGGTGCTGACAAGGTTCCTAACAAAGTAGTAGCGCTAAGTAAAAAAACAGATAGTTTGCAAATATTCATATTGGTCATATGAGTTTCAACCTTTCATAAATCAATAGGTCTAGCTTTGTTTTTTTATGCAGTCTCCTAGAGGAGAGGTTAACCTGTGCAAAGGACAAGGCACTCAGAGAAATGGAGGATAAGCCAATGACATCACAGTTATTGAACAACCGCTATCGCATTATCCGGGCACTGGGGGCTGGTGGTTTTGGTGATACCTTTCTGGCAGAAGATACCCAGATGCCTTCTTTGCGTCGATGTGCGCTCAAGCAACTTAAGCCAGTTACCAACAACCCCCAGATTTATCAACTGGTACAACAGCGATTTCAACGGGAAGCCGCCATCTTAGAAGAACTGGGAGACGGTAGCACTCAAATTCCTAAGTTGTATGCGTACTTCCCCGCAGATGGCCACTTTTACTTAGTACAGGAATACATTGAAGGTCAAAGTTTGAGCCAAATAGTACAACAACAAGGGCCACTCAATGAAGGTGCTGTCAGGGAAATCCTGGTGAGTTTGTTGCCTGTACTGGATTATGTGCATAGTAAGCGCATGGTGCATCGGGATATCAAACCGGACAACATCATGCTGCGCCAACGAGATGGAAAACCAGTACTGATTGATTTTGGGGCAGTAAAAGAAACAATGGGTACGGTGGTAAATTCAATCGGCAATACCACTAGCTCAATTGTGATTGGTACACCTGGTTTTATGTCTTCTGAACAAGGCGCAGGTAGACCAGTTTATGCAAGTGACTTGTATAGTTTGGGATTAACGGCAATTTATACACTAACGGGGAAACTGCCACAAGAGTTAGAGATTGACCCTAGTACGGGTGATATTCTCTGGCATCGGTATGCTTTGAGTGTAAGTCCCAGCTTAGCAGCTGTGTTGGATCAAGCAATTCAATCGCATCCGCGCGATCGCTTCCCAACGGCACGCGCCATGCTTGATGCCTTACACTATGCCGCTACGCCCATTCCCCCCACTGTGCCTAACCCCCACCCACCAGTGGTATTTCCAAATCCTACCACTCCATCTGTTCCGACCATTCCAGTTGTTACTCCTCCTAACCCGGCTTTGGCAAGTGGCGGCAGGGAAGGTCAAGGAAATAAACTCAATTCTGCAATCTTCGGCGGTCTAATTGCTACTGGTGTGATTGGTGCATCTGTATTTATTGGTTTTGCCCTCAAAGAATCCCAATCATCAACAGAAACAACAGCTATCTCTTCTCCAGCGATTAGCCAATCTGCGCCACCAGATGTTACAAGCACTCCCAGTTCTCTTGCTAGCCCAGTAACATCACCTCAACCTGTCGCCCCATCCCCATCCACACCTGCAATTATTAATGAGCCTGTAAGCGTACCACGGCAAGAAACTCCAACACCCGCAATTACGAAGGAGCCTGTAAGTGAACCAATACAGGAAGACGAGACAGGCGACTACTCATGGCTTGCTGTTAGACGAGTTACAGATGCTGATTTAACTAGGAAAAATGCTTTTGAGCTAGATATTATGAGAAATTCCATTTATGCCCGTCATGGTCGGCAGTTTCGCAATCAGGAACTGCAAGAGCACTTTGATAATCAGTCATGGTACAGACCCATCTATTCACCAGATGATTTTTCTAATAATTTACTCTCACCCTTAGAACGGCAGAATGCTGACTATATCCTGCAATATCAAAATCGCAATAACTTGAGATTTGTTCAATAATATTTGAAAAAAAAAAAGACGTTCTGGCGGAACGTCTTTACTAACGAGCGGCAATTCATCCGCTGTCCCTTTTTGTTGAAATACGTTGTCTAGGTTCAACCGCAGACTATATTTTTAATTCGCTTCCCAAACAATCGCCATTCGCTTGTCTATTGACAGGTATAGATGCGGACGTTATCTATGACCCAACCGTAATCTCCAACAATCGGATCATTGGCTTCGCGGAAGCGGAAACGAACCGCCTTGCCTGCTAGTGAAGCTAAATTATAGCGGGTAGAAACGTAGTTACCGCCAGGGTAGGTACTGGTAAAGGCAGCTCGTCCGGCAATGGGGCTGCCGTCACTGGTAGAGATGGTGCCGTTATAGTTCTGACCTGCTTGAAATAAAGGTCTGGCATCTGTCCAAGTGTTGCTCGTACCGATGCTGTACTCTACCACTCCACCGTCATAGCCAGGTTCCAAACTAAAAGCATGCTTGAAGTGTAAGAACGCTCCTGATGGTATGGTGACTCCCGTCTTCATAGCTGCCACTGAATCAGTTGGGCCATCAACATCATCCACCGCCAGAGACTTCTTGTCATAAGGATTGTCGGGATCGGTATAGAAGATCCAGGGATTTGAGCCTCGTAAGTTGGTGAACTGCCAGTTGGTACTCGCCTCCATGTTGTCAAAGAAGGCATCCTTGGGGTTCTTACCCACTGGACAGACAGATGCCTCAGGTTGATAACCAGCGTATGGTTCCCGATCCATCTCAACAGCCAAAGTCGCATTTAGTACCTGCGTACAGTTGGCGGCTGTAATTCCGGCGGTACCAATTAGGCTGCGGCAGCTTTGGTTGACATAGTTGTAGAGATCGAAGTAGTCGGAGCCAGAGGTGAGTAAACTTGTTTGTGCCTTGTAGTAAATCTTGGCAACTTTTGTAATACCGATCCCAGTGATGGTCTTGCCATTAAAACTGCCGCCATCGGTCATCAAGTAGACAGCTTTATTGTTAATACCACTATTGGTATGTACCCCTCCATTATCCTCGAAGTTCTGGTCAAAATCGTAATAGCTGCTAGTCATCTTGTCCGGTTGCTGAAGCAGTGGAGGGTTTTTCATGTCCCGAATTGGGCCACCAAAAACACTAACAGGAATATCCTCCCCTAATTGCCAGCGCACCGTTGCCGCATCATTGCCTTTGCCGTTCGTCAAGTCAATAAACTCACCGAAGAGATCGGACATCGATTCGTTAATGGCTCCAGCCTGATAATAGTAATTCAGGTTAGAGGTATATTGTGTTAGCCCGTGGGTGAGTTCATGCCCAACAACATCATCGGCTACAGACAGACCATCGCCGTAGACCATTTGCCTACCATTCCAAAAGGCATTCTTATAATTAGTGCCGTAATGCACGGTTGAAATTAAGGACGACCCGGCTCCATTAAGACTATCTCGCCCAAAGTTATTCTTGTAGAAATCGTAAGTATCGCCTGCATATATATGGGCATTCTTCGCATCTGTATCCCCATTTGAACAGGTGGTATTGCTCTCACCGCAGACTAGCGTACCGGGTAGAGTTTGAGAATTTCTCGTCGTATAAGTTTGACGAGTTCTGGCATTAGGAAGGTTATTCCAGGTGATGACAACTTTATTCGGTGCTTGAGCATCCACCAACACAATCTGTTGAATGGGATCGAGGGTGTTGGGAGTGACATCAACGCGCCAGACTAACTTAGGCTGACCAGTTTTAGGACCGATAAGTTCTGGCACATAAATAGTCAGTTCGGGAGTGGTGGCATTTAGATCTGAGGGATTCAACTTGTACTTTTTTTGTACAGCCCTTAATGCCGTTTGCCTTGCTTGCGACGCAGGAACTTTGGCAGCCGTACTTAAACTCAGACCTGGAGCTGTTTTACCACTAATAGAGAGCAGGTTACCCTGTTCGTCAAGGTTAACATTCAACTCACCCGAAAACACTGGCACATTGTTGTAAACCTGCTGATGTTTGAGTGTATCCTGCCCGTCAGCTTTAAATGACTTCTTGAGTGCCAGTTGTGCCTGGGGGTTATCTATACCGAACGATGGCCCATAAACCCTGAGAAAGCTCCGCGATCGCTCCTCAGCATTACCTGGTCGATTGGGAAGATTACCAGGTAGCGCCAGACCTTGAGGGCCGTCACTGCCAACCAAAGTGGTCTTGCCGTTTTTATGCTTTTTGACAACGGCTCCAGAACCTTCTGGTGCTGCGCTAGGTGGCTCCCCAACACGCTGCGCGAGCGCATTAGGAGCAGCCATTACTCCTGATTGTAAAAACAGCATTAGGGCTGTTAAATGCACAGAAGGCTTACGTGAAAAATGTTTAAAGTTGCCCATCAACTAAAAATTAACGATTTCTAATCGTTTGAGGTGGAATAAATAAGAAAGTTTTACTGAGACAAGGTTTGATTGAGAATTGAGGAAAGCTGGTTAACCAACTCCCCATACTCAGAATCTTGCTGAAGTTGAGAATCATCCAGTTGAATTGTCTGTTGTTGCTCGTTAAGCGTTAAGGTAACCCTGTGCTGAAAGCAATCAGCACAACGGCTATTTAACCTGGATGGTGTTCCTGAAGCAGCTGGGGACTTGAGACTTTTTACCAGCATGGTTATGTTGGCAATTTGTTCAGTGGAAGCTTGTTTAGTGATATTTTTGTTCCGCTTTCGATCGCTAGCGATCAATTGAGCATCACTATTGAGCGTGAGTTGTCTCCTGAATCCAGCTATGCCCCCAGAGAGTTCATATTGAATATTCCAAGACTTTAAATCTTCATTATTAATGACTGTAGATCCTTGTTTTAATGTTCCTGTTGGTTTAGCTGGAAGCCCAGAGCGATCGCAGTTGCCCTTGTCTAAGCTAATGGCGGAGACTTTTCCGGTAGTAGCAGCCAATGCTACGAGCGCGATCGCTAACACACTAGTGAATACGCCGCTCAAAATCAATTTTTGTTTAACCTTCATTTAATGAAGAGGCTGTTTGCCTAAACGAGTCTTACTATGAACCTTTATTTTAACGAAGTAAACCTGAGTCCAAAGTTCCCCCTTCAGGGAGAAACTTCAGGATGCTAAAGCAATCATCTGCTAGGAGATATATATATTTTTATCGCTGCTAGTCTCCAAAAAGGGAATGTGTGGGCGTCCCTATAACAGCTACAGACTTACGCTAACTCAGAAGGGTCAAACAATTTTAGATTTTAGATTGACCTAGGCTTGTATAGTGGGACGAGGCTTGAACCAAATTTCACGTCCTCAAGTTATCTGTTAATCTGCCTGGGGATTTCACCTGGTAGGGTGGGTATTGGTTGCTAGGGAAGTGTTCCCGGTGGCACGCTTGTGGGTTGTGAAGGAAGTGTTCCAGGTTGTGGGGAGACTGTCCCCGGTGGCACGCCTGTGGGTTGTGGGGGGACTGTCCCCGGTGGCACGTTTGTGGGTTGTGGGGGGACTGTCCCCGGTGGCACATTTGTGGGTTGTGAAGGAATTGCTTCTGGCGTGGGTGTTGGTGTGAGTGTTGGAGACGCAGACGGGCTGGGTGGGGTTACATTATTTTGAAAGCCAAGTAAAGACTCGATATAGGGGAAGTAAGTGGCCCAGCGCTGTACGTAAGGCTGGCTTTGCCATTGCTGACGATTGACTTTTAAAGACACAATGGGAGCGATGAAGCCCTGATTTTCTGCAAGCACTATAAGGGCAACATTTGTCACTGAAATATCTTGCTTAAAGCGGCGCTGTGTAGTTGCCCAGGAAACGGCTTCGGCTCTATTGAGCAAACTTTCGTAAGACTCATTGGCTTCACGGCTTATGGGAACGGTAATCTGAGCAGTAGAAGCCTGATCTGTCTGTTGTGCGATGGTAGAAGACCTGCCTTCGGCGATCGCGCGATCCACCAGCCAAGTAGCACCACACCCGCCCAGCAGTGCAACTAAACTAATCCGCACTAAGCATCTGGGGGCAATAGACTTCATAGGCTTAAATGAAGAAGTGTTCAGCTTTTTCCGCTGGCAAGGAATTGTCAATAAAAACTTGGAATGAGAAGCGTTAGACTGCCACATAGTTGCCCTTGCTCTCCAATAGAATCGCCGCTTTTTAGGCCTTCTAAGCTCAATATAACTTTCTGAGAGGAGATTTCATCTTCATCAGGGCACAGAACAGCTACGATCAAATTGCGCTAGCGCGATCGCCCATTACCCAACATCCTTGCATCGAATCACAAAGCTATGTCAGCGCCAGCATTTGAGAAAACTAACTTCGGTTGGCAAGTGCAGCAGATCCAGCAGCAGGTATGGGAGTGGCTGGAACTAAAATTGTCTCAAACTCGCCCCAACCTACCAAATGTTTCATTGCCCTCCTGGTTAAGAAATTTGTCTTTTCCCGTTTGGTTACCAAAAGCCATATTTTGGGTAATAGTGGGTTTGTTACTCACTTGGGTCGGTTGGCAGTTGTGGCGGCGATGGGGTGGTTCTTCTTTCCCCTCACTACTGCGGAATTTAGCCCAGAAGCCTGGAACCACGCCAGCCAGCAAGTTAAGTACATCAGATTGGCTGCGGCGATCGCAGGAATTTTCTCGGCAGGGCAACTACCGTCAGGCTTGCCGATGCCTTTATATGGCTATGTTGCAGCAATTAAATGACGCTGGTATTGCCCCTCAGCAACCGAGTCGCACGGATGGGGAATATCTACAATTAACTCAAGACTTGCCCCAACAGCAGTCATATCAAACATTACTGGCAATTCACGAGCAGTTGTGTTTTGGCAATGTTGAAATTTCCGGCTCAGTCTTTGAGGAGTGCCAGGAAGCATATCGGGAAATTCAGGCACTAGAGGCTAAATAATGAACAGGCGTTGGTTATGGCTGGGGGCGATCGCACTAAGCGCAACGATATTATTTACCCTGGTGGCGGCTCCTAGTACTGGTAAGCTCAACAATAGTGGTTCCACATACAGCCGCTCTCCTGATGGCTATGGCGCTTGGTACGCCTTCATGGAAAAGCAGGGAACTCCCGTCAAACGTTGGCAAAAGCCGTTTGATAATTTACCAGGAGTCAGTAGCCCCAGCGTCTCGCCTACGGAGGCACAAACCAAAACCCAAAATGGCATAACTTTGTTGCGTGTCAACAGCCAACTGGCTGAGGGATGGCTTAATTCTCAGGAAGAGAATTGGGTCAAAGGAGGCAATACGCTGGTAGTCTTGGGAGTCAGGGAATCGGTCACAGAGGCCAAATTCAACACCATACAGGAAAGTTCTGCTGGTGGTGTCAGAATTGGCACGCGACGGCGGATGAGTGAATTACAAGAGGGAGAGAAACAATCGTTAGGCGATCGCTTCGGTGCCGTTGTTTGGCAAGAACAGTTAGGCAAGGGACAGGCGATTTTTGCAACGACGCCACATCTCGCCGCCAATGCCTATCAGGATGAACCAGGTAACTATAAGTTTCTCGCCCAACTCGTTACTCAAACAGGCAGTTTAGTTTGGGTGGATGAATATATTCACGGCTATAAAGATCAGGAAGTCAGGGCAAAAGAAGACGCGGAAGATTGGATAGTTTACTTAGCCAAGACGCCTCTGTTACCCGCGATATTGCAGGCAGGCGTTCTGCTACTGGTTCTAGTATTGGCTCAGAATCGTCGCCTGGGGCCACCCCTCACATTAGCAGCACCAGTAGTTGATAACAGCGAAGCGTATATTCAGGCGCTTGCTGGTGTCTTGCAAAAAGCTGAAAGTAGCGAATTTGTTTTAGAGGTAGTGGGTAAAGAAGAACAGCTACAGCTGCAAAAAGCTTTAGGATTAGGTTCAGCCTTACTCGATCATCAGACTTTAGTAGCTGCTTGGGTACAGCAAACAGGGCGAAAAGCAGCAGAACTAGAACAAGTGCTACAACTGCAATCTAAACAGCGCCGAATCAGCGAACGAGACTTGCTGGCTTGGTTGGAAAAATGGCAGGCACTTCGCTATCATTTGCCATCTTAAGCTTAGCCTGCTGAGTCATATTTGACACTCCCCCAGATGAACCAGGGGGATTCTAGCGGTTGTCTAAGCGGGGGATAAATCCACCCGCTGAGACGCTTCACTAGATAGCGGACTGCCATTGACCGCACCCCCTGCGTCAGCCATAGCCATTGCAGCTACAGCGCTCTGAAGGCTCAGGGGGCATGAAAAACCCAACCATTGACCAATATTCTGAGAAGCATTCCAATCAGCGTTGCAACGATACCCGTCAAACCCTTTGAACCAATCCCCGTTTCGCTTTCCGAGAACACCGTTGCGATGATCTGATTTGCTGGTATATGGGGCTGGAACAGATTGCACAGAAATACCCGCTCGGATAGCTTTGTACCGAGTGAATACTTCTAGCTGATAGAACGCCCAACTATCACGGTTATTACCAGCGTCAGACTTGGTTTTCTGGCGTTGCTTCGACGTTTGCCGGATGCCGCTCAAGTCTTCAAACCGCAATCCCATCTCAAAGTCTGAAGCGAATTGAACCAGTTCTTTCGAGATGACGTGATTGATATGGGTCATGATTCGTCTTTCACTTTGCTCTAATCGCTTCACTTCCTTTAGTTGCTTGGCTTCTTGAAGCTGGCGGCGAGTGCGCTGAAACTGTCGTCTCAATCCTTTTACCCGTCCGCTTTTCCAGAACTTGCCAAATCCTCTAGGGAGTGCAGCAACAGCAATATTGTTTTGTCCTCTATCCACTCCAATCCACTGTTCTGCCGCTTTCGCATCGGGAACGTCCATCGACACAGAAACCAGTGCATACCAGATGCCTTTTTTAGACCTACAGATTTTTAGTGTGCCGAGCTTAGCTCCACCTGCAATCAGTTTGTCTAAGACTTCAGTATGCGACGCTGAATGAACTTCTAGAGGGATGCGCCCTTTCCTACCTCTGTAAAGGCTGAAAGATAGCGCGTAAAGATCACCCGACCTCAATACCTCGTAACCTTGATTATTCACTTCCAGCCACATACGCTTAAAGTGCTTCGCCTTGGTTTTGGTGTTGGTATTGCGAATGGTTTGGTTAATCCACATTGAACCAATCTCAATGTGCTTGAAGGCAGCACTGGTTAGCTTATGGCGTTCCCTCTTATCAACATTTAACAAGTCATTGGCGACTTGAGTGTTAACAGCCGTTAGCCGCTCAAACTCAAGTGCCTTGACTTGATTAAGTCGATAAAAAGGAAGCTTTAGAGTGATTGTTAGTCCTGCCATATAGTCATTATAATGCTATCCTACAGATGTGTGCAGGATGTTAATTAAACAAAATAGTCTGCACACGAGGAAGGCAGCCTCTACTCTCGTTTTTACCCTCCGGCTAAAGCACGGAGGCTCTCAACTTCGCTTTTGGTAGGGGCATAGGTGGGAGGTTATCGGCAGGTGGCGATCGCTTGAGTAAGTGGTGTTAGTGGAATAAAGATGGTAAGGGGTATTTATGGAGCAAGACTTTAAAGCACTGGCTGAACTTTACAAAAACGCGCTCCTTAACGATGTCATCCCATTTTGGGAAAAGCACTCGCTCGACTGGCAGCAAGGCGGCTATTTCACCTGCCTAGATCGCCAAGGCAAAGTTTACGATACCGACAAATTTATCTGGCTGCAAAATCGCCAAGTGTGGATCTTCTCCATGCTGTATAACCAGCTAGAAAAATGCGAAGACTGGCTCAAAATTGCTGCAAGTGGTGCTAATTTTCTTGCCCAAAATGGTAGAGATGCTGACGGCAACTGGTACTTTGCACTGACCCGCGAAGGCAAGCCGCTGGTGCAACCCTACAACATCTTTTCTGACTGCTTTGCAGCGATGGCATTCAGCAAATATGCACTGGTTTCAGGCGAATCCTGGGCTATTGATGTAGCATTACAGGCTTACAACAATGTTTTGCGCCGCCAGGAAAACCCCAAAGGCAAATATAACAAGACTTATCCAGGTACGCGCCCAATGAAATCACTGGCAGTGCCAATGATTTTAGCCAACCTATCACTAGAGATGGACTGGCTATTGCCAAGCAACCAATTTGAGGAAATCCTGGATGCAACCGTTCAGGAAGTCATGAGCGATTTTCTAGATCGAGATCGAGGGCTAATGTACGAAAACGTTGCTCCCGATGGTTCGCATATTAACAGTTTTGAGGGACGGCTGATTAACCCCGGTCATGGCATTGAAGCTATGTGGTTCATTATGGATATTGCTAATCGCCGAAACGATACTAAAACAATTAACCAAGCTGTTGATGTGATGCTCAATATCCTTAATTTTGCCTGGGATAGTGAGTACGGCGGGTTGTATTACTTCATGGATGCGGACGGTCATCCTCCACAGCAACTGGAATGGGATCAAAAACTGTGGTGGGTTCACTTGGAGTCATTGGTAGCGCTAGCTATGGGCTATCGCCTGACAGGACGTGAGGCGTGTTGGGAGTGGTACCAAAAGATGCACGATTACGCCTGGTCGCACTTTGCCGATCCAGAATACGGTGAGTGGTTTGGCTATCTCAACCGTCGCGGTGAAGTGCTATTGAACATCAAAGGTGGCAAATGGAAAGGCTGCTTCCACGTACCGCGTGCATTGTACCTATGCTGGCAGCAGTTTGAGGTATTATCATATGGCTTTAACGGTTGAATCAATGACTCAGAAGATGGCAAGCGTGTATCTAGTCAAGATCTGAGGGGGGTAACATGAAAGCTAAAACGTTGATACAATAAGCTTCGTTGCTTTCATTCATTGAAAATAATACTCTAGCTTATAGAAATTTAATTTCATTAGGTTTTGAATGATATCCCAACAATTATCCAATAAACTTACCCAAGTTTGGGTATACAAACCAACATAAAAACTGCTATGTCTTCTTGTTAAGCGCCTAGATTGTTTAACTCTAGTAATATATTATTGTTGTACACCAAGACGTTTAATTTTTTATACTTAAAGAATTGCCATACTATAAGCTTCATAGATTATTAATACCAGAGATATTAAGCGATTTCAGAAGCATTAGTATCTTCTAAGTGAGAAATACGATTTTTAAAATATCGAAACATTTACTAAATAGCAAAGCGTTTTTTATAAGCATTGC
Source organism: Aphanothece sp. CMT-3BRIN-NPC111 (assembly GCA_019359765.1). GTDB lineage: Bacteria > Cyanobacteriota > Cyanobacteriia > Cyanobacteriales > JAHHGU01 > JAHHGU01. Next base: position 27,108 of record JAHHGU010000022.1, read on the forward strand.
TAGTCGAGAGAAAGAGCCATTAATATTATGTACTTCTAGCATCTAAAAGGCTGAAAGCTGATAACGTATTATTTATGAGCGAAACCCATACAGTAATTAATCGTCTCGGTCAAGCCCTGAATCGGATTGTTGTCGGTCAAGGTAAGCTGGTGCAGCAACTACTAGTGGCACTAATTGCCGGGGGGCATGTGATTTTAGAGGGTGTCCCAGGTACAGGCAAAACCCTACTAGTTAAGGTGCTGGCTCAATTGGTGCAGGCTGAATTCCGGCGAATTCAACTGACGCCAGATATTTTGCCATCTGATATCATCGGCACGAATATTTTTGACTTGAATACTCGTCAGTTTACGCTTAAGAAAGGCCCAGTTTTTACTGAAGTATTGCTGGCGGATGAAATTAACCGAACGCCGCCCAAAACTCAGTCTGCACTGCTGGAAGCGATGGAAGAACAGCAAGTGACCCTGGATGGCGAGAGTTTACCACTACCAGAACTATTTTGGGCGATCGCTACACAAAATTCCTTGGAGTTTGAGGGCACTTATCCTTTGCCAGAAGCGCAGCTAGACAGGTTTTTATTCAAGCTTGTTGTTGATTACCCGGACTTAAATAGCGAAAAGCAAATGCTGTTGAATCGTCAAGCTGGGTTCCAATCACGACGGCTGGATTTGGCTCGTATAAAACCAGTGGCGACAGTAGAGCAAATTTTACAGGCTCGTCAGCAGGTGAGTGCTATTAAGGTTGAGGAAAAGGTATTAGATTACTTATTGGCAATAGTTACGCGATCGCGCCAACATCCCGACTTGGCTTTGGGCGCGTCTCCCCGTTCAGCTGTTGCCTGGTTACAGACTAGTAAAGCTCACGCATGGCTATCTGGAAAAGATTTTGTGACGCCGGATGATGTAAAAATTGTGGCACCCCCTCTGCTGCGTCACCGATTAATATTGAGACCGGAAGCCCAACTAGATGGCTTGATGGTTGATGCGGTCATTGCCTCTTTATTAAATCAGGTGCCAGTGCCAAGGTAAGTGCTGATATAGCAATTAGCAGTTACCTTGCGAGTAAATATATGGGCTGAGGTTGCTAGGGGTACACAAGTGACAATAATTCCTTCAGGACGCCTCTATTTACTGTTACTGCTGGGCATGGCGATCGCAATTGCCCTAGCAGATATTTGGAGTATTCCCATCGGCATTATCGGCAGCCTGCTGTTTGATACTGTCGTACTGGGAATAATGTTTATTGACGGGCGACGGGTGCATCATCATCGCGTCCAAGTAAGCCGCCATCCTCTGGGACGATTATCGATTGGGCGAGAGAACCCAGTTGTGCTGTCTGTGCAGTCGGTAACTCGTCCTGCTCAAATTCAAATCCGCGACTACTACCCAGCTGATTTTTGGGTGTCTGTGCCAGTACAAAAGGTATCTATACCTGCTGATAGCAGCCAGGAATTAACTTACACCGTCAGCCCACTCCAACGGGGAGAGTTTAATTGGGGAGATATTCAAGTGCGGCAGCTGAGTCCGTGGGGCTTGGCTTGGTATGACTGGAAGATTCCTGAGAGCAAGAAGGTTGCGGTTTATCCTGATCTGATGGGATTGCGATCGCTTTCCATTCGCCTCACTTTGCAAAACACTGGCACCATGCGCCAAGCTAGACGCTTAGGAATTGGTACGGAATTTGCGGAACTGCGGGAATATCGCCTGGGTGACGACCCCCGCTTTGTGGACTGGAAAGCCACCGCCCGTAGATTAGGTGCCACACCAGCCGCATCCCTACAGGTGCGCGTCCTAGAACCAGAAAAAGAACAAACCCTGATTATCTTACTTGACCGGGGACGCCTGATGACAGCACGGGTAGAGGGGTTGAAGCGCTTTGATTGGGGTTTAAATACAACCTTGTCCCTAGCATTAGCTGGCTTAAACCGAGGCGACAAGGTGGGAGTGGGGGTATTTGACCGCGAAGTTACAACCTGGATTCCCCCCGAACGCGGTCAACACCATTTATCTAAGCTGATCGATCGCCTCACCCCAATTCAGCCAGTCTTACTAGAACCAGATTATATGGGAGCGGTCACGAAACTAGTCAATCAGCAAGCGCGACGGGCGCTGGTGGTTTTAATTACAGACCTAGTGGATATCACCGCCTCAGCAGAACTTCTCGCTGCCCTAGGACGCCTGACGCCACGCTATCTCCCGTTTTGCGTCACCCTGCGCGACCCCCAAGTAGACAAGCAAGCCCAAGCTTTCACCCAAGACGTAACAGCTGCCTACGCCCGTGCCGTCGCCTTAGATTTACTAGCCCAGCGTCAAGTTGCCTTTGCCCAGTTAAAACAAAAAGGGGTTTTAGTACTTGATGCCCCAGCGAATCAAATTAGCGAACAACTAGTAGACCGATATCTGCGACTTAAGGCACGAAACCAGCTTTAAGCTAAAATCTGCTTGTACCAGACGCGCATTTGCTTAAAAGGGCCTGAAATCTGGTTCTGGAAGTCTGACCAGCTGCGGGTCTTTTACTTGTTATGGCAGAACTACCTACTCTCTTGACTGAGCGGTTGCTCCTCCGTCCGTTTACTCTGGAGGATGCGCCTTTTGTACAGCGTCTCGCTGGGGCGCGAGAAATTGCTGACACCACCATCTCGATTCCTCACCCTTATGAGTATGAATATGCAGAGAAATGGATAGCAGGACACGAGAATGCTTTCGTGCAGGGAACAGCCATTCACTTTGCAATTGAAATAAAAGATGTCAAGCAATTGATTGGGGCGATTGAGTTGCGAGATATTGACATAGAACAAGAGCAGGCTGAGCTGAGTTATTGGATTGGGGTAGAGTGGTGGGGCAAGGGTTTCGCTAGTGAGGCAGCACAATGTTTGCTGCGTTACGGTTTCGAGCACATACATCTCAACCGGATCTATGCTTATTACATGCTGAGAAACCCTGCCTCCGGGAGAGTGCTACAAAAAGTCGGGATGAGGCAGGAAGGGCTGATGCGCCAGCGTGTGCGAAAGTGGGGAATATTTGAGGATGTAGTGCTATATGCAATCCTCTATACCGATTGGTTAGCTTACTGAGGAATGGATAAGCCTGGGTTTTATAGCAATTAGCAGTTAGCTTTTAGCTTTTAGGCAGTTATAGCAGCAGATCTGGGTGTAGAAAGGTGTGGTCAATTGTCAAGAGCCATTATGGCTACTGCTATAGATTCTAGGAATCGCTGGGCGCTTGCGGCTGCAATATATCACCAACAGCGCAAACAGCCCTATCCCGACAATATACTTGAATCCCGATGGAACTAAGGGACTGGGTGAGAAAAAGCCCTCAATCGTACCAGCAATAATCAACATTGGCACAATCGCAAACACTAACTGAGATGCCTGAGTGCCGTATAATTTCAGCGCATCCGCACGGCGATATTTCCCCGGAAATAAAATAGCTCTAGCGATTAATAATCCTGCACCACCAGCAAAAAAGATCGCAGGCAGTTCTAGAGAACCGTGGGGAAACACAAACGCCCAAAAAGGATAAGCGAGATTATTTTGACCGACTAAAGTAGCAACGGCACCGATACTTAGGCCGTTGAATACCATCAAAAAGGTTGTATATGCCCCAGCTGTAATTCCACCAGCAACTGCCCCAAAAGACACGGAGAGGTTATTAATCATGATGTTACTGGAGGCCAGAGGTTCAATGCCGACAATTGACCCCATCCATAACTCATGCTCATCTCGTACCTTGTGAATCAAGCTTTCTGGCACTAGCAGCGACAAAAACATTGGGTCTTGCCATGCATACCACCAGGCGGTAATCGCTCCCAGCAGAAATAAAGCTGTTGCCACAGCAATATATCCGAACGTCTGTTGCACTACTTCTGGCAAACCCCATCGATAGAACTCCACCATCGCTTGCCATTCCTGACGCCGTGAACCCTGATAAATCTGGTTATAGCCACGAGATGCCAAAATTTGCAGGTCTTGCACTAAGGTGTTGCCTACTTGGTTAGTTCGCGCACGGGCCAGGTCAGCTGATACAGAGCGATACAAACTCGCCAATTCCTTGATTTCGCCTGCTGGTAGTGACTTTAGTCCTTTTTTTTCAACTTGTTTGAGTAGGGCATCAAGGCGCTTCCAGTTGGGTTCCCGCCGCGCGATCCAACGTTGAATATTCATAAAATTCGCTGGGGACTATGTCCAGCGTAACTTAAGATAGCTTCAATCCTATTACCCTAAGTGTCAGGTGAGTTTTACCTATGTCTCAAAATATTAGCCCTCAAAGTCCAATGCGACCGCTCAGTGTCGGCAATGTTGTTAGCGCTGGCATTCGGCTCTACCGCTCTCATCTAAAGTTATATTTTACTCTGGCTCTCAGAGCTTATTTATGGGTACTGCTGCCAATATATGGCTGGGCTAAATTCTCTGCTATTTCGGCGCTGATCTCCCGCTTGGCATTCAGTGAATTGATCGATCAACCAGAAACTGTTAAGGAAGCTGAGAGCCAGGTCAATCCTCGGATGTGGCGTTTTCTACTCGCGGGTATCTTCGTGGGGCTGTTCGTGTTAGTTGCTTTGCTGGGATTATCTATAGTAGCTGGGATTGTGGCTGCTGTATTAATAGCAGTGGTTGTGGGGTCTGGTGGAGCCAACCCAATAGCAATAGTAGTGGTCGTGCTGTTAAGTATTGTTGGTGTAATTGCTTTCTTAGGGGCTTTAATCTGGATATACTCCCGCTTTGTTATTACTGAATTACCGCTAGCAATAGAAAACAATATCGATGCCCTGACGACGATTAGCCGCAGTTGGGAATTAACGAAAGGGTATGTATTACGTATTCAAGGAATTGTCATGGTAGCCTTTCTAATCACGCTGCCTTTCCAACTTTTTGCTCAGGTTGTTATTGCTGTATTGCAACCGTCAAATAATACTCCTCCCTTACTTGGTCTTCTGTTAGCATTATTCACTTTAGCCTTGAGTTTATTGAGTGGAGCCTTGGTTTTGCCGTTCTGGCAAGCTATTAAAGCTGTAATCTACTATGACCTCCGAAGCCGCCGGGAGGGGCTGGGGTTGCAGTTACGCGATCGCACTCGGTAGGTGATAATTCCCTTCAAACTAAAATGTCTGTTTACTGCTGCTATGCGCTTTTTTAATCGAGTTACGCTCCAAACCCCGGAGAGTGTAGAACTAGAATTCACTCTCGCAGGTATTGGTAATCGCGCTTATGCCCTGCTAATTGACTATATTGCCTTGGGGCTAACCCTGCTGGTGTTTTGGATTGCCTGGGGTTTCATTTCTATCCAGTTGCTGGATGTGTTAGACCAACTAATTGGCAGCAACAGCGGTCTGGAACTTTGGTTACTCGCGATCGCACTTTTGTTAAACTTCTTTATTTACATGGGCTATTTTGTGTTTTTTGAGGTGCTGTGGCAGGGACAGACGCCTGGAAAACGCTATACAAAAATTCGTGTAATTCGAGACGATGGGCGTCGAGTCGGCATTCAACAAGCCGTATTGCGATCGCTCCTGCGCCCCATTGATGACATCTTATTTATAGGAGCCTTTTTAATTATCTTGGGGCGTAATGAGAAAAGACTAGGAGACTGGGCAGGGGGAACCATTGTCATTCAAGAGGAATATATGGTTGCTGCAACCAACTTCCCAGTTTCAGACTCAGCCCAACAGCTAGCAATTCAATTGCCCCAAATGGCAAACTTGTCCCAGTTACTACCCGATGACTTTGCGACTATTCGCGAGTATTTGCAGCGTCGCGGGGCAATGACACCCAAAGCTAAAGCTGACTTGAGCTTACAGCTAGCTCGTCAAGTTAGAGAGATTATTGCCTTAGAAAATTTACCTGCGGCTTTGACACCTGATGTATTTCTGGAAGCCGTGTATCTTGCCTACCAACAGCAATCGTGAAAATATTATAGCAATTAGCAATTAGCAATTAGCAATTAGCTATTAGCTATTAGCCATTCCCAGTGAGAGCAGCACTTCTGGGCGTACGGGGTTGAGGTCTATTGTCACTCTTCCATTATGGCGACTGCTATAACTGTAGAGACGTTCCGGGGAACGTCTCTTAAAGACCACAAATCAGCGAAAGTTATGTTGAATTAGCCGCAAAAGTGTTGAAATACGCGATCAGCCCTTGGTGTAATTATCAATTATCTGGGCTAAACCCGGTACGGCCTTCTCCACATACGGCTTAGATGAATTGCGGAATTTTTTGTATGCGTTTCGCACTAAAGAGCTTCGCGCTTTCTCAATCTTGGCGTCAGTGACACTCAGCAGCGCGTCTGCCGTACGAGAGCTGTTCTGAATGAGGTATTCGGCTGGATTACCTGTTTGTATGCCCTCGCTCCAAATGGGATCGAGGGCCGCCAAGGATGCTGGTAGAAGCCCCTCAATGGCTGCGGGTGCATAACCGGGCCTGATCCCCTTTACCCCGGCATAGCTAGCTTTTAAGCCGAGACCAGTAAGCCCTTCTGTGGAAGCAACCACCTCGTCCATCAACCGAACGCAGTCTGCCACGACCATGTCTTTTTTCTTTGGGTCATTGAGACCATCGCAAAGTCCCATTTCGATTACCTTAATGCTCAAAAGGCCTAAGTTATATTTAACTAACTTTTCTACAATACTCTGCTTGACACTCCCCAGGGCTAAAGCCACGGGGATTCTTATCTCTACGAGTAGAGACGCGCCATGAGGCGTCTCTACAAAGGTTCCGGTCTGCCCTACCGTACCCAGCCCTAAATTAAGGATTGTTTATAGCAGCTGCGTTAAAGCCAGGGGTTTTGGCTCTTTTTTCGTTGACACTCCCACGGAAGACAGCGCGTGGGATTCTATTGATAATCAACTTCACCCCCATGCACCCAAAACTGCTGCTATAACTGTATGTTTGCTAAAAGCTAACTGCTAAAAGCTAATTGCTATATCAGCCGCCCATACCGGGTATGACACTGGCAGTAAGGCGCTTGAGGCCACGATCAGCAACATCTGAGTAACGCAATTCGCCACAGAGAATCTTGGCCATAGTCAGGGTGGCAGCAGGGCGCTGAACACCAACTTTATACCCAATCTGGGGAAGCCGATAAAACGCTTGTGCTATACGTTGCGCCCATTTCATATCAGCCCCCCATTCTTCGCTCATCACTTGGGTGTATTTTTCCAAAGCATGGCGATCGCCTCCGAGAACTGCATCAATTGCTTCAGCTGCTTTCAAGCCACTAAAAATGGAAGGGCGAATTCCTTCTGCTGTAAACGGATCGACGACGCAAGCGGCTTCTCCAGCTAAAACCGCATTTTGCGTATGCAACTTTTGATCGCCGTCCCACAAGGAAAGAGCATAACCGTACTGCTTGCTGGCGTTGATATCCACATCAAACATTTTTTTGCCGTACTCACTCAAGATGCTCCTAAAATCTTGGGCTTTACCACCGATAAACGTACCCGCGCCGATTGAATAGCCATCTGCTTTGGGAAAGTTCCAGATATAGCCATTTTTCACCATACCAAACTCAAAGTGGATTACCGAAGTCAGGTTTGCTGGGGCTGGTGTTTCTACCTCCAAAGCTCCAGCCAGACGCCGTTTGCGTTCCTTGAATCCGAGCCACTTTGCCATAGAGCCTTTCGCCCCGTCTGCGGCAATTAGGTAGCGACCTTCAACCGGGCCATTAGCTGTGTTGACTTGCCAATGATCGCTCTTGAACTCAATCCCGGTGACTTCTGTATTGTCTCGCAGTTGAGCACCCTGCTTCTGCCCTTGCTGGATGAGAAAGTGGTCGAAAACGTCCCGCCGTACCATCCATATCGGCTCATTAGTTTGCAGTACGACTTCCACTGGGTCGTCCATATTCCAGGTGTAGCGAATTGTGTCTGCTTTTATGGAAATGGCTGGGCTGAAGTCAAAGTCAAACCACTCGGCTACAATTGGAGACACCCCACCGCCACAGGGTTTATATCGAGGTAAGGTTGCTTTTTCCAGCACCACAACAGAACGTCCTCGCTTAGCGAGGTGATAGGCAGCAGTTCCGCCTGCTGGACCGGCACCGACAATAATGCAATCAAACATCAGGCTCAAATTCCACTCCTCTCTAAACGGGCTTACGCTTTAACCTGTGGGCGAAGGGTGCAAGATTTGAGTATAAGTGCCTGCCCTTTGCTTTTTCAACTGAGCTATCAATCACAGCACGAGCTTGGGAAACAGATCCACAATAACTCTGCTCGATAGTAACGTTTTATAGCAATTAGCAATTAGCTTTGAGCAGTTGAAGAGTGATAGCAGCACTTCTGGATGCATAGGGTTGAGGTCGATTGCCTTGCGCCGCCTTGGCGACTGCTATAGTTATGTTTTTTCTGCTAGATCTGTGAGAATCTTTGGCGTAAGTAAACCGCAAAGACGCGCTAGCGAAGCCATGCGCTCTCTTCGCTATAGATCGCTAAGAAAGAGAAGAAAGGAACAATTTCATGAATCAGTAAAACTGCTATAGCAATGAATGTTCTACAGGCCACCTGCCAGCAGCCCGTCATGGTCGATACAATGAAGGAAATAGTATTAACAGCAATGCTATTGCTTGGACAGAAGTATATCTAAGCAAGTGCCTTAAAAGGAGGGCGATCGCACTCAAACGATTTTAGATTAAAGAATTGACCTCGCCTGCATAGTGGGACGAGGCTTGAACCAAATTTCACGCCGTCAATAAAATCAAGACTTTTGCTCTGCTGGGCGTGTTAAGCGCCCTCATGATTACGATTAGCTACTGCATTATCGGCGGCTGGATGGGTGTCCTGGTAGGAGTGGGTTTTAAACCCGCGTTTGTACCAGAGTGGCATTTCTACTTGCTGCAATTAACTTTAATTTAGGAGAAACAACCATGAATTCTGATCCCAATATTCCCAAAGAATCTATCGTTGTGGAAATCAGCCAGGAAACGAATGACCTCGTTGAAAGGGAGATGTCTGGCGAAACTGATGAGCTGAAGCGTGAAACTAAAGCGTTGATTGATGCCCTTAAAAAGCGGGCGCAGTCAGAGGCTCAATCTGCCGGCCATCTCACCCGTGACGCCTATCTCAATGCGGTGCGTCAAGCACGGGAAACGATTGAACAACATAAGCTGGTAGACCCGGATCGAATTGCTTACTCGATGAAACTCATCCAAATGGAAGCTGAGAAGAATTGGGAGTCTGTAACTAAGGAAGTTTTAACTCTTGGCGATCGCCTTGCCGATGCTGCCAAAGCTGCCTGGGAAGCCCTGACTGCCCCTCGCCCTAATTCTAAGTTGTAAACGCCTCAGTCTGGGATTAAGCTGCCCTAATACTTGTGGTCTAGCCTCTCCCCCAAAGGGCCTCCTGCTCTTGATACGGGAGTGTAGAGACGCGAAATGCAAGCGTCTCTACACTCCCGTATTGACTCAATAGATAAGCAGAAGACTATAGAGGTTTTAACGATTGAGGAACTCACGCATATACTGATTTACTAACTGGGGCTGCTCTTGCTGTACCCAATGACTACAGTTGGGAATGTACTTGATAGTAAAATCTCTGACATATTTTTCTGTCCCATAGGTTAGTTCCTTGCCAAGAGCTGTATCCTTCTCTCCCCAAATCATTAACGTTGGAACTTCCAAAATACTCCAATCCTGGTTTATTAGTCTCTGCTGAAAAATATTGCGATAATAATTCAGCATCCCTGTTAAGGCACCGTGTTTAGCCGCAGCATTCTTATAAGCTTCAAGATCAGCTTGGGTGAAAGCACTTTTGTTAACTGCCATACCAGTCAAAGCGGTTTCAATAGTTCGGTAGCCTGATGCCTGTAGGAGCAATTCCGGTAACCCCGGTAGCTGAAAGAAGAAGATGTATGAGCTACGTAGTAACTGTTGCGGTGTGCGTAAACCCTTTGCAAACAGCGCTGGGTGAGGCAAATTCAATATAATCAGTCGCTCCACCATTTCGGGGTGATCGTAGGCAAAGTTCCAGGCGATCGCACCTCCCCAGTCATGACCAACAAGCACACAGCGATCGTAGCCGAGTCCCTTAATTACACCCTCAACGTCTTTAATGAACTCATCCATCACATAGGACGATTTCTTTGGCGGCTTATCACTGTCGTTGTAACCCCGCAGATCCAGGGCGACAACTTTAAAATCTAAGGCAAATTCTGGTATCTGGTGACGCCACGAGTACCAGAACTCAGGGAACCCGTGCAGCATCAGCATCAAAGGGCCTTCCCCCTGCGTCACATAGTGCAGCTTGATGCCGTTGCTAATGATATATTCGTGCTTCCAAGAATCCGCTAGCACAGACATTAGATATCTCCCTTGTATTTTTTGTATTTTCGTACTTCTACTTCTCAAGTATGACTAGGCTAAAACTGACTCTTACCCTCGCTAGAGGCAGAGCTTATTGCCCACTAAGTAGAATACGTTTAAGATTTGGTGAAAATTGAGTTATGAATTTGAATGATAGCGAACTTGAGTCTATTGTGAAGCTGATTCATTTGAGAAATTTAAGCTTGAAGTTAGTAGCGGAAATGGAACAGTTGCAGACTATCGTGGAGAATCTCAATTCTGCCTTAAACCAAGTTAAAGAAAAGGCTGAAGAGGCGTCTCAATTACAACAGCTTCAAGCTGAATTTAAAGAAATTGTTAATTCGAGGCAGCTATCATCTGAGTTTCAAGAAGCTCTCGCCAAGTTTAACTTGAACTAACGACCGGTAAATATAAATAATTAAATGCTAGCTCATTCTATTAGGGATAGTGTATTACTGCCTTAAAAATATGCCAAATTGCGGAGTTAAATACCCTTTCTTAAAATAAATCATCAGCCATAATATTGATACTATTATCAGTATTATGGCTGATGGGTTTTATGGGTGCCCATAGTTTAATTGGATGAAGCAACACATTTACTGGCAAGATAAACAATGGATACCCCTAAAAGTAATTCATCAATGTACAACAAAAATAATCCGATAATCGCTGTGAAAAAAAGGGTAAGGCAAATTTCGGAAAATATAAGAGCAGTCGGTCGCTTAGTTAAGTTCCTAGAATCAGAAGACTCTTATACGTGGTGAAATAATGTATCTAAATAAATACCTATACAACCATTATCCATAAGAACTTCATGGGCAATATTGTGCATAAGCTAGGACTGCGGCTCGGCAATTAGATGCAATCTCTTACTGTTTCAGAGCGATAGAGTTTAGTTGTGAGAGTAAGTGGATAAATTTAGTTTCCATAGTATCCACTAGCCTTTTGGAGCCATAAACTTCCGTATCGAAACCTAAATGTTTGCGGATTTTCTACCGTACCAAGTCGCCGATTTGAGAGACCCCTTGGCTGTTGCCCTAGCCCAGCTTATCTATCGGCAGGCAATACCAACCCCCCTAGACAAGCAAGCAATCGCTACAGCAATTGTTCAGCAGGGGAGCGGCGGGGTACCTATTCTGTTGCTGCATGGCTTTGATAGTTCTTTATTGGAATTTTACCGTCTACTGCCATTACTTGCTGCCAATAACGAAACCTGGGCTATCGACCTTCTAGGATTTGGCTTTACAGACCGCATGGCGGGGCTGACCTTCGACGCCTTGGCAATTAAAACCCATCTATACTGCTGCTGGAAACTTTTAATCAACCAACCTGTGATTCTAGTAGGTACCTCAATGGGGGGAGCAGCAGCGATTGACTTTACCCTGACTTATCCAGAGGCTGTCAAAAAGCTGGTATTGATTAACAGCATGGGTTACATAGGTGGCTTTCCTTTGGGTAAATTCCTGTTTCCTCCTTTAGACTTCCTGGCGGTGGAATTCTGGCGACAACGCAAACTCCAGGCGTTGACTCTGGGCAGTATTAGCGGTTGGAACCGAAATTCACTTGAGGCACTGAGGTGCGCGGCTTTGCATATGGAAATGCCTCGTTGGCATGAAGCTATGATTGATTTTACTAAAAGTGGTGGTTACGGCTGGTTGGGGGATCGAATTCCCCTTATTGACAAACCAACGCTGATCCTGTGGGGAGAGTTGGACGATACTTTAGGCAACGACGATGCTTATAAATTCAAGCGAGACATTGCCCACAGTAAGCTTGTCTGGATCAAAGATTGTGGTCATGTTCCTCAACTTGACCACCCAGATATCGTCGCTGAAAATATTCTTGCGTTTCTAGGGTAGTCATAGCAATTTCCTGTAATGATGCTATACATCAGCCAGACAGCAGGGGATAAGGAAATTATGTAGCAACTACGGTATCAGACACCCAGGAGACGCTCTTAGTTGTAGGTTGGCTCATTTTTCTTGAGCTATCACTGACTTTAATGCTTGACACATTAGCTGCCGTTGCTGGGTGTCATAGCCCCAGCGTTCTAAAAAAGCTTTGTAGTTACCCTCTCCTGTGGCGGCACTTTCCAATAGTTTCCGGCAGCGATCGTACACAGAAGCCAAATCAACTTTTTTGATCAGATGGGTAGTGCGATCGCGCACTCGCTCTGAAGATTGAGCCATCTCTTCGTTATCCTGGCGACTATGGGTAAGTGTCATTGCCGCAGACATCGCCAAATTTTTCGCCAAAAGTTCTGCTACAATCTCAGGACTTGACTGCAATGCCTGCACAACTGCTTCTGACGGATCATCTGCCAAAGAACTGTCAGATGTCAGGTAGGTGACGAAAAAACCTCTGGCACCGTTTTCAGTTTTTACTAACGTGGCGATCGCAGCCTTAATTTCAGCTTCTGGTAGTTCACCCGCTTCCATCTGCTTAATTAAGGACTCGGTGAGAGCGATCGCATCCTTAAACGTTATGTCTGATGGAACTACAAAACTAGATTCAATCATTAAAATACCTTCCCACAAAGAATGTTTTCCCGTCATCGTCGATATTCATCGCCGCAGTCCCCGATTAACTGATACAGAGCCTGCCATCTTCCAAATACGGCATCGATTTGGTTAATATCCTCAGCCTAGAGGCTGAAAATAAATACCGGCCTGACAAGGAATTAGAATAACACTAGAATCTTATTGAGAGAATTTACCCAGATCAATAATGGATCAGGATTTGCTGATAAAGTAAGATTAATAGTGAGTAAAATCGACGTTCTACCCTTTTGTATTACTTTCGTAATAGATGAATTTTGAATTATTTGCCTAATACGTAACTGATTTTAAGACAGTTTAGAGAACACTTTTTGGTAAAACAATGTCAACTTTTGCGATAAAATCCCGCCCAGTTTTTATAACAGTATTTTTAATTATCATGTCCTTGGTAATTGCTGGAGCAGTGTGGATAGGTATTAGATTAGTTTTTCCCGATAAAGTAGCTGGGCTGGCTGGAGTTAGACCTAGCAATCTTGGTGTTCATTCAGGACAACTGCTACCCTGTTCTAATACGCCCAATTGTGTAAGTAGCCAAAGCCAAGATGCAGAACATAGTATTGAACCTTTAACGTACAAATCCACCCCAAAAGAAGCACTAGCTACTCTCAAAAGCGTGATTAAATCTCAACCTAGAACTAAAATTATTGCAGAAACTCAGAACTATATCTATGCAGAATTTAGCAGCGCTATTATGGGTTTTGTCGATGATGTGGAATTTTCCCTAGATGAAGGTGCAGGCGTAATTAATGTGCGTTCAGGATCGCGGTTGGGAGAGTCAGATTTGGGGGTTAATCGTCAAAGGATAGAGAACATCCGAAGCATTCTAAGTAATGCACGCTTCTAATATTCCCTGTAAATAGGGGGGGATATTCTCTGGTTGTGTACAGCTATCTGACATCGAGAGCATATTGGTTCGTTTTAGCAAGCAGCGAACTATATTTAGGCGCCGAGTTCCGCAGTGGGCGATCGCACTTGCTCACTGACTTAGCCTAGCAAAGCATTAAGCTGGGAATAGTCCGATAGTTCTCTTCAGTGTTTGTGCCTCAATTATCTTCTCAAGCTCTACCCCTCAGGACTCACGTTCAGGGGGAAGGATTTCCCATACTCTGCTTGCACGGTCATCCTGGTTCCGGCAGCAGCATGTCCGTCTTTACCCAGCACCTTTCACAGCGGTTCCAAACTCTTGCCCCAGATTTACGTGGATACGGCAATAGTCGGACTCGGCAGAAATTTAATATGACTGACCACCTAATTGACCTGGAAGCACTACTAGACCGCTTCCAGATTGAGAAATGCCTAGTCTTGGGATGGTCTTTGGGAGGAATTCTGGCTATGGAATTGGCACTTCATAATCCAGGACGAGTCACTGGTTTAATTTTAATTGCTACAGCTGCCCGTCCCAGGGGTAGCCATCCGCCAATTAGCTGGCAGGACAATTTATACACCGGGCTGGCTTCGATTTTGAACCGAGTGCAACCAGGCTGGCAGTGGAATATTGAGACGTTTGGGAAGCGATCACTCTATCGCTACCTCATCCAGCAACAGACGCCGCAGGTCTACCGCTATCTGGCCTATGAAGCCCTGTCAGCGTATCTACAGACATCTCGTGCTGCCACATTAGCACTTAACACCGCCCTACAAGCTAGGTACAACCGACTAGCAGACCTACAGCAAATCCAATCTCCCTGCCTTGTACTTGCTGGTGAGGCTGACCGTCACATAACCTCAGCGTCGAGTTTAGAAACGGCTCAACACCTCAAAGATTGCCAGTGGCAGTGCTACCCCAAGACGGCTCACTTGTTTCCCTGGGAGATCCCCGATCTTGTACTGAGAGATATTGACCAATGGCTAGAACAACACCCTCAAGTTTGGATGCCGACAGCCTGACCCGTTATCTCTTCCTACACCGAATTCTTCGATATGGGATAGTTGACCAAAATAATTCGTAATTACAATCAGTAGGGGCATGAACCCGCTACTGAATTGTTAACTACTTCATCTTCGGCTTCAGTAGGGGCCTGTACCCTTTTCAATTACGAATTACGAATTACGAATTATTATTGACCCCGTGCCTACGACAACTGACCGCTGAGAGAGTGCTTTGTCTCGCGGTCACTACGCTCCCCCAAATCCTCGCAAAGCGTGAGGTTATTCGGCTTACACCGCTTAACTACAAAGTTAATACCTTGGGCACCTTCGTTTTGCAGATCTTCTATATACCCATCCTTAGTCTCCTGAGCTTCCTTAGCGCTAATGAAGGGACCGAAGTAGTAGGTGCAGCGGGGGCTTTCTGTGACAATCTCTACCCACCAAGCGCGCCCCAAGGATTGGAGAATACTAATCAAGACTTCTTTCATGTTGTTTGCCTGTTTCACGAAATGCGACGCGGTCTTTAACTGTGTTTATTGTTTACGTTTTTTATACAATGTCAGGTTTCTTTTTTCAAAGTATCTTTTGGGAGAGTGTGCAATCGTAAAATAGTTGACCAACGCTGGCGATAAATTTCATAAAGGGACATTGCCGCCGCCACTGAGGCATTCAAGCTAGGCGTGTTTCCCTGCAACGGAACAGAAACTAAGAAGTCACAGCAGCGTTGCGTGAGTAGGCTCAAACCTTCACCTTCAGAGCCTACTACTAATACTACCGGCCCAGTGAATTGAACTGTGTGTAGTAGGTTACCGGAACCTGCGGCAGCGCCATAAATCCAAAAACCAGCTGTCTTTAATTCTTCCAAAGCTCGGCTGAGATTGACAACCCTAGCAATCTTAAAAGTTTCTAAAGCTCCAGCTGCTACTTTCATCACCGTTGAGGTTACCCCAGAAGCTCGACGTTGGGGGATCACCAATCCTTGCGCTCCCAATGCTTCTGCGGTGCGAATAATAGCCCCTAAGTTGTGGGGATCGGTGATGCCATCACAGACAACGATTACCGGCTGATCAGAGGCAGATTTAGCTTGTGAAATTAGGTCGCCTAGGTCACTGTAAGCATAGGGTGCGACTTGAGCCACGACACCCTGGTGATTGGCACCAGGTGCGATTTGGCTAAGGCGTTTAGGCTCCACTTCGTCAATGACAGTGCCGTTAGCTTTGGCTTGAAGGAGCAAGGAGTGAAAGTGGGGATCGTAGCGCAGCTTTGTAACGATCCAAATCCGGTTGATCTGCCGTTGATTTTCTATAGCGCTCAAGACTGGATGACGCCCGTAGATTAGGTCGGTTTCCTCGTCTGGGAAGGAAGAACCTATTTCACCACTCTCACCCCGTTCGCCATATGGCTTGTCTTCCCTATTGCCGGGAAAGCGTTTGTAGCTGCGATCCCTTTCCTCCTCATGAAAGCGAGGAGCGGAATTAGTGCGATCTCGCCTATCTGCGTATGGTTTGTCTTGGCTGGGTTTACCGGGAGAGCGTTTATAGCTGCGATCCCTTTCCTCATGAAAGCGAGGAGCGGGTTTACCACTCTCACCCCGTTTGGGGTATGGCTTGTCTTGGCTGGGCTTACTGGGAGAGCGTTTGTAGCTGCGGTCAGTGTCCTCGTCATGAAAGCGAGGAGCGGGCTTACCACTCTCACCCCGTTTGGGGTATGGCTTGTCTTGGCTGGGCTTACCGGGAGAGCGTTTATAGCTGCGATCCCTTTCCTCATCATGAAAGCGAGGAGCGGGTTTCGCGCGATCGCGCCTGTCGGCGTATGGCTTGTCTTGACTGGGTTTACCGGGAGAGCGTTTGAAGCTGCGATCAACTTTCTCATCCTGGGAGCGAGGAGCGGGTTTCGAGCGATCACCCCGGCTGGGGTATGGCTTGTCTCGCTTGGGCTTAATGGGAGGGCGGAAGCTGCCGTCTTTATCAGTCATCTTGTTAGGAATTTTTGAAGTTTGGGATTTAATCTAGTTCTAACAGTGCCAAAAGCTGGGTCAAGCGTTGGGGGTCAGTTAGGTAAAGATAACCTATCAGCGTCTCAAAGCTGGTAGCTTGTTGATAAATTTCGGGCTCGAGTCGTTTCGGACATCCACTGGCAGCATTGCGACCACGCCGCAACATTGCTAATTCTGTATCTGTAAGGTGAGGTTCAAGCGATCGCAGCTGCCATGCCTGACTTTCTGCTCGCACATTTGCCACCACTTGATGATGATAGCTCTGCGATCGCTTTGGCGGTAGTAAATAAAAGGTGCGGATATACAGTTCATAGACAGCATCTCCCAGATAGGCTAGCGCTGCCGGTGACAACTGGTTTATTTGGGACAATGAACCTGCTACAGCGCCCAGATGGGTGAACCGTAATTCCGCCCAACCTAGCGCTGAGGTGATAGCTGGGGAATCTGAACACCCATCCTCCTGCGGTCTCAACCTTAAGTCCTACCTCGACGTTTAGATATTTGCATTGCCCCAATTCCACTCGCTGGGTTATAGCGGTTTTTTGTGCGGATAAAATACAACTAATCGTATGAAAAATCTACTACATATAGTTGAGTAGTTTACTTGTTTGGGAACCCGGTAATTATGTGTCAACTACCTCACCCACTCTTGGGATGAGGCTTGTTCCTAACCAAGAAATATCGGTTGAAACAATAGGCTGATTGACCGCAGCCCTAAAAGTACAGAAGTACAGCATGGAGATAAAAACAAGCTACCCAATTGAAAAACATCGTATGAGCGGGGAAATGAACCCGCCCCTACAATTGTTTTGAGCGTTCAGCTTAAGCCTGCTTGACTTTTTCCAAGGCGACTTCAACCGAAGGCTGTAACGAGAGAAACTGCTCTAAGCGAACCAGCTTTACAGTTTGGGTGACACGGGCATTGGAAACAATTTGCAAAGTCCCTTCGGCACTTTGAGCCTTCTTCACCAGCTGCACCAAAGCGCCCAAACCTGAGCTATCGACAAAATCTATCTTGGATAGGTCCAAAATAATATCTTTAGGACCTTCCTCAATACACTTGCTGACCACCTTCCGAAATGTAGGCTCGGAAAAGGCGTCTAACAAGCCAGTGAGGCGAAATAGTTGACAATTTTCCCTAACTTCACGAGTGCCTCGTAAGCTGACGGTCAGGGTTAGTGGCTCCGGAATAATACCCTCCTAGCTGTATCTTTTCACAGTCAAGGCTGCAAGCTAATTTAGCACAAAATTGATATTAGTAGTCCAGGCAAAACTTACAGTTTTTTACATTTTATACAACCAACCGCTTCGCGGTATGGACTCAGCACTCCGGCGATCTTGATAGAGATGAACCCAATTGTTTACTCTGTACATACTCAACTAGCTGCTCGACCCTGCCGGAACTGAGGTTTGGCGATGCTCTCGCATAGTCTGGACAAATTGCTCAAACAGGTAGTCGGCATCGTGAGGACCGGGGCTGGCTTCTGGATGGTACTGCACAGAAAAGAAAGGCAAGGATTTGTGCCGCAATCCAGCCACCGTGAGATCGTTGAGGTTGAGGTGGGTAATTTCTACGTTTGGGTCTAAAGAATCGGGTGCAATAGCAAAACCGTGGTTTTGGCTGGTAATCTCGACCTGCTGCTTCAATCCGGCAGGTTGATTCAAGCCCCGATGACCGAATTTTAGCTTAAAGGTTTCAGCCCCTAGAGATAGACCGAGGATCTGGTGCCCCATGCAGATGCCAAACACGGGCTTTTGTCTTTCTAGCAGTGCCCTGGTTGTCTGGATGCCTTCGCTGACGGCGGCGGGGTCGCCGGGACCATTGGAGAGAAAAATCCCATCCGGGTTGTATTTGAGAATTTCCTCTGGAGGAGTATGAACGGGAACAACAATGACACGGCAACCGTAACTTGCTAAACGCCGCAGAATATTGCGTTTAATGCCAAAATCAATCGCCACAACGGTGAGTAATTCCGGGTTGGTGGCAGTATCCATAGGTCTGAACTCCCAGGTAGAAGCGGTGGGGTCTGACCATTCGTAGATGTCCTTAGTTGTGACTTGCTCAACCAAATTCAACCCCGCCATACTGGGGGCTGCTTGCACCTGTAGTAGCAATTCTGATGTGTCCAGGATTGTGGTAGAAATACCGCCATTCATGGCACCAGAAGATCGAATCTTACGGGTGAGTGCCCTGGTATCAATACCGTAAATGCCTGGGATGTTGTGTTGCTTGAGATAGTCTGGCAAGGACTGAGTTGAGCGCCAGTTACTCGGTCGAGTACTAATGTTACGAGCGATCGCACCCCGCACTTGAGGTCGGTGAGATTCTTCGTCCTCCGGGTTGACCCCGGTGTTGCCTAATTCCGGATAAGTGAAGGTGACAATTTGACCGCAGTAGCTGGGATCTGTTAAAACCTCCTGATAGCCCGTCATGCCGGTGTTAAACACCACTTCTCCAATGACTGTGCCGGGGGCACCGAAAGACCAGCCTCTGTATGATGTGCCATCGGCAAGCACGAGTAGAGCAGGTTGAGCAGCAGAAACAGGCATAGAAACCCAGGATAAGCTAAGTGGCGTTGCTCATATTATCTCATGACTGCATTGAGCTAATAAAGGTTGTGTGTGAGGATGCGATCGCATTTTCCAACTCTACTCAACACCGAATGCCCATAGTGTTCCATAATCTCTGTCACGAAGCGTGCGGGGAATGTCAAACTGGAAGTTAACAGCAAAGATGCAGTTATGCTCAAGCCTCCTCACTTCCGTGCGACTATCCTCTTGCTTTCAGGCACACTAGCGTTTGTCAGTGTTGCTTGTAGCACCATCAATCCTAGTCAACAAGTTAAGTCTGTCTCAACCTCTCCTGGTGCCAGCGAAGCCGCAAATTCACCTGCTAGCCCTAAGCCCGTTGCCACAACGGCAGTTAGTCAAAATACTTCTAGAGTACCTAGCCTCTACGAACGGGCGCTGGACAGCGCTCAAAGCGCCGCTACCATTACTCAATCTGCTCAGTCCGCAGATGATTGGAACCTGGCGAGCAGCCGTTGGCGGCAGGCGGTTGATTTGTTGCAGGCTGTGCCCAAATCCAGTCCTTACTATGTGATCGCCAAAAGCAAAATTGCTCAATACCAGCGCTACCTAACTTATGCCCAAAAACAGGCAATTCGTCCCAGCCGCCAAGGCGCGTCTGCTACTGCGGTAGGGATACCTTGTCAAGCAACAGATTGCCTCAACGCTCCCAATACAACTTTAAATTCTGCCAGCCCCACACCAGTGATGGATTCAAAGCTTTCTGCTTCCAATCCCCAGGTGTTTATTGCCAGAATCAAGCGGCGAATGGGTGGGACACCGATTATTGACGTTACCTTTAATGGCAAGCATACCTTCGAGATGATTGTGGACAGTGGTGCCAGTGCCACCGTAATCACCCCAGCGATGGCAGCCAGGATGGGCGTCCGCTCTGAGACAGTAGTGATAGCAGATACAGCCAGCGCCAAAAGTGTGAAGTTTGGCGCTGGCAAGGTGCAGTCAATTGCCGTGGAGGGTGCTGTAGTTAAGAATGTACAAGTAGCGATCGCCGGCTCCGGTTTAGATACCGGGCTGCTGGGGCAAGACTTCTTTAGTAACTATGACATCTGGATTAAGCAAGATATCGTTGAATTTCACCTCCGATAAAAAATTTAAGATTTTGGGTTCATTCCAAATTAGTTGGAAATAATTCTTAATCGCACAGAAACTCAATTAGTTGCTCTAGCTTTAACCAAGCTGCGCCGTCACCAAGAATTTCCTGAGCAATAGAGACACCTTTGGCATGGTCTTCCAGTTGTACTATGCCCCCTACCTGGAGAGCCAACGCCGCATTCAAAGCCACGACGTTCTGTTGTGCAGGTGTTCCCTTTCCTTGCAAAACCTCCCGCAGAATCGTGGCATTTTCTTGGACATCTCCCCCTCGTAGTGCCCCCAGAGATGCTGGTGCCAAACTTAGATGTTGGGGATCTAAGGTTGTTAGCCGCACCTCACCTGCTGACAAAAGTGCCAAATCTGTGACGTCTCCCAGCCCCGCCTCATCTAGTTTCTCTCGCCCATGCACGACAATGGCCTGCGGTATCCCCAGCTGCCCCAATGCATGAGCAATTGTTCCTACAAGCTTGGGATCGAATACTCCAATCACTTGCCCGGTAGGGCGCAACGGATTTACTAGTGGTCCGAGTAAATTAAACACTGTTCGCACCTTCAAAGCTCGCCGTAGCGGTGCCACAACCTTAAGTGCTGGGTGCCAGCCAGGAGCAAATAGAAAAGCAATGCCCACTTCCTGGAGTGCCGCTAGCACCTTCTCACTGGGTGCATTCAGGTTTACACCTAGTGCTTCCAGAACGTCAGCGGAACCCACAGAGCTAGATGCCGAGCGATTGCCGTGTTTGGCAACTGGGACACCTGCGGCAGCAGCAACAAAGGCAACAGCGGTGGATATATTAAACGTTGAGGCTCCATCTCCACCTGTGCCGCAGGTATCTATCAAAGGGGTGGGAAGCGGGTGGTGGGTGCTAGAAAGCGGAGAGGATTGCGCCTGCAAAACCTGAGCCATCCCAGCCAGTTCGTCAGCTGAGACGCCTTTGGCCTGGAGTGCGGCTAAAATTGCCCCCGATAATACTGGCGGGATTTCCTCATTCAGCCACCCCTGCATCAGTTGAGACGCCTCCTCACGGGACAAAGATTGTCCGTCAAGCAGCTGTTTTAGCAAGTTGGGCCATATTGAAGAGTCAACGGGGGCAGATTCTTTTGCTGCTGGTAAGGGAGAGTTGGTCATTCGATTTTGGATTTTAGATTTTGGATTTTGGATTTGTCCCCAGGACACCGAAGTTGGGGGCTGGCAATACTGAAATTAATTCTTTTGTTTTTTAAAACGCCGAAGCCGGGGGCTGGAGACATTTTTTATTTTTGGTCATAAATGGGGTAAGGCATTATTGTCATAGGGGCTAAATCTTGGCGAGCAGATGTAGGAACTGATCGTTAAAAAATATCGTCTTGGTGAAATAAAAATACAAAAGATTGTGGTAGGTTGGCAACTTTACGGTTGACGCGATCGCCAAACTCATACATTTAGGAGGATCTGGCGCTATGCGGATTCAATTTGAAACAACAATTCCAGCAGTGATACTAAGTGTGGCCTTAAGTGCCATCAGTGGTGAAGTAGCATTAGCAGTGAGGAGCCGGGACTATACCCCGATTGAGTTTCGCTCCGTCTTGTATAACTTAGGGTATAACGTTCCCCTTGTAGATACGCCCTTGACAGATGAGCGTACACAACAGGCAATCCGGGAATTTCAGCGCCAGCGCAACCTGCAAGTTGATGGCCTCGCCGGACCCCAAACTCAGGATGCAGCAGCAGATTTGGTGAGAGAGCTACAGCAAAATTTAAATATTGTCATAGATCCTAAACCACAGCTACCCGTCACCCAATTTTATGGCTCCCAGACTGAGGCAGTCGTCCGGCAGTTTCAGCAAAAGTTTAACTTGCCAATTACAGGTCAAGCTTCCTTGGAAGTTCGCAACAAACTCGAACAAGCGTCCAAAGGAGGGCCGCGTAACCATGCCTGGGTTTATACGCCTAGAGAGTTTCGTGCCGTCTTGAAAGGTCTGGGATATAACGTCGATCCTAACGGCGACACGTTAACCGATGCACGCACTAAGCAGGCAATTCGCGACTTTCAGCGGCAGTACAATCTCCTTGTCGATGGTATTGCTGGACCCCAAACCCAGGATGTGGCTGGGGACATCGTCAGAATTATGCAGCACAACTTAAATTTGGTGGTTAAACCCAATCCCCGCCTCCCCCTGAACTACTTTTATACTCCTGGAACCCAGACCGCTGTGAGTCAGTTTCAACGACTGTTTAACCTACCCGTAACCGGGATTGCTAGTTTAGAAGTCCGCAATCAACTAAACCAAGCAGCCAAACGAATTACACGTTAGTAGCTAGTTACAGTCCCCAAACTAGGTTGGCTGCTCAAGTTCCTAGCATCTGCAAGTTGTACAAACTGGCATAAAGTCCTTCTTGCTCTAACAGTTCATCATGACTGCCTGACTCAACCAGACACCCCTGCTTCAGCACAAAAATCCGATCCACATTACGGATTGTGGAGAGGCGGTGGGCGATAATAATCGCAGTACGATTCTCTAATAGGCGATCGAGAGCGTCCTGAATCAAAGCTTCTGTGCCAACGTCGAGACTTGCAGTTGCCTCATCCAGCACTAAAATGTGGGGATTGCGGATGGCGGCACGGGCAAAGGCTAATAGTTGCTTTTGTCCCCCAGAGAGATTTGTACCTCGCTCTCGCAACTGAGTATCGTAACCTTGAGGTAGCTGTTCAATAAACTGGGCAACATTTGTCACTTCAGCGGCTTTCCGAACTTCATCAATGGAGTAAGTTTCTCCTAAAGTAATATTGCTTTTAACGTCGCCTGCAAATAGAAAGCCTTCCTGAAGAATAACGCCTATGTGACGCCGCAGTTCTGCCTGTGGCAAGTCTCGGATATCAATACCATCAACAAGAATTCGCCCTTTGCTAGGCTCATAAAGGCGGCACAAAAGACGGATGATGGAACTTTTCCCGGCACCTGTGGGACCAACTAAGGCAATTTTTTCACCGGGGCGGATAGTGAAGTCTAAGTCTTTGATGACGTATTCATCATTTTTGTAGGCAAACCAGACTTGCTCAAAGCGAATTTCTCCTGACCGATGCCCATCGTTTTGAGATGCTGTCTTAAAACGCTTTTCTACAGATTGTTCTGGATCGCGAATTTCAATCGGTTCGCTCAAAATGTCGCTGATACGCTCAACTGCTGTGAATCCCGCTTGAATGGCGGTGAATTTTTCAGCAAACTGCCGTAAGGGGTCGAAGAGACGCTGGGCATACAAGATAAAGGCAGAGAGTACCCCAAAACTCAGGCTTTTTTCCATGACCATGAGACCACCCAACCACAGAACAGCGGCGATCGCAACTAGGGAAATCCACTCTAGGGTGGCAGACACTGCGGAGTCATGAAAGATGGTTTTGTCTACCTCTTTGATGTACTGGCGATTAATGGTGCGAAACATCTCCGCATTATATTTCTCGCGCCGAAATAGCTGTACGACATTAACGCCGGTGATGTTTTCTTGCAGCATGGAGTTAAGCGAGGAAAGTTCTTCCCTAGCTTTGTAATTCGCTTTGCGGTACTGATGTTGAAAGTAAATAATCAAGCCTGTTACTGGCAATAGCATCAGCACTAGCATCAAAGCTATCTGCCATTGCAGGAGAAACATGGAGATGGCGATCGCTAAAATATTAAACAAATCGCTGACAATGCCAATGGCACCAGTGGTAAACACATCTCCCAGCGCTTCCACATCACTGGTAAGGCGGGTAATCAAGCGCCCTACTGGTGTTCGGTCAAAAAATCGCACTGCCAGTGATGTGACGTGTTTAAACAAATCGTCGCGAATATCAGCAGTGATTTGCTGACCAACTTTCTGCACCAGATATCCCTGGATGGCTGTGAACACCAGCCGGATTGCCATTGTTACCAGTAGTAAACCGGAGAGAATATTAATACCCTCAGCCAATGGTCTGCCTTGGAGAAAACCAAACGTTGTTGACTCCCCCCGGATCAGGGAGATCGCCTGTCCTATGAAAATGGGCTGAATAGCCCCTGCCACGGACAAAGGCACCAACAACAACATCGAAAGGGTGAGTGTGCGTCCGCTGCGACGGGCGTAAGGCACTAGCCGCAGGAATAATCGCCAGTCAGTTTCCTTGTTGCGCGATCGCTGATTTACAGACGCATCTGTCCGTGGTGATAAACTTGTCATTCGATTTGAGATTTTGGATACAAGGATTTTCGATTGTTGTCACGACGCCGAAGTCGGGGGCTGGCAATACTGAACAAATTATTTATTTTGATGGGGAATTGTTCAACGCCTAAGCAATTTATATCTATAATTTCTATTGCGCTTGGTTGCTTATTCATTTGTGCCCACATCAACTCTACTCTACACTATCTCCACCAGGAAGCTAAGGCTGAAACTATTGTATAGCAATAATTCCAGCCTTGAGGTTCTCGACAATTCCTCTATTGGTTTTGAGAATTGTAGAATGTGGGTTCAAACTTGTCATTGTTAGGAACGTTAGGTTATTGATATTTTCAGTTATTCCTCTTTTTTTAGTACGTGAAATTTGGCTCCAGCCTCGTCCCACGGGTGGATGATGTCAATCTAAAATCCAAAATCTAAAATCCAAAATCGAATGACCTAAATCTTGGCGATATAGCAGTCGCCAAAACGGTTAGGGCAATCAACCTCAACCCTATGCATCCAGAAGTGCTGCTATCACTCTTCAACTGCTAATTGCTAATTGCTATAAATGAGCGATCGCGTCCCTGTGCTTTAGCTTGATATAAGGCTTTGTCTGCTGCCTCTATTAAATCTCTAGGCTCTATATTATTCTGCGGAATGAGTGTGGCAATTCCAATACTTAACGTTACATATGGCTTGACAGCAGAAGCTTTATGGGAAATATTCCTCTGGTGGATGGCGGCATGAATTTTTTGAGCAATTTTGGTTGCCACATTACTATCAGTATTTGGTAAGATTACAGCAAATTCCTCTCCCCCGTAACGAGCAGCCAAATCGGTAGAGCGTTGCACTGCTTTCTTGAAAATTTGGGCAACTAATTGCAAACAGATATCTCCAGCTATATGACCGTAAGTATCGTTATATTTTTTAAAATAATCTATGTCGCACAAGAGTAATGATAGGGGCTGTTGTTCTCGCATTAGACGATGCCATTCTTGATTCAGCTTGTCATCAAAACAGCGTCGATTGCCTATCTGAGTTAATTGATCAACTATTACTAAAGTTTGAAGTTTCTGATTAGCGATTTGTAATTGTTGGTGCAGTTCCGATTGTTGAATAGCGATCGCTATCTGGGCGGCTAGTTGATTAAGCAGTTCACTCTCTAGTGGATGCCACTTGCGGGGGGCATGGCAATGGTGAGCAATTAACAATCCCCAAGGAGGGTTCTCCTGTTGATACTTATCTGAGGATAGGCGATTGTTAACAGTAACGCTTTGTAAAATCGGCACAACTAACTTAGCTCGCACTTGCAACCGTTCTAATAACTCCACATGACAGGTGTCAAATCCAGCCTCGTAGATGTCGGAAGTAATTTTGATGGTATTCTGCTGATAGTAGTTTATCTTACTCTCTACAAAGTAAGTGTCTGTAATTCCCATATCTAGAATCGCCAACGAAGCATCTGCCACAGACTCCTTAAAAACTACGCCACTCCAATCTGGGTTAAACCGATAGATAATCACGCGATCAGCTTGCAGAAAATGGCGCACCTCTGCAACGGTTGTATTTAAAATCTCATCTAAATCTAAAGATTGACGAATGTGTTGAGCGATCGCATAAATCATCCGTTCTCGTTCAGCCTGCTGCCGCAACGCTTGTTCTGCTAATTTAGTAACTGTGATATCTGTAAAAGATGTGACTACTGCATAAGGTTGGGGTTGATCAAGACGAAACAGGGGTTGGGAATTAACAGTAATCCAGGTGAGGCTGCCATTCGGTTTACGAACTCCCATCACTACTTGAAATTGTGGTTCTCCAGTGCGTAAAGTCACCATTGCGGGATGGTTTTCTCCTGGAAACGGCGAGCCATCTTCGTGAATGGCTTGCCATCGTGGATCAACAGAAGTTAGACCCATCATTTGGTCAACACTCAACCCTAAAATTATTTCTGCACTTTCGTTACAGGCTGTAATTTGTCCATCTGCCTGCTGTAGCACAATGCCTTCTGCCATCGTTGCAATCACAGACCGATAGCGTTGTTCACTTTCTCTCAGGGCGGCTTCTGCTTGGAGGCGATCGCTAATATCTTGTGAAAAGGCAAAATTATATTCTTCTCCATTAAATTCTAGATAGTTAAGGGTAATTTGCACTTGCACGAACTGACCATCTTTTCTTTGATGTTGGGAAATGAAGGTTATATTCTTTTGTTGTTTTAGCTCCTGCCAGTGCTCTGGCCATTTCTCTTGGGGAAAATTTGGGTCAAGATCGTAGACGCGCATGGACTGTAACTCTGTGCGAGAATAACCCAGCATTCGACAAGCACTTTCATTGACGCGCAATATTCTGGCATCTTTGGCGATCCAAGTGGCAGCGGCAGCCATAAACTCAAAGGAAAAATCAGAGAGATGAAATGATTTTTCTAATTCCTGGCGATCGCTAATATCCTTTTCATTGACCAAGAGCATAAGATTACCCGTCACGGGATCGCGGGTAGAGCGGATATCCATCCCATGCGCTCGTATGCCCTGAGTTGTGAAAACCTGAGTTTCGATACTTAAAACCTCGCCTAACTGAATTGCCTCCATTGCTTGCTGTGCAATTTTGGGGTCAACGAAGTGGCGCAGGAAAGCATTTTCAGTTGATGAGTTGGGGTGTAGTGTATCCCCATAACAACGTAGGGCGGCAGGATTTTGCATCAACGGTACGCCCTCGATCGTGTAGAGCGAGATCATCAATGTGGTGTGACGCATTGCTTCAATCGAGCGCAGCGTTTCTCTATCAATCTGATTGACGACTTCGATTGTTCCTTCTACTAGCATTGCCATCCGCCCTGGTTCAATTTCAATCCCAGAACAAAGACAGCGAACAGAAACAGGCTTTTCTTGTGGGTAAAATGTCCAGTTTTCGGAAATCGTCTTCCCTTGCTGAAATTGATGCAGATAGCTTTGCAATCGAATCTGAGTAGATTCTGAAACCTCGCTGAAGTCACGGTTTAGCAACTCCTCTCGACTCTTGGCATTCCAGATGTACAAAGCCGCCTTGTTTGCCCACCACATCTGCGACTTCTGAATATCAAATATCCAAATCGGAGTTTGCAATCGGTCAAATGCAGTCAATTCGGCGATCAAGAGCGTGTCCTGAAATGCGGTTTCTGCTTGGTTCACATCTGCCTGATTTTCCAGACTTAATTGAGTTGGAGCGATCGCTGAGGCGATTATATAGCCATCTTTAAGAAACTAGAGACGCTCTGCCAGGAAGTCTATAATATCCGTGCATGGGGGTGATGTCGATGGTCACTCTTCCATTATGACCAGTGTGATAATTCCATAATGGCTCTTCCCACTTGTGTAGCCATCAAGAGTTACCGCTCTTTTGTTACTACCTAAAAACCTAGGGAGAGGCTTGCCCCTGCTCAAATAAGGAAATGCCCAAAAGGTGAGGTGAGGCGGTAATCTCCCGTAGTTGCCGCACCTTGAGCAAGGGAGGATGTCAAACTTTAGTTAAAGTTAATGCTCTCAGCTGCTCAACCCAACTGTTAAGACCACCAGTGCTGAGACGATAACTCAGAGGATGAGCAATAAGTCGTGCTGTGCTTTCAAACAACTTATCAATTTCAATCAAACCGTTCTCTTGCAGGGTGCGACCAGTCGAAACCAAATCCACAATTGCCTCGGACATACCAGTAATTGGCCCTAGTTCCACTGAACCATATAGCGGCACGATTTCTACAGGCAGATCTAAGCTGTCGAAGTATTCCCGGGCGCAGTGAACAAACTTGGAGGCGACGCGACCGTGGGGCGGCAGTTCCAACGCTGAACGGTAGGGGCTAGATGCCTTCACTGCTACTGACAAACGGCAGCTACCAAACTGGAGGTCAGCTAAATGAGCTACTTGGGGTTGTTTTTCCCGTAAAACGTCGTAACCCACAATTCCCAACTGAGCTTGACCATATTCTACATAAACCGGGACATCTTGCGCCCTTACGAGCAGGGCTTTGGCTGTGTTGCTAGGGTCGGAAATTTGCAGTTGGCGATTAGCTTTGTCAAGGAAAGCACTGAAGTCTAATCCCACCGCTTGCAGCAGACGAATGCTATCAACTAAAAGCGCACCTTTGGGCAATGCAACGGTAATCATATCAATTCACTTAATTTGTGCGCGTTATTATAACTTATCTTAAAATTCAATTTTAGAGCTTTTATACCGCCGACGAAAGCAGATAAACGCAGGCTATAGCAGATATTTTTCACTCAGTACTGGTAAGCGATCGCGATCACGCAAAATGATATTGTCCACTGAAATATCTCAATGAGTGACATCCTCCCCTACCAACTCTTCGATTATGGTGGGAACTTCCAAAACCCCTAAGGCGTGATAATTCCCTCGAAAATACCCAAACGAGTTGAAGCGAATCAAAATTTAATGGCAAGAAAGTAGTTGAATATGCGGATTCTTCTGGTTGATGATGAGGTAGAACTAACTGACCCACTAAGCCGCGTGTTAACCCGTGAGGGCTACGGCGTAGATGTGGCTTATGATGGAGCGTCTGGGAGCCAGCTAGCGGCTATTGGCGATTACGACCTGCTGATTCTGGATTGGATGCTGCCACAAATAACTGGGTTACAGATTTGCCAACAACTGCGATCGCTTGGGCGAACTACACCAGTCCTGTTCCTCACCGCTAAAGACACCGTAGATGACCGAGTGCAGGGATTAGACGCTGGTGCTGACGACTATATAGTTAAGCCTTTTGAACTGCGAGAGTTACTAGCACGAGTCCGCGCCCTGCTGCGTCGTTCAGCTACGCTAGAATCCGCCGCGACAACTCAGAGACTTCAGGTAGCGGATCTAGAGCTGGATTGCGATAATCAGCTTGCCTACCGTCAGGGACGCACAATAGAGCTATCTGAAAAAGAAACTCAGCTGCTGGAATATTTTATGCGTTACGCGGGTCAGTTGTTGACTCACACCCAAATTCATCAACACTTATGGGGAGATGGCTCCCAACCCAGTAGCAATGTCCTGGCGGCTCTCATTCGGCTGCTGCGACGCAAGATTGAGGCTAAGGGGGAAACGCAACTTATTCACACTGTCTACGGCAAAGGTTATCGCTTTGGCTCAGGGGTGGAAACAGCTTAAAATCTATCATCGTTTCAAGCTTAAGGTTAATTTTGTTTCTTCAATAGTATCTCCCAACCGATAACCTTGAAAAATTATTGCGCCTAATACAACTATCACGGCGGCTACTAAAAACACTAATCTCACACCTAATGGAGCCGTTGCTGTATAACCATAAATAGTCAAAATACGGGGTACAATCAACGTTGCTAGTGCTAATCCCATACCTGCTGATAAGGAAAAGGCTCCATAATATAAGGCTTCACTACGTTGTTTAGTCAATAATTCATCGTAATCAACAACACTAGCCATCAGAGCAAACATCAATATTAAGTAACCGCCTAAAAATGGTGCTAGAATAGATAAAATAACTAAAGTTTGAATTGTTTTATTAACTTCTGGGATTAAGCCCACTGTAAACAGTAAACTAGAAGTTATTGCTAAACCGATTAAAGCAATCATACTTAAATAACGATGAAGATATATTTTAGCTAGCCAATTCCAGATCGGCGCAGCTAACATCATCGCTATCACAACAACACCTTGAAATAAACTGACATTGGTTTCCGACTTTCCTAATACAACTGTGACGAAATAAGGTAAGTTAGCTAGCAACATGGCATAGGCAGTCTGCACCATTAAAGTAGATAAACTGAGAATGATAAATTGATAATTTTTCCAAAGCTTGCCCAGATTTGCTATTAATTTTATGCTGTGAGATTTAGTAGGAGCTTGTTCTTTAAATCCTAAAAGTGTGAGCAAAACAGAAATTATTAAAATTACGCCTACTCCCAAACTCATCCAAACTGCACCAAACCGCTCAAAAAGTGGTGCTGCTGCGAGCGCACCAATCAATACCCCAAGTGTGCCAAAAATATTTTTCCACATACTCAAGCTGACACGCTCTGCGGGCGTAGCCGCCATTTCTGATAGGCTACTATCATAAGGAATTCCGATTAAAGTTAAGCTAGTATAAAAAGCAACTGTAAAGACCAAAAAGTAGCAGCCATTAATAATTCTTGAACTAGATGTAGGGGGAGTCCACAATAACAATAAAGTAATTACAGTAGCAGGAGTAGCAAATATTAAAAAAGGTCTACGGCGACCCCAGCGACTATGAGTTATATCACTCCAATGTCCAATCAGTGGATCGATTATTGCATCCCAAAAGCGCCCTACTGTCAGCAAAATTCCCACTACAGTAATATCTAAGTATTGAGGGCGACCAGAATCAGGAGGTGGCGACCAAAAATAAAGCAACCAAGTTGATACTGTTGTACTCACAATATTTAACCCAATGGAAGTACAACTGTAAAGTAGTTTTTGCTTCAAATAAAGTAAGTTAGCCATTATTTATTTAAAATTAAAGCGTTACTCTCAAACCAATAAGAAATGTATAAATTTCACTACTGAAGATGCCACCCTGGGGTTTGTCTTTTAGTCCAACGGGGCAGCAATAGCTCTATGAGTTCCCACTCTTTATCGCTTAAGCTGCTGGAGTAGGGCATTTATTTCTCATCTTACCTCCTCATCAGAGATCCCAAATGGGTTCTATAAGGAAGTTATTTAACCAAATTTTTTATAATCTGGCGCATTATAAAGATGCTAACTGCTCAAAGCGATCGCGCACTTTGTTGAGATTGACTAAGACTTTTTTTCGTAGTTGGTTTTGCTCAACAATTGATTAATTTTAATATGCAGCTTTTCTCGTAATTTTTGGGCTTGTATATAAGTAGTTGCTTTTAATTCTGGTTCTAACAGTTTCTCAGTTGCCGAACCTTCTTCTGACCAGGGTTTATATAAAGGCTGAACGTAGTACTTTAGGCGAGTTTTCATCGCCCAAACTCCCATTGATGGGAAGAGAATAAAGACGATCATCAACAGAGAGACGGGTAAGAAAGGTAGACTTACTCGTTTAGCCAATTTTTTGATATTTACAGTCCAAGGATGCAAGGATTCACTACCAATGCAAACAACGGGCAAAATGGGAATGTGGTAGCGATCGCTCAAGCGAACAAAACTAGGATGAAATGTCTCTAGTTGATAGCGCGATCGCCAACCTTTGGCAGGACCGCGTAAACCTTCCGGCGCGTACAGCAGAATTGTCTTTTTAGCAACGGCAGCTTCCAAACTTTCCGCATCGGCTTGAACGCCACCTAAAACTTGTGACCATCCAGGAGGCACCCACCATACTACCCAGGG
The DNA here is from genome assembly GCA_019359765.1 of Aphanothece sp. CMT-3BRIN-NPC111. GTDB lineage: Bacteria > Cyanobacteriota > Cyanobacteriia > Cyanobacteriales > JAHHGU01 > JAHHGU01. The sequence continues at coordinate 58,974 of JAHHGU010000022.1, forward strand.
ATGTTCAAATAAAGCAACATGGGCAAGCGGTTGCACCACCCATCCTCGCGCTTGGCTCAAAAGATAACCTAAGCTCAAGAAATCCCAGGGAAAACACATTCCGGCATGATTCATTGCCACAATTAATGGTCCGGTTTGGGGCAAATTCTCAATGTCTCCTAACTCGCCGTGAAAATAATATTTCACAATAGGAGCGAGAACTTCATCTCCGAAGGCTTTTTGGTAATTTGGATCGAACTCACAAACCTCACGGCGGGGGAAACGGCAGCCAAGACGTAACCAACGGATCAGCAATGCCAGATAAAATCCACCAGGAATTAAAAACAATCCATATTCCAGCCAATTCCAACCATCGGGATCGGCATGATAGTGCTGCCAGTGGCGGTTGAATAAAATCAACCAACCTGGAGGATACCAAAGGCAAAACCAATCAAACCAGTTAAATCTATAACCGTGAACACGCCCAGCCACGCCATTCTCAATCTTGCAATTCTCAATCAATACCAACGACCTCAAGCAAATCTTTTCATTGTCATCGGCGCTATCTTACCCGATATCCCAATTTTTGTTTTCTACCTTTTGGCGAAATTCGTCTATCACCTGCCGGAACGCCAGATTTGGTCAACAGCTTACTACCAAACTTTTTGGCAAAATATTATCGCTACTTTTCATTCTATCCCCCTGGCACTAATCGGCTGGGTTATCGCCCGCTACTTGGGGTGGAAACACATTGAAATTGTCTTCGCCAGCATGGTGTTGCATTCTCTTCTGGACTTTCCAGTACACAGCGATGACGCGCATCGGCACTTTTTCCCTTTTAGCAATTTTCGCTTTATTAGTCCCATCTCCTACTGGGACCCGCACAAATATGGGAAAATTGTCTCTTTTATTGAGCGGCTGCTGGTGCTGGTAGCTACGCTTTACGTTTTCCCATTCGTTCACTCATACATTGGTAAAGGATTACTGATCGCGGTAAATATGTTTTACTGGCTCAGTTTTATTGCAAAAATATTCGTTGGCATTTTTTAGTACGCAGATAAACCGCAGATCAACGCAGATAAACGCAGATGTAGACAGAAATTTTATCGGCTGCGTGCAAGAGGTATTTTAGTTACCTCTACTTCTAGAATGCTAAGTTTATTTCGGCTTTTTAGCTGAAAGATATAACTAGCTTTTTCACCCGCTCCTTAATTTCGTCTCGCACTCGCTGAAAAATTTCTATTGGTTGCCCATCTGGGTCATCAAGTTGCCAATCTTCAAAAAATTTACGTAGCAGCCATGACTCTGGGAGGTTAACACCACAGCCGCACAGAGAAATTACAGCGTCATAATCTTGGGGATTAAAATCACTCAAAGGTTTAGATGTTTGATTGCTAATATCAATGCCAATTTCATCCATAACTTGAACTGCTGTCGAATTAACTGTGCTAGCTTCTAGCCCTGAACTGGTGACGGAAATCTTGCCTGCTCCTAAAGTTCGAGCAAATCCCTCTGCCATCTGGGAGCGACAGGAGTTTTTTTTGCAAACAAACATAACTTTTTTCATAGGGTTTCCTTATTTAATCTCGCGAAATCCGTTAGACAGTTGGCGATAAACTATCACTGCTAGCTGCGCTCCTAAAATTGGAGCAACCCAATAAACCCACTGATGCTGCCAAATTCCTGCAACAATTGCTGGGCCAAGAGAACGCGCAGGATTCATACTTGCCCCGGTAATAGGTCCCATAAATGCGGCTTCGAGTCCCACGGTTAGCCCAATTGCTAAACCCGCAAAGCCAATATGAGCGCGGCGGTCAAGTCCCGAACCCAGGATGACAAACATCAAAATAAATGTCAGGACTGTTTCTAGCACTAAGGACTGTAGCCAGTTGTCGTTTAAGGGTTGAGTTGCACCTAAATTGGCAACTGATCCCAAGGCAATCAGCAGTAAAGTTGAGGCGGCGATCGCACCCACACATTGAGCCAAAATGTAAGGCAATACTTTGTGTTTCGGAAAAAAACCGCTTCTCCAAAATGCCAGCGTCACAGCTGGGTTAAGGTGTGCGCCACTGATGTGACCGAGGGTGTAAATTAACGCCGCTACAACTGCCCCAAAGACAAAACTGATGCCCAGATGGGTTACGACTCCATCGCCCAAGGAGTTGACCATCACAGCGCCAGTACCTGCAAACACCAAAATAAAAGTGCCAATTCCTTCTGCGATCGCGGATCGGAAAATGGCAGTGTTTATTGCCTTTCGCCAGACAATCCGGCGAACTGACTTCATGCCCCATCTAGGCACCAAATCCATAGGTTATTTCAAAAAAAGTTGATGTAATAATTAAATCAAAAAAACTTGATATGTCAAGTTATGCGTTAGCAATTAGCGCATTGGCGATCGCTATTCTTGGCAAGCACGAGCCGGAAATATCTCCCCGAGGCGGCGGTACTCTGCTAGATACTGCTCCAGGGCAACAAATTGAGACAAATTCAGACTGTAGTAGATCCAGCGCCCTTCCTGGCGGGTACGAACCAAGGCTGCTTCCTTTAAAGTTTTCAAGTGGAAAGACAGTTTAGACTGAGTAACCCCCAAGGCGTCGCACAATTCACAGACGCAGAGTTCCCGCTCCCGTAGCAGTTCTAGCACTCTCATCCGTATGGGATCGGATAGGGCATGAAAACCAGAAATAATCAAAGCTGGAATAGTCGGTTCGGCGAGTTGCATCAATTTTTATTGAAATACATCTTGAGGCGCTGTTTTACCATTTAACTGCAAACTCACAGGTGAAGGGTCAATATTGCAGCTAGTTTTTTTCTCCCCAGTGCTGACAATTGGTAGCTGCACAGTAAATGTTGCTCCCTTGCCTTCCCCCTCACTAGCGGCCTCAACCGTTCCACCATGCAGTTCCACTACGTAGCGCACGATTGTCAGCCCCAGCCCCAGCCCTCCGTGCGTTCTTGTCAGTGAGCCATTGCCTTGGCGGAAGTCCTCAAACACATGAGGCAGAAATTCTGGGCTAATACCCTCTCCAGTGTCGCTCACCACAATCTGGGCGTAGGAATTTGGGACTGGGGTTTCTTGCCTGCTGCTGTTTTCCGCAGAGCTATTTTCAATGCGCTCAAGCCTGAGAATGACCTTACCACCTGAAGGTGTGAACTTGATCGCGTTGGAAAGCAGATTCCCCACCATTTGCTGCAAGCGATCTGGATCAGCACATATAAAGCCTACCGAACGATCTAGTACAGACTCTATTTGAATATCCTTAGCCTCAGCTGCCGAACTCGCAGCTATAATCGCCGCCTCCATGATTGATACAGGGTGGAGTTGAATCATATGCAGGCGAGTATTGCCGCTAATAATACGCGAGATATCGAGAATATCGTCGATGAGTTTCACCTGTTGTTTGGCGTTGCGCTCAACTGTCTCTAGTGCCTTATTGAGGGTGGCTTCATTCAACTTCCGGGAGCGGAGCATTTGCGCCCAACCGAGTATTGATTGAATAGGTGTGCGAAGTTCGTGAGAGACGATCGCCAAAAACTCATCTTTGACACGGTTGGCTTCCTGAGCCTGCACAAGTGCATTGCGTTCTGCTTCATACATACGCGCGCGATCAATTGCCAAGGCAGCGCGTTGTGCAACTTGTTGCAGCAGTTGCACATCGTCTTGTGTAAATTGGCGGGAACAAAGTGTGCCAACGTGGATGGCTCCGATCGCTTCGTCTCCAACTAGCAATGGGACACCTATCAGCGACTGAATCCCCAGCTCGCGCAATACTGGATTATATTTAGTATGAGCATCTTGCTCTACAATCGTCGGCTGACGCTCTAAGGCAACGCGCCCAATTAACCCTTCACCAATAGGGATGCGAACCTCACGCTTGATTTTTTCTTCTAGCCCCTTAGCTGCCCGCACTACGAAAGTGTTGCTAGTAGCGTCCATCATCATAATTGCTGCGGTGTCAGTTTGTAGGATCTCACTGATACGGCTAAGCAACTCATGCAGCAGGTCGTCGACGCATAGGGGCGCGTTCGTCGAAGAGGTGCCGTAGCCACTGGTGATATCGGTGATTGCTTGCAGACGTTGAAACATGTCTGTAGCTGCCTCAGCCAGAGCGCGTGCAGCTTGCTCGCGGGCAAGCAACTGGTTGCGTTCTTCTTCTGCCCGTTTGCGCTCTGTGATGTCGTGCAATACGTTTGCGAAGCCTTTTAGATTTTGGGCCTCATCTCGTAATGCTGTAATTACCATAGTCGCCCAGAACCTTGACCCGTCTTTGCGTATGCGCCAGCCTTCGCCCTCAAACCGACCTACTTCTGCTGCCACTTTCAGGTTTTGCTCAGGTTTGCCGCGCTGGATGTCTTCCTCTGGGTAGCAGTAGGATATATGCCGCCCGATGATCTCTTCTGCCCGATAACCCTTAATGCGTTCGGCACCTTCGTTCCAACTAACAATGTACCCGTGGGGATCTAGCCTGTATATTGCGTAGTCCTTTACGCCCTCAACTAATAAGCGGAAGCCTTCCTCGGTTTGGCGTAAGCTTTCCTGATGATGCTGAATCTCTAGCTTGTTTAACTCGGCTCGTCGCTTGGCAGATTGTAGTGATGTGACTAATACACTGATAAATAACCCCTCTAGTACAAACAAGCCTATTTGCACGCCTTGTCCCACAGTCTGGAGTGAGAAGACGTAGTGCGGAATTAGAAAGAAGTAGTCGCAAACCCAAGCGGACATTACTGTAGCCATTACCCCTGGTCCTATGCCACCATACCAAGCGGCGATCGCAATTGAGACAAAAAACGTCAGAAAAGGAGTTTCTTCCAGTCCGATCCAAGGTTTGAGCAGCAGCTTTAAAATTAGAGCGATCGCCACTGTGAACACAGCGACACCATAGCGTAGTATTTGGGAGCGTTTTACTCTCAGCATTTTGCTTCCTTTATACATACCTATATGTCGCTGGTATTAAGATGCTTGAAACTCTCACTGATGCGATTCATTGCTGCAACGCCATAGTACCTCTAAATTTAATTTTGGTTAATGTAATGATAGATAGTGCGGGCATTTTTTTATCTCTACCTTTAGATTGTTGCAGATGCTGTGTTGATCTGGCTCTATCTTGGGCATAGCTTTTGGCAAGCTACTCCCTAAAAACTTTCCTTGAGTTTCAATGACAATAAAAACCTCAGCTATAGCAATTTGATTTGAGTTGTAAAACGTAACTACTACCCTCCTGTATTCCCCCCGAAGCAGCAGGGTGACGACAGCAGGCGGGGGGTATAAATTCATGAATCATTTAGGACTGCTATAAATTGCTTGTTTAAAACCTTGCAGTACTTATGGTAGGCGAGTGCACACGGCAGATTATAAAGGATTGTAAACAAATCTGAATTTGTAAAAATTTGAGTAAAATTAATCGGCTTCTGTGTTAAATTAGTCACGAGAAATTTAATTCGGCTGCAGAGTGTGTTTTATTGTATTTACAGGCATCTCTCCGAATCTAAGTCTCTACACCATATGAAGAAGGGAGATCCTCAATGTCAATCTATGTAGGCAACCTGTCCTACCAAGTCACCCAAGAAGACCTAACCCAAGTATTTGCGGAATATGGCACTGTGAAGCGGGTGCAGCTACCTGTTGACCGGGAGACTGGTCGCATGCGTGGCTTTGGTTTTGTGGAAATGGAAACAGATGCTCAAGAAACGGCTGCCATTGAAGCTCTTGATGGGGCTGAGTGGATGGGGCGGGATTTGAAAGTCAACAAGGCTAAACCCCGCGAGGAAAGAGCACCCGGTGGCGGTGGCAATAGCCGTAGAAGCAGCGGCAGCGGCGGTGGCAGCTTTTCTAGAGGACGCTACTAAGTCTCGATTTTCAAGTACTCGCCGAAGAAAAGAAAGTACCGTTGAACAACCACTACAATGGTAAAAAATTGACCACAAGGATCATCCCGGCACCAAGCAGAGTAACTCTATGGTGTGGTACTTCCGGCGAAGAGAGCTAAAACTTAATTAGCTTAATCTCCAACAGAAAAATTGCTAGCTTATTGTTAAGCATTTTTTCAGTTGGAGATTTGTATTTTTGCATTAAACAAAAATATTATTTTAAAATTAATATAAGTTTTGCGATGCCTTATTTTCTATTTGCCAGATGCTTAAGATTTTTATAGGCTATATCAAAAAAATTGTTAACTAGTCAACTATCCTCCGCCCTAATTTTGTCTTTTGACAAAATTAGGGCGGAGGACGTGAAATTTGCTTCAAGTAGAGACGCCCTGCCAGGGCGTCTCTACTATGCAGGGCGAGGTCAATTCTTTAATCTAAAATCGATCTTATATCCACCCAGTAAACGGGCTACCTTTATAGTGGGGGATCAGGGCGCGAAATAGTTAAGACTTCAGCCTGGGATGAGGAGCAAAAATGAAAGCACCATTACCTGATAACGAAGCTGAGAGACTTGAGGCGCTGAGAAATTATAAAGTCCTCGACACAGCGGCTGAAGAAGCTTTTGATGATTTAACCCGTTTAGCCTCCTATATTTGTGGTACTCCCATTGCTTTAATCAGCTTGGTGGATGGCAACCGTCAGTGGTTCAAGTCCAAACAGGGTTTAGATGCCCTAGAAACCCCCCGTGATATGGCCTTCTGCGCCCATGCCATCCTACAACCTGATGAAGTTTTTATTGTTCCTGATGCAACAGCTGACGAACGGTTCGCTGACAACCCTCTAGTCACCGGCCCTCCTCATGTCCAGTTTTATGCTGGTACACCCCTGACTACCCCAGAAGGACACGCCATCGGCACCCTTTGTGCGATTGACAATGTACCACGCAACCTCAGCCCAGAACAGGTAGAGGCATTACGAGTTTTAGGTCGCCAAGTCGTTAAGCAACTTGAAATGCGGCGTAATTTAGCAAATTTGGTACTTGCCACCTCTGAGAGCAAAGGGGCACAGAAGGGGCGTCAGCAATTCTTCAAGCGGATTGCTACAGGGTTTGGATTGACTTCGACAATTCTAGTCGCCGTTGGCGTGGTGACATACCAGAGTATAAACGAATTGATAGATACTTCCAGGCGGGTAGAGCACACCTACCAGGTGCTGGAAAATCTCGACAATGTTATTTCAGGCTTGACAAATGCTGAAACAGGGCAACGTGGCTACATTCTCACAGGAGAACAGTCTTATCTAGAACCTTACACAACAGCATTGCCGCTCGTTGGTAAAAAGGTTAAGGAACTCAGGCAATTAACTGCGGATAACCGCAGCCAGCAGCAGCGACTCGATAGGCTGGAGCCTCTGATTCGACAAAGGCTTGACTTACTTAAAAAAGGCGTTGACTTGCGTAAAAACCAAGGATTCGATCCGGCATTGCAGTTTGTCCGGACGAACCAAGGCCAAATAGTCATGGATCAAGTCCGCCAGACAATCGCCCAGATGCAGGATGAGGAGAACAGGTTGTTGGAATCGCGATCGCAGGCAGCCCAAGCGAGCGTAAGAAAAACAATCTTAGTATTCTCCGTTAGCGTATTGCTGATTTTTATTATTCTTGCTGGAGTCTACTACCTAATCTATCGTGAAATTACTGAGCGCAAAAGGGCAGAGGCGTCCCTCAAGAAAGAACGCAACTTTATCTCTGCCGTCCTTGATACAGCCGGTGCCTTAGTAATGGTTCTTGACCCTCAAGGGCAAATCGTCCGCTTTAACCGAGCCTGCGAACAGACAACAGGTTACTCGTTCGATGAGGTAAGAGATAGGTATTTCTGGAAATTGTTCGCAATTCCTGAAGAAGTGGAGGCGGTAAAAGCTCTTTTTCAAGAACTGCTATCTGGGAACGGCTCGAAGGAGTATGAAAGCTGGTGGGTTACAAAAGACAAAAATCGGCGGCTGATCGCATGGACAAACACCACCCTGCTTGACGATAAAGGCTCGTTTGAATACATTGTTTGCACTGGCATTGACCGCACTGAGAGTCACCAGGCAGAACAGCGTTTGATAGCTCAGCACAGTATAACTCGCGTATTGGCAGAGTCAGCCACCCTCGCCATTGCCATTCCGAAAATTCTGCAAGCTATGTGCGATAGCTTGGGATTGACCCTAGGTGAATTCTGGAACTTGGATCGCCAGGGGAATGTGCTGCGTTGTTGTGACATCTGGCATCGGGAGGGTTATAGCGTCCCGTCAGCCAGAGAAAAAGCAGGGGAAAACTTAAAAAACTCACCTGTGCCGTATTCACTAGAAGTAGAGGATAGAACTGAGAAGCCAATACAATCGCCAAGCTTGACAATTTTAGTCGCTGACCATTCATCGTTTGAAGAGTTGCAGGCTGTTACTCACCAAACCACCTTTGCACCGGACATCGGTTTGCCCGGTGTAGTTTGGGCCAGCGGCAAACCCGCTTGGATGGTTGATGTTGTTAAAGATGCAAAGTTCCTGCGCGGCGAGATTGCAGCTAAATTAGGGCTGCACACAGCTTTCGGTTTCCCCATAGTTACCGAGAACGAGATGCTGGGTGTCATGACTTTCTTCAGCCGTGAAATTCAGCAGCCTGACCAAGAGTTGCTCAATATGATGGGGGGGATTGGTAGCCAAATCGGGCAGTTCATCAAGCGCAAACGGGCAGAGGAGGAATTACAGCGGCAGACATTGCGATCGCAACTGTTTACCGACATCACCCTCAAGATTCGCCAGTCCCTGGAATTAGAAGCAGTTCTCCAAACCACAGTCACAGAAGTGCAAAAGATTCTTCAGGCTGACCGGGTTTTAATCTATCAGTTTCTTGAAGATGAATCTGGCACCGTCGTCACAGAAGCAGTGGTTCCTGGCTATTCTCCAATTCAAGGGCAAAACTCAACCGATACTTGCTTTGGACAAGAATATAGACAGCGCTACCGTCAGGGAAGAATTCGGGTTATTCCCGATGTTGAGCAAGCTGACCTTCCACCTTGCCATAAGGAATTTCTGCAAAACCTTGGAGTCAAGGCGAATTTGGTAGTGCCCCTGCTACTACATGAAGACCTCTGGGGTTTATTAATAGCTCATCAATGCGTAGCCGCCAGGGAATGGTCTAGCTTTGAAATCGATCTCCTGCGGCAAATCTCTGACCAAGTGGGTATTGCGATCGCCCAAGCTGAACTGCTAAAACTAGAAACTCTTCAGCGGCAAGAACTAGAAGTCGCCCGTCGCGAAGCCGAGTTAGCTTCCCAAGCTAAAAGTGCCTTTTTAGCGAATATGAGTCATGAAATTCGCACTCCCATGAATGCGGTGTTGGGGATGACCGGGTTGCTCTTAGAAACTCCCCTGAACCCAGAGCAGCGAGATTTCGTGGAAACGGTTCGTATTAGCGGGGACGCTCTCTTGAGCCTGATCAACGAAATTTTAGATTTCTCCAAACTTGAGGCTGGGGAAATGCAACTGGAAGTTATAGATTTTGACCTAGCTACCTGTGTTGAGGAAGTGCTGGATCTTTTGGCTCCCCAAGCTCATAAAAAGGGATTGGAACTTGCGGCGTTAATTTATCGCAACGTCCCCACCCGCCTTCAGGGCGATGCAGGTCGCTTGCGGCAGATTCTGACTAACTTAGTTGGCAACGCCATCAAGTTCACCGCCTCTGGAGAAGTAGTCATCCGGGTATCTATGCCAACAGAAACCTTCACTACAGCCACAATCCGCTTTGCTATAACGGATACGGGCATTGGTATGACTTCTCAAGAGCAAAAGAAACTTTTTTCCCCGTTCACCCAAGTCGATGCTTCCACCAGCCGCAAGTATGGCGGCACGGGTTTGGGACTAGCTATTTGCAAGCAGCTGGTAACATTGATGGGAGGAGAACTTGGGGTGGAAAGCCATTTGGGGCAAGGCTCTAAGTTTTGGTTTACGGTTCCATTCACCAAACAATCTCAGCCTTATGCTCCAGTTATAAAAGATGTTAGTCTGATTAATCGGCGTATTTTGGTAGTGGACGACAACGCTACTAATCGGAAAGTGGTTCGCCATCAAGCCGCCCGTTGGGAGATGCAAGTTGATGAGGCTGATAGTGCTGCTAGCGCCCTAAAAGCTTTACAAGAAGCTTGCGAACAGAATATGCCCTATGATGTTGCCTTGATTGACATGCAAATGCCCCAGGCAGATGGCTTGAGTTTAGGGGAACAAATTAAGGCAAATCCTATTTTGGCTAAGGTACCGTTAATTATGCTCACTTCCACAAATCAACGAGATGAGGTGAAACGGGCGCTAAAGGTAGGATTTTCTGCTTATCTGGTCAAACCTGTTAAGCCTTCCAAACTACTGGATACCATTATGACTGTCTTAGGAAGCCAGCCAGAGCCAGATAGTGCAAACGCTTCTGGTAACTGGCAAATATCAGCCCCCCCGCAGCCGGAAACTGTAGCGACGGCAAATACTGCCTCTGAACCCGCTCAGCCCAAGCTAAAACTTCTCTTGGCTGAAGATAATTTGGTGAATCAGAAAGTAGCTCTCAAGCAGCTCAAAAACTTGGGTTACGAAGCCGATGTAGCTGCTAACGGTGAAGAAGTTTTGCGCCTATTGGAAAAAGTTCCCTACGACTTAGTTCTGATGGACTGCCAAATGCCAGTGATGGATGGTTTTGAAGCTACGCGCCAGATTCGCCAGCGGCAGGAAAGTTCTTTCGCCAGCGGTCATCCCCCTGTGATCATTGCTATGACAGCCAATGCCATGAAAGAAGACGAACAAAGGTGTCTCGATGCTGGGATGAATGACTATATGAGTAAGCCGGTATCTAAGGACAAATTAGCAGCAATGCTACAGCATTGGACTCAGAAAATACTCACCTAAAATAGTTTTGAATGTTGATTTTTAGTTTTAATTCAATATTAGTATATAGCTTCAACATTCAAAACTTAGGTCGGAAGCCCCAACCCATAAATTTATTTAGGGACAAAATAATAAAACTTGACATAGAGCCGCGTCAAGCGTGGAATATGCAAAACTGAGATTTAATATACCCTAAATTTATTTAGCGGGATTTACTTCAAAGCTTTTAAGCAATAGGAGGCAAACGTGTCCGATTTGAAACCTAGCACCACCGATACCGATTCACTAAATCTTAACTGGGAACATTTGCATGAGATTTCTGACGGCGACGCGGAATTTGAATTGGAACTGTTACAAATGTTCGTTGAAGATGCCCAAATTCATGTAGAGGCAACAAAAGAGGCGATCGCAAATAAGGACTTTCGCAAGCTTGAGCAGGAAACCCATCATCTTAAAGGTGCGAGTGCTAATGTTGGAGCCACGCCCATGCAGTTAGCAGCACAAAAACTAGAACAACAGTTTCATCAACAAAAGATAGAAGGATCTAGCGATCTTATATCACAATTAGAAGAATTTATCAACCGTATTCAATCGTTTTTGGCTAAACAGTGACGTTAATAGTTTTGAGTTTTGAGTTTTGAGTTTTGAGTTTTGAGTTTTGAATTAAGGAGTTTAAAAAATAATTCAAAATTATCCTCATGGACTTGACGGGGTTCGTTGTCCTTGTAATATCAGATCCGCTTAAATACTTACAAGATGCGTAGGTTGGATTGAGACACGTAAGCGCAGCATGATGGCGCTCCGTGCCGCCCGGAGGGCGATCGCAGAGTAACCTAACATTTATCCGCTTGGCTTTGGTTTGCACTGCGTTTAACCCAACCTCATAATTCATAATGAATCCATCGGAGATGATATAAGCTAAACATGGATAAAGATGCAGGAATTAGACAAAGTCACTGAGTAGAGGTTGAGTTTGAATTAAAGAAAGTTCTTATAACTCAAAACTCAAAACTCAAAACTATTTAATAACACTTCATAATATATAAACAATGGCGATTATCTTCTGTGCGGTCATAGCTAAACGCGTCTGCCCATTCAGAGATAATTTTCAATCCACGCCCACGCTCATCATAATTATCCTCAAGTTCAGGAATTTCGCTTAATTTCTGCTGCAAATCAAAGGGAGGCCCCTGAGACCAAATGCGAATCTCTATACGGTCATCTAACCGCACAGCTTCAATATCAATAGGAGTTTCAGGCGGCAGGTTTTTGTGGGAGTGTTCGGCAATGTTAATAAAGCCTTCTTGTAGCAGGGTGAGACACTGTAACCAGACTAATTTGTCAGGAATAACTGGCTGATTTAACTGCTCAAACCATGACCGCACTTGTTCAGCAGCAGCAAGCCTAGAATCAACTTGGAGATGAAATTTATTAGGCATTCTCACTTACCCATAATTTTTGATGCAATGATAAGCTGGGATATATTGGTAGCGATTACCAACAACCTGCTGTTAATTACTTAAATTATTCAGTTTCTATGTTTAAAATTCTAATCATTGATGACGATCCTACACTAAGGCTGATTTTAAAAAGAACCATTCAAAAGCAGGGCTATGAAGCCATAGTCGCTAGCAATGGTGAAGAAGGAATTAAACAAGCGCAACAACATCGTCCGGCTTTGATCGTCTGTGATTGGATGATGACGCCTGTGGATGGACTAGAAGTATGTCGCCACATTAAGGCCGATCCAGAACTATCAACCGCCTTCTTTGTTTTACTAACAGCAAAGGGAGAAGTGGAGGATAGAGTTATAGGACTTGACGTTGGTGCAGACGAGTTTCTCTCTAAGCCATTGGATTTGAATGAATTGCAGGCGCGGGTGCGTGCTGGATTACGATTATACCAACTTAATGAGGATTTGCGAAACCAAAAGCAAGCTTTGGAGGAACTAAACAAAAAGTTACGTACCGAATTAGATGATGCGGCTGAATATGTGCGATCGCTCTTGCCATTACCCCTGAAGGGGACTATCAATACAGATAAGTTGTTTATACCGTCGGCACAATTAGGGGGTGACTGCTTTGACTATTACAAGCTTGATGATGATAATTTAGCTCTTTATCTGCTGGATGTATCTGGACATGGGGTTGGTTCGGCGCTGCTGTCAGTTTCTGTACTCAATGTAATGCGATCGCAATCTTTGCCCAACACTAACTTTTATCAGCCTAGCGCCGTCCTTAAGGCACTTAACCAGGTTTTTGAGATGACAACTGATAAGTATTTCACAATCTGGTATGGAGTTTATAACCTAGTAAGTCGCCAACTTGTTTACTCCTGTGCTGGACATCCACCAGCAATATTACTAACTGGGACATCGGCAACAAACATTCAAGTTAAACAGCTAGGACTTCCAGGTTTACCAATTGGCATATTACCTGATGGCGATTTTGATGATGAGTATTATCAAATCGAAGAAAATAGCAGTTTGTACATCTTTAGCGATGGTGCTTACGAAATTCATGGAGCCGACGGCAAGATCTGGGGTCTGGATGCGTTCGCTAACTTACTAGCCGATTTTAGAAGGGCAAATAACTCTAATTTAGATCAATTGTTAGAGCAAATTAAGAAATTAACTTTTCAGGATACTTTTGATGATGATTTATCTTTGCTAAAAGTTAACTTTGGTTAGCATTAAAACTAATTACTGTTAAAGTTAGAAAATGGATGTTGTCGGTTAGTGGTTAGTAGTTGTCTTTCTTACTTACTAACTACTAACCGGATATCATTCTTTTGGTAAAACAGCTTTGTTAAACTCTTCTTGATTAGCAAAGGTTTCAAAAACGCGATCCATTCTAGTCAAGTCAAACACCATTTTTATTTGCTGATTAATTGAGGAAAGATATAGCTTTCCTCCAGATGTTCGTACCGTTTTCAGCGCTGAAACCAAAGCACTTAAACCAGAACTATCCATAAACGATACATCTTGAAGGTCAATCAAAACAATATTGGCCCCACTAGCCACAACATCAGTAATCTCTCGACGCAGCTGATTACCCTTAATCCCGTCTAAGATGCCGGTGGGTTGAACGACTTTGACAACAGAACTCATGCAATTGTACTCCTATTACGATTAAGACTTGAACGAGAGCTAGTGTAGCGGTGATAAGGGTTTTTAGCTAGACTCTGCTAGATTCTGTATGCGCTTTTAGGCAGATGATTGCGGCGGTTGCCAGATAGCTGCGCGGATAACTGCCCATAGCAGTGTCAAATTATAGACTGCCCAAGCTGCATTTAACAGGTGAACCCAAGGATCGTTTAGTCTGCCTATGGCAAAAAGTACAAGGCTGTACAACATTCCCAGAATAGTGAGGGCGAAGATAACTAATTGTGGCTTCACCAGACTTAGATATACCCCAGATTGGCGCTCTTTGGGCGTTACCACGAATTTAAGCGGTTGTCCGCTGAACACGCTCCAAACGGCTTGGATATACAAGGGAAAATTCGCGATCGCATATTGCTCTGAACGCCACAGTTCCCGTGCCGGGATGCCCCAACCAGCGGCCATGAACGTCAAGCGGTTGCTAATAAAGGCTGGGAAAAAGTGGATGGCAAAATCAGGTCCATAAGCTTTAACGGGAATAATGCCCGTGTAGAAATAGATAATTGGGCAAACGATTAAAATAAAGATGAAAAACCCGGAAAAGTAGCTGTACATCGTCTGAAAGTATTGCAGCCGTTGCCAAAAATTCAGCCCTCGCTTATTCCAAGGATTTTCCCGCTGTAGCACTTGCAGGGTGCCTTGTGCCCAACGCAGCTTTTGTTTGATCGTGGAACTGAGGTCATCAGGGGCTAAACCTACTGCCAATAGTTCATTGTGATAGATCGTTTTCCACCCAGCACCATGCAGACGCATGGCTGTATTCATATCTTCAGTAATACTGTTGCTAGATACGCCTCCGACTAATTCAAATTCATCTAACCGTTTTTCGTCCTTGGCAAACTCATCAGCAAAATATTGCAGCCCTACACTCACCAGCGCCTCACGCCTGAGAACCGCATTAGTTCCTGTATAGAAAGCTGCATTCATCCCATCTTTACCTTGTTGAATTGGCCCATAAAATAAATGAGCCGCATGTCCAAAGGGATCATCTGGTGGGAGGTTATAAAAATCCTGTTGTGTTTGCACAAGAGCAATGCGATTTTTCTCGTATACTCCTGCGAAAACATTGTATGTATAGAAATACGGCAAGACACGCTTGAGCAGTTGTGGCTTGGGAATATGATCGGCATCGAGCGTAACCACAAAGTCTCCTGCTGTTTCCCCAGAAAACAAAGCGTAATTGATGTTACCCGCTTTCGCATGGTGGGCCTTGCCAGCCGGTTTGGGACGAGCAATATAACGACAACGGGCAAGCTCGGTTAATTCTAATTCTTTTTCATGAATGGCATTATTAATAAGTTTGCTTTCCGCTTGCAGACGTTCTCCCACACTATGATGATTGGGACTGATCGCTAAAATCAGCTGTCGCAGACTCTGCAACAGTCGGTTGGCTGTGTTGGCATTACCGTTAGAACTTTCTGGTAATGAATTTTGCAGCAATTGTTCAGCGGCTTCGATGTCAGGCTTGATGCTATTGAGTTCCTCTAAGCGTGCAACTAAGTGCGATCGCTCTAATTCTAGGCGGTGTGCTTCTTGTTGTAGCAGGGGAGATTGCAAATCTTCTATAGCCAGCCTTTGCGCCATCGCCCGCATCTCTGGAGAATTGCCATCATCTAGCACATAAACCCGCAGCTTCGTCACCGGATAGTCCATCGCCAAAGCTGCCCTAGCTGTTTCCTCCACCATTTCTGGTGGCTCGCTGTAACAAGTCACAAACACATCCACAGTCGGCCACTGAGAGGGGGGCATAGGTGGTCTCAACTGATCTAGAGATTTTACCTGTCGTTCTAGAGGCCGCCACAGCCCGATGATAAACATCACACCCCCTACGAAACTGTAAATTTCTGCCAGCAGTAAGGGAATAGAAATCCACCACGCATCCCAATTGATTGAATGGGTGATGCGCCATTGTAAATACCAAGCTCCCAAAATTAGGCTGATTAAAGCTAGGTATCTAAATAGCAGTGTTCTTTTTTTCAGGCGCGATCGCGTGTTGCCCAAAAAGTTTTGTGAAGGCTCAACAATAGAACTCGATGTCATGATGGCAATGATAATGAAACTTAAAATGGGGCGGTAATTGTGGCTTAGTAAAGTTGTCTTTCTAAAATCATACCGCCGTCAATTTGCGGTCTCAGCTTTTGTATTTCCTGCCAAACTTATCTTCAAGGAAACAGCGCCAGCTTTGCGACACTGAATTCCAAACGGAATGCCATTCCAATTGACATAGCCGCTAGCAGACTCACGGTTGCCAGTATGCATCATCAGCAGCATCTGTAGCCAGCCCTCGTTACTGTTGAAGCGCAGGGGAAGCAGGTGATCTTGACGAGAGCTAGGAAGATCGCCTTGGCCTATTTCTCTTTGTTCTACAGGCATATTGCTTCCTCCCTGGTAGCTCATGCGACCGGCTATTTTGAAGACGTTTTGACAAATATTACCTTGACAAAGCGTATCTGCCAGTAGTTGGAGATCCAACTCTGTCTGCCGACCGTCCAGGTTACAATCCCAGTTGCCCTGCCAATCAGGCAAGATCACATCTGTGGGGTTTCGTCGTCCATAAGTTGTAGATTCAGCTCCCTGACTTTCCTGCCCAAAAGATAGACAGACAGCCACTGCGCCGATGCCACTCAATGCCCATAACCATAGAGCGGTAGTTTTCTTCATTTTATTTTGCTCACTTTTGTACAGTTGGCGCTACTGACCGTATACGGGGTAATGGATCGGCATAATGAGCAATCATTAGGCCCATAATGAAGTTTAAAAGACAAGAGGACGACCATTTCTGGCTTGGTAAAGCAAACTCTCTAAAATCATCGCATTAGTGTTCGCGTCAATTGAAGCTTTCCTACCCGGTTGGGAATTTTGGTATAGCCCTGAAAGGTAGCCGCGATTTTCCTCAGTTAGATTCTGAACGTATTGTCGCAGTGTTTTCGCATAGGGATCGCCCTGCAAAAGCGATTCCCAGGCAAATGCGGCTTTGGTACTGAGAAACCCCAGGTTCGGATTGGCTTTTCCACTGGTGTTAGTGGCGAGCCAGGGTTGATCGTTCGTCGAGGCACTGTAGTACTTAAAGTAGGACTGTTGTGCTTGTCCTTTTAAGAGACTTAGCACTTGGGTCTTGATATAATCGGGCCAGCCTAATTCTAATCCCCAAAGTAGATAAGGATCGTTCGCTAGCTCGTTGCTAAATCCAGAGTTGCTGGCGCTGCTTTGAGCGACTGCTACTGAGGTATTCTTTTGCACATTCGGCGCTTCGATGTTCCATAGCCTGAGGCTATCAGCAGCGTATTGGTAGTAACCCTGTGTTCCAGAAGCTCCGGCTATACCGCCTTGTGACAAATTATCTTTGACGAGTTGCGGCAAGTTCCAGCGAGCGACGATGCTATTGATGCGATCGCGATACTCTGGGTATTGCGTTCTCAAAACATGTAAAGCCAGTAAAAATCTGGCTGCATCCACTGCGGAGGAGCCGCTTGTCACTTGTAGGTCAGGTTTATCAAGTCGCATCGCCTGCCCTGAACTGGTGCTATAGCCTTGATTAGACAAACCCTTTGTCGATAGTTTTGTTTCTAGGGTTTGCAACATGGGAGCGATGGCGCGACTAAATCGATCTTGAGAAATAACTCCCAGCTGGCGAGCCGCATGAATACCTAGTAAGGCACTGCCTTGAGACCATAGAGTAGCCACAGGATAGTTATCAGCTGCATTTACTAACCCGGTTTGGGGGTTCCAGTTGCGCTCAAAATACTGCCATGCGAGTTGAGATGCCACTCTATCCGTATCCCTTCTCACTAAGGGCAGGGAAGTAGCGATTCTCTGT